>JBBQTN010000080.1:0-20524 GCA_038213195.1 Acidimicrobiales bacterium | reverse complement strand
TGCGAGAGCAGCAGGGTGACCAGGAAGTTGCGTTGTTGACGGGCCCGCAGGGCGAGCACCTCCGGATCGTCGGTGGGGCCCTCCGCCCCGCAGTTCCAGGAGCGGTTGTGCGACTCGCCGTCGTTGTTGTCCTCGCCGTTGTCGTCGTTGTGCTTCTCGTTGTACGAGACGAGGTCGGCGATGGTGAACCCGTCGTGCGCGGTGACGAAGTTGATCGAGGCGACGGGACGGCGGCCGTCCTGCTCGTACAGGTCGGCAGAACCCGTCAGCCGCGACGCCAGCTCGCCGAGGATCGCCGGCTCGCCGCGCCAGAAGTCGCGCACCGTGTCGCGGTACTTGCCGTTCCACTCGGTCCACTGCGGGGGGAAGTTGCCGACCTGGTAGCCGCCGGGTCCGACATCCCACGGTTCGGCGATCAGCTTCACCTGCGAGACGATCGGGTCCTGCTGCACGAGCTCGAAGAACGACGAGAGCTTGTCGACGTCGTAGAACTCCCGGGCCAACGTCGAGGCGAGATCGAACCTGAACCCGTCGACGTGCATCTCCACCACCCAGTACCGCAACGAGTCCATGATCAGCTGCAGCGAGTGCGGATGACGCATGTTCAGCGAGTTCCCGGTGCCGGTGTAGTCCATGTAGAACTGCAGGTCGTCGTCGACCAGCCGGTAGTACGCCTGATTGTCGATGCCGCGGAAGCTGACCGTCGGGCCGAGGTGGTTGCCCTCTGCGGTGTGGTTGTAGACGACGTCGAGGATCACCTCGATCCCGGCGTCGTGCAGCCCGCGGACCATCCCCTTGAACTCTTGCACCTGCTGGCCGACGTCGCCGGAGGACGAGTACGTGTTGTGCGGGGCGAAGAAGCCGATGGTGTTGTAGCCCCAGTAGTTGCGCAGGCCCTTCTCGACCAGCGTGCTGTCATGGACGAACTGGTGCACGGGCATCAGCTCGACGGCGGTGATCCCGAGGTGGCGGAGGTGTTCGATCATCGCCGGATGGGCGATCGCCGAGTACGTGCCGCGCTGGTCCTCCGGGATCCCGGGGTGCAGGTTGGTGAGGCCCTTGACGTGCGCTTCGTAGATGATCGTGTCCGCGTAGGCGATCTTCGGCGGCCGGTCACCCGCCCAGTCGAAGAACGGGTTGATGACGACGCCCATCATCATGTGCGGCGCCGAATCCTCGTCGTTGGTCGACAGCGGGTCGCCGAACTGGTACGCGAACAGCGACGGGTGCCAGTCGATCTCACCGCACACCGCCTTCGCGTACGGGTCGAGGAGGAGCTTGCTCGGGTTGGAGCGTCGCCCGTTCGACGGGTCATACGCGCCATGCACGCGATAGCCGTAGCGCTGCCCGGGCTGGACGTGGGGGAGGTAGCAGTGCCAGACGTAGGCGTCGACCTCGCGCACGTCGAGCCGGTTCTCCACGCCGTCGGCGTCGAACAGGCACAGTTCGACGCGCGACGCGGACTCCGTGAACAGCGCGAAGTTCGTGCCGGTGCCGTCGAAGGTGGCACCGAGCGGATAAGCGGTCCCTGGCCAGACTTCCATCTCTCTCCTCGTCGAAGCGGTCGATCACGGACGGCGAAGGAACCGCGTTCCCGTACCTGTGCCGTGACGTCGTCTCGTACCCGCCGAGACGGGTGCCGCAGACCCGGTTCGTCGGCGTTCAGTGGCTCCGGGGTTCCGACGGCGGTCGGCGTCGCGGACTCAGCAGGTCGATGTCGATCCCGCCGGTGACGATCGACCTGGCGGCCTCGGTGAGACCGCGGTTGTTCGACCGCGAGAACGTGCGCAGGCGCGAGAACGCCTCGTCCATGTCGACGTGGGCCCGTTCTGCGATCATCCCCTTCGCCTGCTCGATGGTGATGCGGCTGACGAGCGCACCCTGCAGCCGCCCTTCGCGGACCGCGGCGGCGCGCGTCGCCTGGTCCTGGACGATCGCGATCGTGGCGACGTCGGCGAGGGCGCGAGCCAGGACCACGTCGGCGTCAGCCAGCAGACCCGGCGGGGACATGAACAGGTTGAGGCAGCCGATCGTGAGATCGCGGAACCGCAGCGGGACAGCGCACACCGCGCGGTATCCGGCTTCGACGCTCTGCTCCGCGAACAACGGCCACGGCGTCGGCTCGCTCAGGTCAGGATTCGTGACCACCGCGCCCGTCCGGAAGCAGTCGAGGCACGGACCCTGCTCGTTCTGGACCTGGAACAGCTCGAGCAGCTCGATCTGTTCGGTCGAGGCGCCGACGACGCGCAGCTGACCGACATCGTCGATCAGGAGGATGCCGGCGGCGCCCGCTTTCAGCAAGGCCACGCACCGCAGCGCGAGCACCGTGAGCACGTCGATCACGTCGAAGCTGTCGACGAGCTTGTCGACGATCTCGACGAAGGTCTGCGCGGTGAGCGCCTGGCGGTCGACGGACGGGTCGTCGGGGTCGGCCACCGTCAGGCCTCGTCCACCGAGCCGGAGTCGTCGTCCACGAACCGCAGCCGGCGGGCGATGATGTCGTCGGCGACGTGGCTGATCGGCCGTCCGGAGGCGAACGCGTGGGCGCGGATCCGCACCAGTGCCTCGTCGACAGGCACATTCAGCTGGACTGCGACCATGCCCGACGCCTGATAGGTCTGGGCGTGGTAGGCGGCGGCGCCCTCGAGCCCGGTGGCGAGGGTGCCGGTCGGGGCCGCAGCCTGCAGGCTCAACACGGTCTCGGTGAGCACCTCGGCGACGGTCAGGCTGTCCTCGTGCTGGCCGGTGGTGAGGTCGCCCTCGCCGTCCTGGTAGAGCGTCATCACCCCGACCCGCGCGCCGCGCGAGGCCATCGGATAGGCGAACACCGAACCGACGCCCGTCGCGTGGGCGAGGTCGACGAACGACGGCCACCGAACAGACGCGGCCCCGTCGAGCCGCGACACCCGCACCGGGCTGCCGGAGGCGAAGGCGTCCTGGCATGGGCCGACGCCGAGCGTGAACTGCAGGTCCTCCAACGCCGCCATGCGCTTGTCGGACACGCACACAGGGCCGCCGCCCGCCGATCCGCCCATGATCGTGATCCCGGCGCCTGCGACCTCCAGCACGTCAGCACAGGCGCGGCAGAGGTGGGCATCGGTCGATCGCGTGATCTCCCGCGCGAACGCGGTGGCAATGCGCAGCGAACTGGAACTCACGACTTCCTCTCCCGACGGATGACGGCACCATCTGCTCTGCGTCGAGCGAACGATGGCACTGATCGGACAGTACCACCTGCTCCGCCCGCACGGCCTCACCCTCCGTGGCGCGCCGGCTGACCGCCGCGCGCGGCGCCCGTCGCCGCGCCACCTGGCCGGAGCGATCGGCGAGGGCGGATCACTTCCTCCGCGGCGTCGGGGTGTGATACGCCGAGCCGATGAGAGCTGTCGGGGTGACGGAGTTCGGTGGTCCAGAGGTCCTGCGACTCGTCGACCTGCCCGAGCGTCACGCAGGGCCCGGCGAGGTCCGGCTGCGGGTCCTTGCCGCGACGGTCAACCCCACCGACACCTACACCCGCAACGGCAGCCGCGCCGAGGCGTTGAAGGCCGCGGGGCCGCCGCCCTACGTGCCCGGGATGGACGTCGCCGGGGTGATCGACGAGGTCGGCGACGACGTCGCCACCGGGGTGTCGGTCGGCATGCACGTGATGGGCGTCGTCGTGCCATCGGGTTCGCACGGCGGCTACTCGGAATCACTGGTGCTCCCCGCCGAATCGGTCGTCGCGGTGCCGTTCGGCGCGTCCGGCGCGGAGGCCTCGACGCTCCCGATGAACGCGTTGACCGCTCGGCTGAGCCTCGATCTGCTCGGGCTGGCGCCCGGTTCGACGATCGCGGTCACGGGGGCCGCGGGCGCGTACGGCGGGTACGTGGTGCAGCTCGCGAAGTCCGACGGGTTGCGGGTGATCGCCGACGCATCGGCCGCCGACGAGCAGCTGGTGCGCGCCCTCGGTGCCGACGTCGTCGTACGCCGCGGTGACGACGTCGCGGCGCGCGTGTTGGACGCCGCCCCTGGCGGCGTCGATGGGCTCGCCGACGGGTCCGTCCAGAACGACCTGCTGTTTCCCGCGATCCGCGACGGTGGCGGGTTCGCCGCGGTGCGTGGCCTGCGTGCCGATGCCCCGCGGGGGATCACCATCCACCCCGTCTGGGTGCGCACGTACGCGAAGGAGTGGACGGCACTGGACCGCCTGCGCCGGCAGGCAGAGCAGGGCGCCGTCTCGCTGCGGGTGGCCCGGACGTTCGCGCCGGAGGAAGCGGGCGAGGCTCATCGCCTGCTCGAGGCCGGCGGCATCCGCGGGCGGCTCGTGATCGAGTTCTGACCGCGTCGGGCGGCGCCTGTCAGGTGAGGGTCGTCGCCCCGGCGGCGCGTGCACGATCGAGCGCGGACTGCAGCGAGCGGGTGTATCCGTCGCTGGTGTAGGTCGCCCCTGAGACAGTGTCGACGTCCGCGCTCTGGGCGTCGAGCACCTCGGTGCGCAGCTGCGGCAGCGCGGTGGAGTTGATGCTCGCGCTCCTGCGATCGTTGCTGGGGTACGCGATCACGGCCACCTGAGCGAGACGGCCTCCGCGCAGCTGGGCCTGGACCTCGACGGGCCCGTACCGGGTCTGGACGGCGTCGCCGTCGAAGGCGACCGCGCCGCCTTCCTGCGAACCTCCCGCCGCCGCACCGGGCGGGACGGTCTCGACGGTCGGGATCGTCGGCTCCTGCCCCTGCGCAGCCCCGCTCGCTGATCTAGACGGGTCCCTCTCGGCGAACAGCAACGCCAGACCGCCCGTCGCGGCGCAGCTGACCACGAGCGCGCCGAGCCGTGCGGCGCGGGCCGGCCGGCGGCGCCGGGTCATCGCGACGTCCGGTGTGACCGGCTGCGGGTCAGCGCGCCGATCAGGCGCACGAACAGCGCGTAGACCGCGGCAAGCGTCGCCGCGGCAAGGCCGAGCTCGAACAGCGAGGCCCCGCCGTCGGTGCCCAGTTGGATGGCGTGCAGGCCGCCGAGGGCGACACCCGCCACCGAGACGAAGTGGACGATCCGCCAGGCGCGCCGGGAGAACAGCCGCTTCGGCCACGAGGTGAACACAGTGGCCGCGAAGGCATACGTGGCCAGGACACCCCAGGTGATCGCCCATCGTTCCACCGGCGCCGTCCCCGGCACCACCGTCTGGAGGATGCCGATGCCGGAACCCGGGTCGAGCAGCGACGCGAGGACGTGCGCGCCGGTGAACACCAGTGCCAGCCCGCCGAGGTAGTTGTGCAGGTCGAGCCACCACGCCGGGGGACGGAGGCGGCCCATGTTGCGCGCCGAGAAGAACAGCCCGAGCACCAGCGACGACACGGCGAGGACGGTGGCGACGATGCCGGTGGACCGGGTCAGGTACCACCACCACTGGTCCACACGGCCAAGGTAGACCGCACCACGGTGGTCGCGATCGCACCCGAGATCGCCCCCGCGGGCCGGATCCCGAAACTAAGTTGGACGCATCTCCTCCCACCAGATCGTCGCGGTCGTCGTCGCCGCACCCGCCGTCGTGCATGGCTGAGCTCGTTCGCGACCCGCTGTGGCGACTGGTCGAACTGGAGCAGCGCCAGCGCCCTGCTGCTCCGGCGACTGCGGCGCGAAGACGGCTCGGCTACAGCCCGAGCCTCGACGGGCTGCGCGCGTTCTCGGTGATCGCCGTGATCCTCTACCACGCCGGGTTCTCATGGGCGCAGGGCGGTTTCTACGGCGTCGAGGTGTTCTTCGTGGTGTCCGGCTTCCTGATCACCTCGCTGCTGCTTGAGGAGCGCGAGCGCGACACGACGACCTCGCTGCGCGGCTTCTGGACGCGCCGCGCCAGGCGTCTGCTGCCTGCGCTGTTCACGATGCTGGTCGCGGTCGCGGTGTGGGCGCGGCTGTTCGGCACGGCGGAGCAGCAGAACCGGTTGCGCGGCGACCTGCCGTGGTCGATCTTCTACGTCGCCAACTGGGGGCAGGTGTTCAGCAAGGCGGCGTACTACAGCCCGGTCGATCCGCCGCTGCTGCGGCACATGTGGTCGCTGGCGGTGGAGGAGCAGTGGTACCTCGTCTGGCCGCTCGTGTTCATCGGCCTCGTCGCGCTCGGATGGTCACGGAGGACACGTGGTGTCGTGATGGTCTCGGCCTTCGCGGCCGTGTGGCTGTGGATGTGGTGGCTGACCCGCCCCGGACTCGCCGCGCCGATGCGCGTGCCGGATCCGTTCCACGGGGGGACGGCGACCGTCGACCGCGCGAACGCGTTGTACCTGTCGACGTTCACCCGCAGCGGCGGCCTGCTGCTCGGCGCAGGCGTCGCCCACCTGTGGCGGCCGTGGCGGCGCAGGACACCGACTGCACCGAACAGGGTGCAGCGGATCGAGTGGTGCGGGGTGGCGGCGCTGGTCGGGTTGACCGTCGTCTTCGCGACGGCCGCCCTGCACAGCAGCGCGACGTTCGAGTGGGTGCTGCCGGTCGTCTCGATGCTCGCGGCGACGGTCATCGTCGCCGCGGTGCACCCGCAGGCGGTGCTCGTGCGCCGGGTGCTCGGCTGCGAGCCGCTCGCCGTCGTCGGCAGGCGCAGCTACGGCCTGTACCTGTGGCACTGGCCGATCTTCGTGTTCGTCGGTGTCGATCGGGTCGGCGCGGCGAGGCTGCCGGCCGCAGTGCTGTAGACCGTCGTGGTCAGCGAGCTGTGCTACCGGTACGTCGAGACGCCGATCCGCAACGGCGCCGCAGGTCGGATCGTCGCGCGGCTGCGCCGCGAAGGATTGCGCAGTCCGACGTCCCGGCGGCTCACGCCGTCGGGGGTCGTGCTCGGCAGCTCGCTCGTCCTGTTGGTCGTGCTGATCGCGTCGTACGTGACGCTGGCGCCGTTCGACCGGGCCGCGGGTGGCGCCGACACCGGGTTCGTCCTGGCCGCACCGCCCGTGACGGCGGGCGGCGGTGCCGGGGCACCCGGCGCGGCCGCCCCCGCACCCCTGCCGCGCCGGATCGTGCTCGTCGGCGACAGCACGGCGCATGCGCTGGCGATCAACCTGCCGGGCGGGATCGGTTCGACGTTCAGGGTCGCCGATGGCTCGATCGACGGCTGCAGCATCTTCGACTCGGGGACCGTGCACAGCTCGGTCGGGTACGACCGCCAGCTCACCTGCCCTGGATGGTCGGACAGGTGGCGGAGGTCGGCCGCGTCCAGCAAGGCCCTGCTCGCGGTGGTCGTGCTCGGCGCGTGGGACGTCCTCGACATCACCCTCGGCGCCACGACGTACGTCGTCGGCAGCCCGCAGCACGACGCGCTGTTCACCGCCCACCTGCAGTCGGGGATCGACGCCCTCGCCGCGTCAGGGGCGCACGTGGTGCTGCTGGAGATCCCGTGCATGCGTCCGCAGCAGGCCAAGGGCGAGGGCACCCCGCCGCTGCCCGAGCGGGCGGACGACCAGCGCGTCGCCCACCTCAACGCGTTGATGCAGCAGGTGGCCGCGTCGGAACCGGACATCGCGACGTTCGTGCACGGTCCGGCCGAGTGGTGCACCGACCCGACCATCGCGACGAGCCTGGCCTACCGCTGGGACGGCGTGCACGTCTACAAGCCGGGGGCGAAGCTCATCTACGAGACGATCGCCCCTGCGCTGCTGGCGATCCCCATCCCCGGCTGATGATCGAGGGTGGCCCACCCCGGGCTCGCCGGCCCGGCGCAACTGGCGTCAGTCGGTGATCTGGTAGCAGAGCAGGCCGTCACGCCACGACGTGGTCGCGTTGCCGGTCAGGCGCAGGTGCTCGAGGTGCGCGTAGGTCTCCGATTCGGCCATCGAACCCCACGCCCGCTGTGAGAACAGGTGCTCCATCATCTCGTGCACCGCGGCGGGGCGGCCGAGCTCCTCGGACGCGCTGCGCAGTCGGGCCAGCCGTCCGACGTGGTGCTCTTCGATCTCGCGGACGCGCCCGGCGAGGTCGTGGAACGGGTGCCCGTGCGCCGGCAGGGCGATCGTGACGTTCTCGAGCTTGGCCATGCGGTCCAGCGAGGAGAAGAACTCGGCGAGCGGGTCGTCGGCGAAGCCATCCATACCGCCGATGTGGGGGGTGATCGTCGGCAGGACGTGGTCCCCGGAGAGCACGACGCCCTGCTCCTGGTCGTACAGGCAGAGGTGGTCGGGCGTGTGGCCGGGCGTGTGCAGCGAGACCCACTCGCGCCCGGCGAGCTTGACCACCTCGCTGTCCTCGACGCGGATGGTCGGTTGTGGGCGGTGGTCGTTGCTGCGCATCTCGTTGCGCATCTCGTTCATCGCCCCGTCGCTCGGCGGGCGGAACTCGCCACCCCACGGCGTCGGCCTGGCCCAGTCGCCGGGCGCTTCCAGGGCGTCGGAGGGCGTGTCGTCGAACCCGTCGGAGTCGCGCTCCCACCACAGCTTGAACGAGCGGTGGGTGAGGATGTCCGCACCCGTCTCCTCGCGCACCCGCGCCGCACCGCCGAAGTGGTCGGGATGGGAGTGGGTGATGATGACGGTGTGGATCCGCGGCAAGGGGATCCCGGCCCGCCCGAGGCGATCGATCAAACCGTCCCACGACGTCGGCCCTGGCAACCCTGGGTCGACGATCGCGAAGCCGCGCTCGTCCTCCAGGGCGTAGCAGTTGACGTGGCCGAGGCCCGTGAACTGGATCGGCAGCTGCATCCGCAGGACGCCGGGGGCGACCTCGGTGATCTCCTCGCTGGCGAGTTCTTGTTCTTGCTTGCCTGGCACGGGTCCCAATCTAGTTGGCGAGTACAAGTGGACGACACTTCGGTCCTCGTGGCGGACGACCGTCACGTCCCGCCCGCCGGCACGTCTACGCGACCGGCACCCGCTCGGCGGCGCGCTTGAAGCCGGCGTTCTCCGTGGCGATGGCGCTGCGGATCGGGCCGCCGAACAGCCGTGTGAACTACTCCGCGCCGAACCCGGTGAGGAGCTCGTCTTCGATCCGCATCACGCGAATGTACCTGTCACGCTCGCCCGCAACAGCACCGCCACGACCGGTCTGACCGGCCTCGTGGAGCGTGACCGGCTCGCCGAACAGCACTACGACAGCCGCACGACCGAGGTTGCCGCCGCACGCCGGCGGAGGTGCGCCTCGGTCGCGTCGTCGGCGGGGAGGAACAGCTCGACGGTCATCTCGGCGAGCGTGATGTCGACCGGGGTGCCGAAGGTGGCCATCGCCGTGAAGAACGACAGCTCGACACCGCGGTGCTCGACGACCCAGGGCACCACCGGGTCCTCGGCGTGGGGCGTCCAGCGCGCCCACGAACCGCGCGGGGCGATGCCGGGCCATGTCTCGATCTCGTCGGCCAGCGCGGTGGCCTCTGCCGAGCGGGTGCGGCGCACGATGAGGTCGAGCTGACGGAGCAGGTACGCCGACCACTGGTCGAAGTTGCGCGTCCGGGGGGCGAAGCCTTCGGGGTGCAACGAGATCCGGAACATGTTCGTCGGGTCGCCACGCGCATGGGACGGGATCTCGTCGCCGAGCCACACGGCGGCCTCGTTCCACAACTGCGCGGTCCAGCTGCGGTCGATGGCGACTGCCGGATACGGCTCGTGCGCGTCGAGCAGCGTCTGCAGCGAGCGGCGAACGGTGCGCAGTGCGTCGCCGTCGAGCGGTGTCTCGGCGTGGCGCGGCGCATGCCCTGCCGCGATGAGCCAGTCGTTCTGCTCACGCAATGGCACGCCCAGCCGATCGGCGATCAACGTCAGCAGCTCGGGGCTCGGCCGGGACTTGCCGAGCTCGACGAAGCTGAGGTGTCGCGGCGAGACGCCGACGTCCAGGGCGAGGTCGAGTTGGCTGCGCTTCACGGTCGTCCTGCGATCGCGGATCAGCGGACCGACTCCTCCTCGAGGCACCCTGCCGACGGTACCGCGGGAGGGCCGCCCGGCGGGTACCTCACACGTACTCGCCGCAATGACGTCGACGGCGCAGGATCGAGCCATGACAGCAACAGCGAACGACACGACAGACACGCAGGCGGCGATGGACAGGTTCGTCGATCGCTACATGGGGATGTGGAACGAACCCGACGCAGCACGGCGCCGCGCCACGATCGAGGAGCTGTGGGCGCCCGATGCCGCCAACTACACCGCGTCGATCGAAGCGATCGGCCACGACGCGATCGAGGCGCGGGTGATCAGGTCGTACGACGCGTTCGTCGGGACGGGAGCGCACACGTTCCGGTCGGCGCAGCCGTACGTCGCCCATCACGGTGCGCTACGCGTGTGGTGGGAGATGGTCGCACTCGCCGACGGCACCGTCGCGGCGATGGGCCATGAGTTCCTGCTGCTCGACGCCGACGGGCGGATCACCTCCGACCACCAGTTCCCCGTCGCCCTCTGAGCCGACGCAGCTGCGCGCCGGGGTCTCAGCTGCGCTCGTCGCGCAGCGCACTCCTGCGGACCTTGCCGGCGTCGTCGCGCACCGGCCGGTCGACGAACTCGAAGGTGCGCGGGATCTTGTAGCGCACCAGGCGAGCGGCGAGGAACGCGCGCAGCGCGTCGCTGTCGATCGGCGCGCCCACCTGCACCACCGCATGGACCCGGCTGCCGAGGTCGTCGTCCGGTAGCCCGATCACTGCGCAGGACACCACATCGGGATGCTCGTCGATCGCGGCTTCGATCTCGGCGGGGTAGATGTTCGCGCCGCCGGAGAGGATCATGTCCTTGCGCCGGTCGGCGAGGAACAGGTAGCCGTCGGCGTCCATGTAGCCCATGTCGCCGAGGCTCTCCCAGCCATCCGGGCTGAGGCGCGCCTCGGCGCCGACGTACTCGTACGTGCGCCTGTTGCCGGGGGCGCGCATGAACACCTCGCCGATCTCGCCGGCCGGGAGCAACGCGAACGTGTCCGGGTCCTGGATGCGCATCTCGCCGATCACGGGGCGACCGACCGTGCCGCGGTGGGCGAGCCATTCGTCGCCGCGCACGATCGTCACCGCCTGGCCCTCCGTCCCGGCGTACAGCTCGTAGATCTTCTCGCCGCCGATCCACTCGATCCACGCCTCCTTCAACCACGGCGGGCACGGCGAAGCCATGTGCCACACCACGTTCAGCGAGCTGACGTCGTACCTGCCGCGGACATCCTCTGGTAGCCGGGAGATCCGCTGCATCATCGTCGGCACGAGCAGCACGAGATCCGGTCGGTGACTGTCGATCGCCGCGAGCGTCGCCTCCGCGTCGAACCTGGGGAGGATCACGACGTGGTTGCCGTTCATCAGCGCGATCGTCGAGAAGCCGAACGGCGCGTTGTGGTAGAGCGGCCCCGGCACGAGGACGACGGCGTCACGCCCGATCTGGTAGGGCGGGGGGAGCTCGGTGTCGACCACGCCGGGATCGACTGCGACGATCAGCTTCGGCCGGCCGGTGGAGCCGCCCGACGTCGGCGCCTTCCACCGCGCGCTGACGACATCGGGCAGCGCCCCGTCGTCGATCGCGGCATCCGGTTGCCAGTCGGCCGGGAGCGTGATCCGGCCGGGATGGGCGCCCGGGTCGGCGCCGACGACGAGCACCGAGTCGGCGAGGTCGACGATCGCCTGGCGTTCGCGATCGGGGAGGCGGTGGCTCACCGGCTGGGGGGTGGCGCCGAGCTTCCACGTGGCGATCGCCGCCTCCAGGAACCCGATCGAGTTGGGCAGGCCGATGGTGACGAACGTCCCCTGTTCCACCCCGAGCGCCGCGTAGGCGCGGGCCAGGCGGTTGGTGCGCGCGTCGAGCTCCGCCCACGTCACCGAGACGCCGTCACACGTGATCGCGCCGGCGTGCGGGTGTCGTGCCGCGCCGTCGGTGATCGCGCGGCTGTAGCTCCTCGTCACCATGTCCCGGCTCCCTTCGCCTCGCTCACCGTTCTACCGTTCCGCGCCTCACCCGGCCCGAGGCGGGCGCCGCCCCGCAGCGGCGCGCGTTCGGCGCTCGCGCACCCCTGTCGAGCCTCACCGTCGGCAACCGCAGTTGCGGATCAGCGTGGCGTGAGCAGCCCGAGACCGTGCTCGATGAACTGTCTCGCGGCGTCGTCGGGTCGCGCCGCGCCGAGCAGGTCGTCGTAGCCGAGGACGGCGCCGAACGGCGCGTTCCAGTACGCATCGCCGAGCCCTGTCATGTCGTGCGGCCCGACGTAGACGTACGGATCGGCGCGGAAGCCGTCACCGGGGGAGAAGCCGACGTTGGCCCGACGTTCGTTGCCGAGGAGTACCTCGGTAGCGAGATCGAAGTGCTCCGGCCACAGCTGCGGCTCGGTCCAGGCGCGCGCCGAATCGCCCGCGTCGCGCAGCTCGTCGAGGGTGGTCTGGCCGAACGCGTACCACTCGGCGAGCGAGGCCGCCGCGGTGCGGTCGACATCGAGCTGCGCGGCCGGCTCGTACGGCGGCAGGTCGCGGCCGACGCCCGGATCGGCAGAGAGCTCGATGCCGAGGTGCGCCGCGCATGAGCGCAACGTGGTGATCCGCACACCGGCGTCCGCGTCGCGACCGACGCGGTCGCCGCGCACGACGATCCGTGAGCCATCGGCGAGGACGGGCGTGCCGAACCCGCCGCCGGTCGGGCGCAACCCGATCCGCCCGTCGATCGCCTTGCGCGCCGGTCCGACGACGTAACAGGCCACCGCGTGGAGCGCCGCCCGCGTCGCCGCGAAGGTCGACGGCAGCGGCTCGAGTCCTGTCACGCGACGCCCTCCATCCGCAGACGCCGGCCTCCCGTCCGAGCGTCACGCACATGCACGACACGACCGTACTCGCCGCGCGACGACGGCGGCACTTGACGAGTCCGTCAACTGAGTGGGTTGCTTGCGCGGAGCCCGATCGGGTACGGTGCGACGCGGGGGATCATGACATCGCGGGGACACGGTTGTCCGCGGGATCGCACATGTCCACACGGGCAAGATCCGGCCGGCGCAGATCTGTGCGCTCGGACGCATGTCTTCCCGGCGAATCCGACGACGTGACGAAAGCGAGACATCATGGGGGAGCGTTTGAACAAGCCGGTGCACGAAGGGCGGATCACCCGCCGGTCCGTGCTCACCGGAGTAGGTGCGATGGGCGCCGCTGCCTTCCTGGCGGCGTGCGGCAGCAGCAAGAAGGCAGCGTCGACCACAGCGGCGAGCAACGCGACGACGGGCGGCAGCACAGCGACCACGGCCGCCGGCAGCACCGCCACGACAACCGCCGGCAGCACCGCCACGACCACGGGCGGCAGCACCGCCACGACAACCGGCGGCAGCACCGCCACCACGACGGGCGGCAGCACGGCAACCACGAAGGGCGGCAGCACCGCGACCACGACGGGTGCTGCCACCGGTGACCTGGGCTCGCAGATCGCGAAGATGCTGTCGATCGACCCGGCCACGTCCGGAAAGGGTTTGACCCTCGACATGGGTGCCGTCCTGGCGCTCACCGGCACCGGCTCGTTCTACGGCAAGACGATGACCCGTGGCCTCGACCTCGCCGCGAAGCACATCGAGGAGGCCGGCGGTCCGAAGTTCAACTACATCTACCTCGACCACAAATCGGGTGATGCGGCGGCCGGACAGGCAGCGATCACCGAGCTGGTGTCCAAAGGCGTGCACGCGAAGTTTGCGTCGTACGTGGACGATCTCGGGTCGATGCTCAAGGGCACGGCCGACAACAAGGTCTTCACCCTCGACGGTGGCGGTGGCACGAGCATCTTCGGGCAGGGCCAGCCGTACTTCTGGGGCACTCGCGCGATCACACCCAACGACCCGCTTCCCGGTCTGTTTAAGTACCTCAAGGAGGTCAAGCCCGACGCGAAGACCGTCGGCCTGATGGGCTGGGACATCGGGGAGCCGTACAACAGCCAGATCAAGGTCGACGTCCTCAAGAAGATCACAGACGGCGGCTACACCCACAACGGGCTGTACGAGCTCGTCACCGTGGGCAACCAGGACTTCTCCCAGGTGCTGCCGAAGATCAAGTCCAACGAGCCCGACATCCTGATCATCGCCATCTACGGCCAGGACCCTGGCTCGTTCGCCAACCAGGCGTCGACGGCCGACCTGAAGTCCATCCGCATCGGCTTCGAGTTCACCCCCGACGGGGTCAACGCCTCGAAGGGCGCCTACGAGGCTGGATACACGTTCTCCTACGACTACTTCGACGCGAACAACCCGGTCAGCCCGTTAGCGAAGACGTTCGTCGCGGAGTTCAAGAAGGAGCACGGCGGCGAACTGCCCGACTTCTACGCGGCAAACTTCTACGAGAACGCGTTCGTGATGTGGGAGGTCATCCGTCGTGCGATTAAGGCTGGCGGCGACCCAAAGGACGGCGCGGCGCTCGAGAAGGCGTTGGAGAGCAACCTCACCGTCGTCAGCGTCTACGGTGGCGACGCCAACACGGTGGGCACCTACACGCTCGACCCGAAGTCGCACTCCGTGCTGAAGCGTCAGATGGGCGTGTTCGAGTACAAGAGTGGCAAGGTGTCGCCGAAGGCGTTCTTCGGTATCGACGGCGTCGACTACAAGATGGTCTGAGACACCGCTCCATCCGGATCCCGGGAACGTCCGACGTTCCCGGGATCGTTCCTCTGAAAGGGATGCCAGCTCACCATGCTCGCCGTCAGTGCCCAGACCATTCGTCAACTCACGGTCGACGGGTTTTTTCGAGGCTGCACGTATGGGCTCCTCGGAGCCGGGTTCGCGCTGATCCTCGGCGTGACGGGGCGGTTCCACTTCGCCTACGGGCTCACGTACGTGCTTGCCGTCTACCTCGCGTTCACCTTCACGTTCCGCGTTCACTGGGGTTTCTGGCTCTCAGCGGTGGTCGGCGTCGCGCTCGCCGCGGCGATCGGAGGCGGCATCGAGCGGGTTGTCTATCGACCGCTTGCAAAGAACGCCGGCGCGACCGCGCTCCTCGCGGTGTTCGTGGCTGCGCTGGGCCTCGGGATCGCCGGCGAGAACCTCGTGCGGCTGTTCTGGGGTTCGAACACGCAGGCCTACTTCGGGCCGAACAAGAAAGCCTACCACTGGTGGAACACCGTCTTCTTGAACTTCGACGTGTGGCAGGGGGCGAGTGGCATCGTCATCGTGGTCCTGCTCGCATTGATGCTGCGCTACACCTCGCTCGGTCGGCGGATCAAGGCGACCCGGGTCAACGCGGACCTGGCGAGGACGATCGGCATCAACGCCGACGCGACGTACGTGATCTGCTTCGTCCTCGGCACGATCTGTGCCGGGGTCTCGGCAATCTGGTACGGGCTGAAGTACACCGTTGATCCCGGCATGGGCTTCACCCCTGTGATCTACGCGTTCCTGGTTGCGTTCCTCGCCGGCACCGTTCGCTCACCGATCCGTGTGTTCGTCACCGGCATTGCCGTGGCGTTGATCGAGCAGTACTCGTCGATCTGGTTGTCGGCCAGGTTCACCCAGACCGCAGTGTTCGTCGTGCTCGTCGGCTACCTGGCTTACATCGCCGTGAAGGGAAGCGCGCTGAGTGCGAAGTTCCGCACTCGGGCGCGCCCGACGACCTCGCCTCCGACGCCAACCCACAACGTCTTCCAATCCGAGAGTGAATCCGTCTGACATGGAACTGTGGTTCAACTACATCGATCAGATCCTCCTCTACGCCACGCTGGCTCTCTCGCTCAACCTGCTGCTCGGCTACGCCGGTCAGGTCTCGGTGGCGCACGCTTCGTTCGGAGCGGTGGGCGGCTACGCGATGGCGTACATGGCCCAGAACCACCACTGGAACTTCCTCGTGGGGACGTTGCTCGGCGTGGTCTTCGCATTCGTGATCGGCGTCGTGGTCGCGCTGCCGGCGTTGAAGCTGACCGTCGAGTATCTGATCCTGCTGACCCTCGCTGTGTCGTCGGTGATCATCGGGTTGATCGTCGCAACCTCCTCCCTCGGTAGCTCCGGCGGGCTGATCAACCTGCCAACCGCGAACATCTTCGGCTACACACTGCAACATCCGAAGGACTGGCTGCTCCCGGCGCTGGTGGGGATGCTCGTCGTCTACTTCATTTGCCGGCGGATCGGCGAGTCGCCAACCGGTCGGGTGCTGAAGGGCATCCGTGAGGACCCGATGGCCACCCAAGCGCTGGGCAAGAACGTGTTCGCGTACAAGGTGTCAGTGTTCGGCATCGCCTCGGGCCTGGCGGGTTTCGCCGGTGGGCTGATCGCTGCGTGGCTGTCGTTGGCGACACCCGGGGTGTTCGGTTTCGCGTTCTCCCTGACGGTCTTCGCGATCGTGATCTTCGGCGGGATGGCCAACCTCACCGGCAGCATCCTCGGTGCCGCGGTCGTGGTGCTGCTCGAACCGTTGTTGCGACGGGCCGTGAAGGTCGAGGCGAGCAAGGCCAGCCTGCTGCAGCTGGTCGTCTACGGCCTCGCACTCGTGATCTTGATGCGACTCCGTCCGCAGGGCGCGCTGCCGGAGGGTTTCTCGATCTACCGCTGGCTGCGCGGCGAGCGCAGTCGCGGCAAGCGAATCGAGATGAGCGACGACTGGGTGCCGACGTCGATCAAGATCACCGAGCTCGGTGACGCGTTGCACAGCGACACCGAGCGCGGCGAGTCGCTGCGCGACGACCGCTGGCACTCGGCGCAGGTGGTGCTCGAGACGAGCGGCGTGAGCAAGCGCTTCGGGGGCATCATCGCTGCGGAAGACCTTTCGATCCAGCTGCGCCGCGGCACGATCACTGCGCTCGTCGGACCGAACGGTGCCGGCAAGACCACCGTGTTCAACCTCCTCACCGGCGCCATCCAGCCCGACTCAGGCTCGGTACTGCTGAACGGCACGGAGCTGGTCGGGATGAGCCCGGACAAGGTGGCCCGCCGCAGTCTGGTGCGCACGTTCCAAGACGTGCGACTGATCAACCGCATCTCATGCCTGCAGAACGTAATGATGGCGGTTCAGCACCAACCCGGCGAGAACTTCGCGACGCTGGCCTTCTCCCATCGCAAGGTGATCGCCGGCGAGAAGGCCACCCGCGAGAAGGCGATGGGCTGGCTCGGCTTCGTCGGGATGAAGGAGTTCGCCGATGTTCCCGCCGGTGGTCTCTCGTACGGCCAGTCGAAGCTGGTCTCGCTGGCAAGGGCGATGGCCACCGAGGCCGAGGTGCTGCTGCTCGACGAGCCGGCGTCCGGCATCGACACGAAGTGGGTGGACACGATGCTCGGGTTGATCGAGGAGGTGCGCGATCAGGGGCGCACGGTCTGCGTCGTCGAGCACAACCTGCACGTGGTCAGTCGTCTGGCAGATCACACCTACTTCATGGAGCTCGGGAGGATCACCGCCCAGGGCACCATCGCCGAGCTGACCAACTCGCCCCGACTCGCGGAGGCCTACTTTGGCACAGCATGACACGACGGGCGCTCCCGTCAACCAGGTCACCCCGATGTTGAGCGTGCATGGACTGAAGTGCGGGTACGGCCGTAAGCAGGTCGTGTTCGACGTCGACTTCGACGTCCAGCCGGGCGAGATCGTCGGGATCTTCGGTCACAACGGCAGCGGCAAGAGCACGACGATCCGCACGATCATGGGGATCAACCCGACCATCGGCGGCAAGATCATGTTTGACGGCAGGGACACGACCCGGCACAACTCGCGGGCCAACGTGCGGGCCGGGATGGCGATGATCCCGTCGGAGCGGTTCGTGTTCCAGGACCTGACCGTGATGGACAACCTCCTCCTCGGCGGGGCCAACGATCCCGACCAGTCGCGGCGCGCGTCACGGATGAAGCTCGTGCTGGAGCTGTTCCCGATCCTCGCAGAGCGCTCCGGTCAGCTCGCCGGCACGATGTCCGGCGGCCAGCAGCGCATGGTCAGCCTCGGCTTGGCGCTGATGGCCAGCCCGCGCCTGCTGATGCTCGACGAGCCGTCGCTCGGGCTCGCCCCCGCCGTCGTCCAGCAGATCTTCGACACCGTCCGCAAGCTGGCCGACTCGGAAGGGCTGTCGGTGCTGCTCCTCGAGCAGAACGTCGGGCAGGCGCTGCGCATCGTCGATCGGGTCTACGTGATGCGCTCGGGGCGGGTCATCCTCCACGAGACCGTCGAACAGATGCGTGCCCGGGAGTCGTTCTGGGACCTGTTCTGACGTTCGCACCGGTCCTGCCTTCCACACCCCCCGTGAACAGCAACACACCACACGACAGCTGAGGAGCGAATCATGGCCGAAGACCAGATCAGTGTTGGCGACCTTTTGAAGGATGCGCCGAGGAACTGGGGCAAGTGGGGTCCCGACGACGAGGTCGGCAGCCTCAACTACCTCACGCCAGAGACGATCGTGGCTGCCGCCGGGTCGATCAAGTCCGGCAAGACGTTCACCCTGCAGGTCAAGATGGCCAACCCCGAGGGCGACCCCGTGTGGCCCGGTCGGAGCGGCGCGGTGCGCACGATGGTGATCGACGAGGGGATGTACCTCGCCGGCAAGGGCCCGCAGTTCGCCGGCGGCGCGCACTACGCCGACGACTACATGACCTGCTTCCTGCAGGGCAGCACGCAGTACGACGCGCTCGGCCACGTCTGGTACGACGAGCAGATCTGGAACGGCTACGACTCCAAGACCACGATCGGCGGCCTCGCCAAGGCGAGCGTCTGCGCGATCGCCGAGAAGGGCGTCGTCGGCCGCGGGATCCTGCTCGACATGGCCCGGTTCCGCGGCAAGGAGGTCCTCGACATCGCCGAGACCTTCACCCACGAGGACCTGATCGCCTGCGCCAAGGCGCAAGGCACGGAGATCAAGCCCCGCGACATCCTCGTCATCCGCACCGGTTGGATCGCCAAGTTCTACAAGGTCACCCGTGACGAGTTCTACGGCAACTTCGTCGAGCCCGGCCTGACATACAGCCCTGAGCTGGTGCAGTGGTTCCACGACATGGAGATCCCCAACCTCGTCACCGACACGATCGCCAACGAGGTCACCACCGATCCCGTGTCCGGGGTGACGCTGCCGCTGCACAACGCGCTGATGCGCAACCTCGGCGTGACGCTGACCGAGATCGCCTGGCTCGACGACCTCGCCGATGACTGCGCCGCCGATGGCCAGTACACGTTCCTGTACGTCGCCGCGCCGTTGAAGGTCGTCCAGGCCACCGGCTCACCTGTCAACCCCGTCGTCATCAAGTGAGGGGGCCGGCATGACCGGATATGCAGACCGTCCGTGGCTCGCCCGGTACCTGCCAGGCATGCCGTCCGACATCGACGTTCCGTACGAATCGGCCCTCGAGATGTTCGAGGCGTCCGTCGCGCGGGCAGGCGAGCACCAACTCATCGACTACTTCGGCGGCGTGCTCAGCGTCGCCGACGTGGACAGGGCCAGCGATGCGCTGGCCGTCGCGTTGGCGGCCGCCGGCTGCCAGCGCGGCGACCGCGTCGCGATCGACCTGCAGAACGTGCCGCAGTTCGTCATCAGCGTGATCGCCACGTGGAAGGTGGGCGGCATCGTGGTGTCGATCAACCCGATGAACAAGGAGCGCGAGCTCACCTACCTGCTCGAGGACTCCGGCGCGGTCGTCCTGATCACGCTCCAGTCGTTGTACCGCGACGTCGCTGTCAACGTGGTCGGCGGCAGCGCCGTGAAGACGGTGATCACGACGAGCGAGCTCGACTACGCCGGCACCGTCCCGGTGCTGCTGGCATCGTCGACCCGCGACACGCCGGAAGGCACCGTCGACCTGCTCGAGCTGCTTGCCGCTCACGACGGCGAGCAGCCGGCGCCGGTCACCCTCGGCGCAGACGACGTCGCCTTCCTGACCTACACCTCGGGCACCACAGGTCCGCCGAAGGGGGCGATGAACACGCACCGCAACGTCGTGTTCAACTCAGCCGCCTATCGCGAGTGGATGCAGCTGACCCCCGACGACGTCGTGCTCGGCATCGCCCCGCTGTTCCACATCACCGGCATCGTCGCCCACATCACCGTCTCGCTGCTGGTGCCGATGAAGATCGTGCTGGCCTACCGGTTCGACCCGGGCACGGTGCTCGACGCGATCGAGCGGACGAAGCCGACCTTCACCGTCGGCGCGATCACCGTGTTCACCGCGTTGATGAACGACCCGTCGTTCGCCGGGCGCGACTTCTCGTCGCTGACGAAGGTGTACAGCGGCGGGGCACCGATCGCCCCGAGCATCGTCGAACGCTTCGAGAAGGAGACCGGCGCGTACATCCACAACATCTACGGCCTGACCGAGACCACCTCACCGTCGCACGGCGTGCCGATGGGACAGCTCGCGCCCGTCGATCCGACGTCGGGGGCGCTGTCGGTCGGCGTGCCGATCTTCAACACCGTGGTGCAGATCATCGACGAGGAGGGCAACGACGTCGCCCCGGGCGAGATCGGCGAGTTCGTCACCACCGGCCCGCAGGTGGTCGCCGGGTACTGGAACAAGCCCGAGGAGACCGAGCACGCCCTGCCCGGCGGCTCGCTGCACACCGGCGACGTCGGGTTCATGGACCCGGACGGTTGGTACTACGTCGTCGATCGCAAGAAGGACATGATCATCGCCTCCGGCTACAAGGTCTGGCCGCGCGAGGTCGAGGACGTGCTCTACGGGCATCCGGCGGTGCGCGAGGCCGCCGTG
>JBBQTN010000079.1:0-20596 GCA_038213195.1 Acidimicrobiales bacterium | reverse complement strand
GCTCCGGTGACGAGGGACCCGACGACCTTGTCGGCTCCGCAGCCGGGAGCCGTAAGCGCCGGCGCGGCTCGCGCGGCGGGCGCAACCGCAAGCGCCCTGGCACGGCAGGCGAGGCCGAGGACCGCGACGTCGACGACCTCGACAGCGAAGGGGACGGGTCGAGCGTGAGGCCCGCGGCAGCGCTCGACGCAGACGAGCGTCACGCCGACGCTGCAATCCAGCCGCAGCCTGCCGTCGTGGCGCCCGTTGCGCAGGGCGCCGCGGAGTCGTCCATGGACGCGCGTGCCGGCGAGCAGCGCGAGCCCGACGCGCTGCGCCCGTCGGGCTCAGTGGAAGCGGTCGGCAACGGGCAGGCCCGTCCGGCGCGTCGTCCGGTGGCCGATACACGACCGGAGCTTCCCGACCGGCTGAGCGAGGGTCGGGCGTCGGTCGAGGCCGCGAACCACGCCCTCGTCCGCAAGCCGCAGATCGGTGACACCCGCCCGGCCCCGGGCGCTGCGACGACCCCGGACCCCCCTGCGGCCAAAGGCAAGCGGCCGGCCAAGCCGAAGCCGGCGGCCGCGGAAGTGCAACGCGAGGGCGGCGAGACCACGGCCGATGCGGCGAAGAAGCGGCGCAAGCGGATCACAGCTCCCTCCGCCCCGTTCGACGCCGCAGAGCTGGACGCCGAGGCGTTGGAGCGGCGCCGCGGTCGCGAGCGCAACGGTCGCCCGGTCGGTCGCTACATGATGTGCGTGCAGGTGCGCCCGACGGTCACCCAGGTCGCCGTGCTCGAAGGTCGCAACCTGATCGAGCACTACGTCAGCCGGCCGGCCGACGACGTCAGCCAGATCCACGGCAACATCTACCTCGGCAAGGTCCAGAACGTGCTGCCCGGGATGGAGGCGGCGTTCGTCGACATCGGCACACCGAAGAACGCCGTGCTGTACCGGGGCGACGTCCAGTACGACGCGGAGGACATCGTCGAGAACAGCGCCAACATGCGCATCGAGCAGCTGCTGAGGGCCAAGCAGCTGCTCGTCTGCCAGGTCACCAAGAACCCGATCGGCGCGAAGGGGGCCCGGCTCACCCAGGAGGTGTCGTTGCCGGGACGGTTCGTGGTACTGATCCCCAACTCGAAGACCTACGGCATCTCCAAGCGGCTCCCCGACGACGTGCGCAAGCGGCTGCGCGCCATCCTCGACCGGGTCAAGCCCGCCGAGCACGGCTTGATCGTGCGCACCGCGGCCGAGCACGCCACAGAACACGAGCTGCGCGCCGACATGACCAGGTTGCTCGAGCAGTGGAACACGATCGAGGCCAAGGCCAAGCGAGCCAACAGCCCGACACTGCTGTACCGCGAGCCGGAGCTGGCGGTACGGGTCATCCGCGAGGAGTTCAACGCCGAGTACCGCGGCGTGATCATCGACGACCAGCGGCTGTTCGAGGACGTCCGCGACTACGTCGGCGCGTTCAACCCCGAGCTCGCCGATCGGGTCGAGTTCTACGATGCCGAGGCGGAGGGGTTGCCGCTGTACGAGCGCAACCACATCCACGAGCAGTTGCACAAGGCGCTCGACCGCAAGGTGTGGCTGCCGAGCGGGGGCTCGCTGATCATCGAGCACACCGAGGCGTTGACCGTGATCGACGTCAACACCGGCAAGAACGTCGGCACCTCGAACCTCGAGGAGACGGTGTTCCGCAACAACCTCGAGGCAGCGGAGGAGGTCGCCAAGCAGCTCCGCCTGCGCGACATCGGCGGGATCGTCGTCATCGACTTCATCGACATGGAGATCAAGGACAACCGGCGCAAGGTCGTCGAAGCGTTCCGTTCCGCGCTCGCCCGCGACAAGACCCGCACCCAGGTGTTCGACATCACGGAGCTCGGGCTCGTCGAGATGACCCGGAAACGCATCGGCGAGGGCCTGCTCGTCAACTTCGCCGAGCAGTGCCCGAACTGCGACGGTCGCGGCGTGCTCATCGACCACGCCCTGATCGACTGATCCGGGGCGCCGGCCGCGCGGCGGGTTGGGCCGGCTGGGCTGGCCCGATAGGTTGTTGCGGCTATGTACGCAGTGATCGCATCTGGTGGCAAGCAGACCCGCGTCGTCGAGGGGGAGCAGGTCCACGTCGAACTGCTCGACGCCGAGCAGGGTGGCGAGGTCTCGTTGCGACCCGTGCTGCTCGTCGACGGCGACTCCGTCCTGGCCACCCCGGCCCAGCTCGCCGGCGCCTCGGTCAAGGCGACGGTCGTCGGTTTCGCCATGGGCCCGAAGATCGACGGCTTCACGTACAAGCGGCGGACCAACCAGCGTCGTCGCTACGGTCACCGCCAGCAGTACCACGTCGTCGAGATCACCTCCATCACGAAGGGCTGACCGCTCATGTCGAAGACCAAAGGCGGCGGCTCCACCCGCAACGGCCGCGACTCCAACGCTCAGCGCCTCGGCGTGAAGGTGTTCGGCGGGACCAAGATCCATGCCGGCACGATCATCGTCCGCCAGCGCGGCACCAAGTTCCACCCGGGCAAGAACGTCGGCATCGGCGGTGACGACACGCTGTTCTCGCTGATCGACGGAGCCGTCAAGTTCGGCCAGCGCGGTGGCCGCAAGGTCGTCGACGTCGAGCCCGTCGAGCCCGTCGCGTCGGCCTGACCCGTTCAGTTCAGCGGCGAGCAGCCGGGACTCGCCTGTCGCCCGCCGGCGAGTGGTCTCCGTGCAGCAGTGAGGCCGCGGCGACCCCGCCCAGCCCGCCGAACAGGTGCCCCTGCCACGAGATCCCCGGACTCGGCAGCACCCCCCACAGCACGCTGCCGTAGACCACGAGCACCACGGCGCCTCCGAGCAGGTACAACGGCTTGCGCGCGAACACGCCACGGGTGACGAGGTACAGCAGGTAGCCGAAGACGAGCCCGCTCGCGCCGACCACGAGCGTGTTGCTGCCGCCGGTGAGCCACGTGCCGAGGCCGCCGATCAACCCGACGATCACGGTGACCGACACGAACTGCGTCGCGCCGCCGAGGCAGATCGCCCCGCCGAGCACGGCGAACGGCACCGTGTTGGCGATCAGGTGGCCGAACCCGATGTGCAGGAACGGCGAGAACAGCACGCCGTCGAGCCCGTCGAAGCGCCGCGGGCGGATCCCGAACCTGTCGAGCCGGCCGTCGAGCGGCACGTCGATCAGCGCGACCGCCCACATCGCCGCGAGCATCGCCAGCATCGGCACGAACGCCTCTGCGGGTCGGTGCTCTGTGGCGACCTCGGCGGCCGGCGTGCTCACACCTCCATGATCGCAGCTCGCCGGCGGGTTCCGACGGCATCGATGCAGTACGTTCGGGGCGATGCTGCTCGACGAGGCGCGGGCGGTGGCCCTCGACTTCCCCGAGGCGACCGAGGCGCCACACCACGACATGACCTCGTTCCGAGTCCGCGGCAAGATCTTCGCGACCGCGCCTCCCGCCGGCGACCGGCTGCACGTCTTCGTCGACGAGAGCGAGACGCGGGCCAGCGTCGCCGATGATCCGGCCGCGTTCGAGGAACTGTGGTGGGGCGCCAAGCTCAGTGGGGTGCGGGTGATCCTCGCCGTCGCGGATCGCGGGCGAGTGACCGAGCTGCTCGAGGACTCCTACCGCCGTCGCGCCCCGAAACGGCTGATCGCCCAGCTCGACGCCGCTCGCTGACCGAACTCGCCGACCTCAGCCGCGACCAGGCAACTGGTCGCGACCGGAACGTTACGGACGCATCTGGCTGCGACCAGAACCACCGGCTCGACCTCGAACACGACGCTCGACGTCGACCTCGACCTCCACGTTCAGCCGAGGGTGTCGACGCCCTGCGGGAGGCGCGCGGCCGCCCAGCCCAGCGCCGTGATCCCCAGCCGGCAGGCGAACCGGTCGGTCATCCCACCGACGTACGCGACCGCAGCATGCAGCGCCTGCTCGCTGCCGGCCTCCACGGCCGGCGCGCTCGGCAGCTGCGACGGCTGCGCGGCGTAGTGCTCGACCAACGCGCGCAACAGGTCGACGACCGCCTCGGCCTGGCGGATCGACGCCGGACGGAGGTAGACGCGCTCGTAGTTGAACCTGCGGAAATCGGCGAGGGCGGCCGCGTGCTCGGCGGTCATCCCGATCCGGCCGTCGTCGGCCGCCGCGTCGATCATCGCGGTGATGAACCGGCCGAGCTGCTGGCTGCGGCGTGTACCGCAACGATCACGTACGAGCGGCGGCAGTGCCGTCTCCGTGACGATGCCGGCGGCGACGGCATCTTCGAAGTCGTGGCAGACGTAGGCGATGCGGTCGGCCCAGCTGACCACCTCGCCTTCCGGCGTCGCCGGCGCAGGGCGGCTCCAGGAGTGGTTGCGGATCCCGTCCAGGGTCTCGACGCACAGGTTGAGCGGGGCGAGCGTGACGTCGGCGCCCCACACGGCATGGTCGAACCCTCCGGGCACGTACGGCGACAGCGCATCCTCGCTGGCGTGACCGCCGGGGCCGTGCCCGCAGTCGTGACCGAGAGCGATCGCCTCCGCGAGCGCGACGTTCAACCCGAGCGCACGCGCCACCGACACCGCCACCTGGGCGACCTCCAGTGCGTGGGTCAGCCTGGTCCGCTGATGATCGTCGGGGAACACGAAGACCTGGGTCTTGCCGGCCAGCCGGCGGAACGCGCTGGAGTGGAGGATGCGATCGCGGTCGCGTTCGAAGCAGGTCCGCCACGGGTCCGGCTCCTCGTCGCGGGCCCGGTCGCCCGCGCCGGCCGACCGCGTCGCCAGGTGCGCCAGGTGCTCGTGCTCGAGGGCCTCGCGTGCCAGCCGGTCGACGCGGAAGGACGTCCCGCTCGCTGCCCACGAGTCGGCGTGCGCCAGCCTGACCCCGTCGCTCACCACGTGGCCGCCCATCGTCGCGGCCCAGCGCGCGGCGCGCTCGTCGCTCCCTGCCATCACGCGCCAGAGTACCGATGAGGCCGCCGGTATCGTCTGATGTTCCTTATGAGCAGCGGATTCGTCGACGAAGCACAGTTGAACGCCCGCGGTGGAGACGGCGGAGCAGGCGCTGTCTCGTTCCGGCGCGAGGGTCCCGTCGTCCTCGGCGGACCGAACGGCGGTGACGGCGGCAAGGGCGGCGACGTCTGGCTCGTCGCTGATCGCAACGTCGCCTCGCTGCTCGCGTTCCGCGACCACCCGCACCGACACGCCGGCAGCGGTGCCCACGGCAAGGGCAAGGACCTCCACGGCAAGCGCGGCGGTTCGATCGAGGTCGCCGTGCCGGAGGGCACCGTCGCCACCGACCTGTACACGGGTGAGCTGCTCGCCGACCTGCCCCACCACGGCGACCGGTGGCTGGCCGCAGCCGGAGGTCGCGGCGGGCGCGGCAACGCCAAGTTCCTCTCCAACCGCCGTCGGTCGCCCTCGTTCGCCGAGCAGGGCGAGCACGGCGAGGAGCGGTGGATGAAGCTCGAGTTGAAGTTGATGGCCGACGTCGCCCTCGTCGGCTTCCCCAACGTCGGCAAGAGCACGTTGATCAGCGTCATCAGCGCAGCGAAGCCGAAGATCGCCGACTACCCGTTCACCACCCTCGAGCCGCACCTCGGTGTCGTGCGCCTCGACGAGAACACCGAGTTCGTCGTTGCCGACATCCCCGGGTTGATCGAAGGGGCGAGCGATGGCAAGGGCCTCGGCCACCGCTTCCTGCGCCACATCGAGCGGGCCAGGGCGTTGTGCGTGATGGTCGACCTGGCCACCGACGAGGTCGCACCTCACGAGCAGGAGCGGATCCTGCTCCAGGAGCTCGGTAGCTACCAGCCGGAGCTGCTCGAGCGCCCGCGGGTCGTGGTCGGGACGAAGAGCGACTCGGCGCTCGCCGAGTGGGACGGGGAGCAGCTCTCGGCGGTCACCGGCCAGGGCGTACGCGAGCTCGTCGGCCGGCTCGCTCAGATCGTGCACGAAGCGCGAACCGCGCAACCGGTGGAAAACGGAATCGTCATCATCCGTCCGGAACCGGAAGGGGCGAGGGTGGAGCGCCTCGGCGACCACGAGTTCCGGCTCGTCGGCCGCCAGGTGGAGCGGGTCGTCGCGCTGAACGATGTGACCACACCCGAGGCGCTGTCGTACATCGACTTCCAGCTCAAGCGGCTCGGCGTGCATCGGATGCTCGCCCGCGCCGGTGTCGGCGACGGCGACATCGTCCGCGTCGCCGAGTTCAGCTTCGAGTACCAGCGGGACGCGTAGTGCGCCTCGTCGTCAAGATCGGGACATCCTCGCTCACCGACGAGCTGGGGGTGATCGACGGCTCCGTGATCGCCGGGCTGTGCGCGCAGCTGGCCGAAGTACGCCGCGCCGGCCACGAAGTGGTGCTCGTGACCTCGGGCGCGGTGGCCGCCGGGGTCGCCGCACTCGGGCTGACCGCCCGGCCGGGCGACACGGCGACCCTCCAGGCGCTCGCCGCGGCGGGCCAGAGCCGGCTGATGGACCACTACAACCGCGCCCTCGACGTGTACGGACTGGTCGCCGCGCAGGTGCTGCTGGTGCCGAACGACTTCGTCGACCGTCGCCAGTACCTCCATGCGCGCAGCACCCTGACCCGGCTGCTCGAGCTCGGCTGCGTGCCGATCGTCAACGAGAACGACGCGATCGCCAGCCACGAGATCCGCTTCGGCGACAACGACAGGATCGCCGCGCTCGTCGCCCACAACATCAACGCTGAGCTGCTCGTGCTGCTCACCGACATGGCCGGCCTGTACACGGCCGATCCACGCCACGACGCCGCGGCCGTGCTGATCGCCGAGGTGCAGGCCGGCGACCCGCTGCTCGACGTCGCCGCAACCACCCCCGGCAGCGTGCGCGGCAGCGGCGGGATGGCCTCCAAGCTGTCGGCGGCGCGGATGGCCTCGTGGTCGGGGGTGCGCGCCACCATCGCTGCGGCGACGCGGCCGTCGGTGCTCATCGACGCCGTCGCCGGGCGACGAGTCGGCACCACGTTCCAGCCGAGCTCGCGCCGCCTGCCGGCGCGCAAGCTGTGGATCGCGTTCGCCAGCCACGTCGAAGGAGCCGTGCTGGTCGACGAAGGCGCCGCCCGCGCCCTCGTCGAGCGCGGCCGCTCGCTGCTGCCCGCCGGGGTCACCGGGGTCAGCGGCGACTTCGCCGAGGGCGACGTGATCGACGTGCGCAACCCCGCGGGGGTCACCGTGGCGCGTGGCATGGCGCTCAACGACGCCGGGGTGGTCCGTCAGGTGGCCGGCAAGCGGACGACCGAGCTACCGAGCGATGTCGTCCACGAGGTGATCCACCGCGACGACCTGGTCGTGCTGGTCTAGCGGCTTCTGGCCCGGCGGCGACGCTTACTCGGCGGGCTGCGCCGCCGGTTGGTCGGTGGTGACGGCGTCGCTGATCGCGCTCGCCGGTGATGCCCCGAGGGCGCCGACCGACCCGGCACCGACCGCAGGAGCGCCGCCGTCCAGGCCGAGCTCGGCGCGCAACTGGCTGAGGCGGCTCTGCGCTTCGACGTTCGACGTCGCCTGCTCGATCTCGAGGATGCTGCTCTGCACCGAGCCCTCGTTCAGCTCGCTCGTCGCCTTGGCCTTGGCGTAGCGGGCCTCGATCTTCTGCTGCACCTCGTTGAGGGTCGGCACGTCGTCGCCGACGGTCTCGTTGAGCTGACCCATCGCCTTGTTCAGCCCCTCTTGCATCTTCGCCTGGTCGAGCTGGGACAGCAGCTTGTTCTTCTCGGCGAGCTTCTGCGAGAGCATCCGGCTGTTCTGCTGAACCGCTGACTTGGCCTGGTCGGAGGCATTGGTGGCGTCGAGGACCATCTGCTTGAGGCCTTCGACGTCCTTCTCCACCTGGATCAGCTGGTTGGCGATCGTCTCCGCCGCGGAGTTGTACTGCGTCGCCTTCACCGTGTCGCCGGTGCGAGCCGCGTCGGAGGCCATCACGAGCGCCTGTCGGGCGTTGCCGTTGAGCCTGGTCAGCTCTGTCAGCTTGGCGTTGAGGCGCAGCTCGGACTGCTTCTGGTTGGCGATGACGTTCGCCGCCTGCTCCTTCAACCGCCGGTGCTGCTGCTGGGCCTCGGTGAGCGCCTGCTCGAGCTGCACCGCCGGGTCGGCGCGCTGTTCGAAGCTCCGATTGAACTTGGCTCCCCAGTACTTCCACCACTTCTTGAACGTCTTGAACATAGGGAAACAGACTACTTCCGATGGTCGGGACTGGGCTCCGCTGCGCTTCGCCTGCTCCCTCCTGCGGCTCGTCGCTGGCGCTTGCCTCGCGGCCGTTCCGATGGTCGGGACTGGGCTCCGCCCCGCTCCGCTGCGCTTCGCCTGCTCCCTCCTGCGAACCGGCGCCGTCCGCAGGTGAGGTCTGCTGATCAGCGACGGAGCTTGGCGCGGAGCTGGTCGAGCTCGGGGGCGCGGAGGACGGCGAGGGTGCCGACGTACACGGCGATGCCGATCAGCGCCGGCACCATGATCCTGCCGAGCGAACCCCACCCGGAGTTGGCGCCGACGTTGCGCGCGACCGCCCACGTCACCTCGGCCATGACCACGGCCGCGAGGGCCATCCGCGCCAGGGCGACGAGCACCTGGCCGACGGGGAAGCCGGGCACCTTGTGGCCGTGCACCCGCAACGCCCACACCGCGCAGACGAGGTAGGCGATCGCGTACGACAACCCCAGCCCCAGCACGCCGAAACGGCCGTGCAGGGCGACGCCGAGGATGATGTTGATCACGTTCTCGAAGACGTTGATGACGAACGGCGTGCGCGCGTCGCCATGGGCGTAGAACGCACGCAACGTGAACAGGTAGACGGAGAACCCGACCAGGCCGAGCGCGAAGCCGCCGAGGGCGCGGCTGGTGTCGAGGGCGTTGGCTGCGGTGAAGTTGCCGTGCTGCAGCGCGAAGCCGACGATCGGCCGGCGCAGCGTGAACATCAGCAGCCCCGCCGGCACCGTCAGCAGCGCGACCAGGCGGATGCCGAGCGACGTCACGCCGATCAGACCGTCGCGGTCGCGGCGTTTGACGTTGCGGGCCATCTCCGGTTCGAAGGTCGTCGCGATCGACATCGCCAGCAGCCCGTGGGGGAGCACGAACAGGATGTACGCCTTCGCGTAGGCGTCGGGATGGCCCGTTCCCGGATCGGCGAGGTTGATCATCGTGATCGCCGCGATCTGGTTGAACACGACGTAGCCGAGCGTCCACGTCGAGAGCCTCGTCAGCTGGCGGATCGCTGGATGGCCGAACTCCGGCTTGAACCGCAGCCGGATGCCGGCGGCCCTCATCGCCGGCAGCAGCGACACCGCCATCACGGCGATGCCGACCGTGGCGCCGAGCCCGAGCGCCCACTTCAGCCTGTCGTCGGTGAGGATCTCGGCGACGTTCGGCCGGCCGTCGACGATGTGCGGGACGAGGGCGAGTCCGGCGATGATCACGATGTTCGACAGCACCGGCGACCAGGCGGCAGCGAAGAACCGGCGGTGCGCGTTGAGCAGCGAGGTGGCCAGGGCGGTGAGCCCGTAGAAGAAGATCTGGATGAGGAAGATCCGGGTCAGCGCAGTGCCGGCGGCCCGGTAGATGTGGGCGTTCGCGGCGGCGTCGACGTGAACGGAGAACAGGCGGAAGATGAACGGCGCGGCGAGCACGGCGGCGAGGGTCAACACCGTCACCGCGATCATCGCGACGGTGAACACGGCCGAGGTCGCCTCGTCGTCGCGGTCTTCCGCCTGCTTGGTGAACATCGGGATCAGCGACGCCGAGAGCACCCCGCCGAGCAGCAGTTCGTAGATCGCGTTCGGCGATCCGTTGGCGCTGTTGTAGGCATCCGCGATGGCGGCCTGGCCGACGAACCGTGCGAACGCGTAGACGCGGATCAGACCGGTGAGGCGCGACAGCGCCGTCCCGGCCGCGACGACCACGTTGTTGCGCAGCATCGGGCTGCGTCCCGCCGCCGCCGGAGCGAGTCCGGTGTCACGCCGCTCGAGCAGGTCGCTCACCGGCAGTGTGGTCGCCGGCAGCGTGTTCTCGGGCTCGTTGCTCACGTGGGCGGCGTCGTGGTTCCTGCGCCACCGCCGGTCTGGCCCGGCTCGGTGCCGCTGACACCGCCGGCCGAGCCCGGCGCTGCACCGGTCTGGTCCGGCTCGGTGCCGCTCGAGCCGACCGATGTAGCGCCCGAGGCGGCGTTGACGTCGTCGATCGCCAGACGCAGCGCTTCGAGCTCGGTGATCACGTCGTCGACGCCGGTACCGAGCTCGGCGCTGGTGTCGGCGCCGAGGCTGACCTCGGCCGCCTGGGCGACGAGCTCGTCGAGGCGGATGTTGAGGGTGCGCAGCCGCTGATCGGCGACGTCCCTGCTCGCCCGGATCCGCGCCGCTGCGTCCAGCTGGCTCTGCAGTGCGGACTTCGTTGCATCGTCGGTGGCGCGGGCGAGTTGCGACCTGATCGAGGTCTGGTCGATCCGCTGCAGCGCGTCGTCGACCTCGTCGCCACGCCGGGCGATCTGCCAGCACTCCTGGACGCCGCGCCGGACCTGCTGTCCGATGGCCGTCAGCCGCTCGCGCAGCGGACCGGCAGGCACCCTCCCGACGACCTCGGCGTACCGGTGCTCGGTCGACTGCGCCGACGACACATGGCGGCGCCACGGCTCGCCGATCGTGAACGGATCGATGTGGACGGTGGGACCGTCCTTGCGCCGGCGCGCGACCGCGACGCCAGCGGCGCCCGCCACCACGACGAGCGCCAGCACCAGCACGAGCGCGATCACCGCGGCGACGCTAGTCAACCCGCCCGTCGGACCGGAGTCTTCCGCCTGCTCGCTGCGCTGCGTCTGGCGCAGGGCCGGCGCGTCCCGCAGCGTCGGGAGATCCGCCGGCTCGCCTCGGCGGCCGCCTCGTTCGGCTCGTCGCCATGCTTGTCGCCTGTTCCGGTCGCAGCCAGGACGGTACGTGGGCTTCCGGCTGCGACGGGGTTGCCCCGCCCGTCATGGCGCCGCGCCGGCGAGTGAGTGGTGACACCCACTGTGGGCCGTCAGGCGTCGACGGCGACGATGTCGGCGGCCGTCAGCGTCGTCAGTTGCTCGTTGCTCGGGTCGGTCAGTGGCGCCAGCCGCATGGCCTGGTGCGACACCGCGGTCTCGAACAGGTTGCGCACGAACCGCGCGTTGCCGAAGCCGCGGGTCCGCGGCTCCGCGGCGATCACTGCGCGAAGCATCGCCAGCGCGTCGTCGGAGCACTCGTACCGGGTCTGCTCGCCGAGCGCGAGGAAGATCGCGACGAGCTCGCCATCGGTGTAGTCGGGGAACGCGACGGTGCGCGTGAACCGGCTCTTCAACCCGGGGTTGGCGTCGATGAACGTCGCCATCTCGGCCGGGTACCCGGCGGCGACGATGGCGATGTCGTCGCGGTGGTCCTCCATGAACTTGACGATCGTGTCGATCGCCTCGCGGCCGAAGTCGTTGTCGCCGCCGCGGGCCAGCGCGTACGCCTCGTCGATCAGGAGCATCCCACCGAGCGCAGCTTGCAATGCCTGGCCCGTCTTCAACGCCGTCTGACCGACGAACCCGGCGACGAGTTTGGAACGATCGGTCTCGACCAGTTGGCCCGTGGCGACGACGCCGACGCTGCGGTAGATCTGCGCCAGCAGGCGGGCGACGGTCGTCTTGCCGGTCCCCGGGTTGCCGGTGAAGACGAGGTGGTGGCTGGTCTCGATCGTCGGCAGCCCACGCTCGGCACGCAGCTGCTGGACCTGCAGCAGGCTGCTCAGCCGGCGCACCTCTGCCTTGACGTTGGCCAGCCCGACCAGCCGGTCGAGATCGGCGAGCAGCTCCTCGACCGGGCGGGCGGCTTCGCGCGGCGCCTCGGCGATGCCCGCCGGCGCCGCCGGCCCGATGCTCACCGGCGCGGGGTCCTGCGTCGCGCCCGTTGGACCCTGCGCCGGCACCGCTTGACCCGGCCGCGGCAGACCGGCGGTATCGAAGCCGTGGAGCAGCATCATCCGGAACCGGTCGATCGCGTCGATCTCGGACGCCGACGGCACGAGGTCCAGCGCCGCAGCCATGTGCGCGAGACCGAGCGCCACCTCGTAGTAGCGGTGGCTGCGCACGGTGTGCGCCCGCGCGTCGGCGCGCACGAGCAGGTCGCACAGCACGCTCGGCGCGGCGAACCAGTGATCGCGACCGGCGAGCATCCCCGAGGCGCGCAGTTGCACCGAGCTGACCAGGAGCGGCGGTCGCAGTCGCTGGCCGACCGCGTCGAGGTAGCCCTCCGCCTCGTCCGAGGTCAGCCGCCCGTCGGCGGCGATCACCCCTGCGACGATGTTCGACGCCTCGACCGTGACCTCGTCGCGATACGTCGATGCCGGTCGACCGCTGAGCATCGCCAGCTCGTCGCTGAGCACGTCGACGAACGTGGCAACGGCCTCGATGAGGGGGTGCTGCGCCATCGGCGGCAGACTACCGACGGCGCCGGAAGGCATCGGGGGACGTGCGTCGGGCACGACGACCGGGCTGGACCCGATTGACCCTTTGGTCAAGTCGCAAACTAAGGTGGCTGGCATGGGTGAACGTTTCGAGAGCGTCCAGCAGGTCCGCGATGGCTTGAAGAAGGCCAAGTACCTCGCCGACGACGGCATCGCAGGCGTGGCGTTCCTCGCCGACCGCCTCGGCAAGCCGGTGCTGGTCGAGGGTCCTGCCGGAACCGGCAAGACCCAGCTCGCGAAGAGCATCGCCGAGGTCACCGGCTCACGTTTGATCCGCCTGCAGTGCTACGAGGGCCTCGACGAGTCGAAGGCGCTGTACGAGTGGAACTACAAGAAGCAGCTGCTGCGGATCCAGGCCGACAAGAACAGCGACTCGTGGGGCGACATCCACGATGACATCTTCTCCGACGAGTTCCTGCTCACCCGCCCGCTGCTCGAGGCGATCACCGCCGAGGAGCCGGTCGTGCTGCTGATCGACGAGGTCGACCGCGTCGAGGTCGAGACCGAAGCGCTGCTGCTCGAGATCCTCTCCGAGTACCAGGTCAGCATCCCCGAGCTCGGCACGATCATCGCCAAGCAGATCCCGATGGTGTTCCTCACGTCGAACAACACCCGCGAGCTGAGCGAGGCGCTGAAGCGCCGCTGCCTGTACCTGCACGTCGACTACCCGGACCTCGAGCGTGAGAAGGAGATCGTGCTCACCAAGGTTCCGGGGGTCAGCGCCAACCTCGCCGACCAGATCGCACGGATCGTGCGCAGCATCCGCCAGCTCGACCTGAAGAAGTCGCCGTCGGTCAGCGAGACCATCGACTGGGCGCGGACGCTCGTCCTGCTTGGCATCGACAGCATCGACGCACAGCAGGCCAAGGAGACGCTGCACGTGCTGCTCAAGTACCAGACCGACATCGCCAAGGCCGCCAAGGAGCTGTCCGCGGACAGCCCGCGTTGACCGATCGCTAGGGGCTGAGGACCATGCTGGATCTGCTCGCAGGATTCGTCACAGAGTTGCGCAACGCGGGCCTGCCCGTGTCGCTGACCGAGAACCTCGACGCGATGGAGGCGGTGCAGTTCATCCCGATCGAGGACCGCGACGCGTTCAAGTACGCGCTCGCCGCGACGCTGGTGAAGAACAACGCGCACTGGCGCGCGTTCGAGACTGTGTTCGAGGTCTACTTCAGCCTGCGCGGACCGGAGTACAAGATCGGCGACGGCACCGAGAGCGACATCGACGAGATGTGGCGCGAGATGCAAGAGCAGATGCAGGGCGAGGGCAAGGGCCGTGGCGGCGCGATGGAATCGCTCACGCCCGAAGAGCTCGCGCACATGCTGATGCAGGCGCTGATGAACGGCGACCAGGCGATGATGCGCGCCCTCGCCAAGCAGTCTGTGCAGCGCTTCGCCGGGATGGAACCGGGCCGCCCGGTCGGCGGCACCTACTACCTGTACCGCACGTTGCGCAACCTCGACCTCGACGGGATGCTCGAGAAGCTGATGGAGGCCAGCCGCCAGCAGGTCGACGGTGAACTGACCGCCCTCGAGGAACGGCTCGAGAAGGACGAGTACAACGACCGCATCGAGCAGTTCAAGCGCGAGATCGAAGCGGAGATCCGCCGCCGGCTGGTCGCCGATCGTGGCGCCGAGGCGATGGCCAAGACGTTGCGCAAGCCGCTCCCCGAAGACGTCGAGTTCATGCACGCGTCTCGCGACGAGATGGCCAACCTCAAGAAGGCGCTGTACCCGCTGACCCGCAAGCTCGCCGCACGTCTGACGCGCAAGCGCCGCCATGGTCGCAAGGGCCCACTCGACTTCCGCAACACCGTCCGCCACTCGCTCAGCTACGGCGGTGTGCCGGCCGAACCGAAGTTCAAGTATCCCCGGCCGTCGAAGCCGGAGCTGATGGTGGTCGCCGACATCTCCGGCTCCGTCGCCGCGTTCGCCCGCTTCACGCTGATGCTCGTCTACGCGATCCAGGGGCAGTTCTCGAAGGTCCGCTCGTTCGTGTTCATCGACGGCATCGACGAGGTCACCGAGTACTTCCGTGGCGTCGAGGACATCACCGAGGCGATCCACCGCGTGAACACCGAGGCCGACGTGGTCTGGGTCGACGGGCATAGCGACTACGGCCACGCGTTCGAGGTGTTCTGGGAGCGTTACGGCAAGGAGATCGGCCCGAAGACCACCGTGCTGCTGCTCGGGGACGCGCGCAACAACTACCACGCCTCGCAGGCGTGGGTGGTCAAGGAGATCCGTGCCAAGGCCCGCCACGTGTACTGGTTGAACCCGGAGCCGAAGAGCTACTGGAACACCGGCGACTCGATCGTCGGCGACTATGGGACGCACACCGACGGCGTCTACGAGTGCCGCAACCTGCGCCAGCTGGAAGGCTTCGTCGAGAAGCTCGAGTGATCGGCGTTCGTCGCCGACCGCGCTGCCGTGTCGATCGGTGCCGGAGTTCGCCGCACCGGCAAGCCGCGTCCTGAAAGGGTGCCCGCGGTAGTGTCACCCGAAATGGGTCCGGGGGAGTCGTCGACATGAGTGCCGGGTTCCTCGGGTTCCTGCTCGGTGCGGCGGTAGCGGTCGCGCTGGCAGAGCTCGGTGCGGTGCGCCGGCGCCGGTTGGAGGTCAGCGCGGCCCGGGCGCGCAGCGCGCAGCGCACCGATTGGGAGTCGACGATGCCGCCACCGCGGTCGTCGCTGCGACCGCGGTGGGAGAGCAGCAGTGACCCTGCTGACGAGGACGACCTGATCGAGTTCCTCGTCACCGTCGTCGTCGTGGTGGTCCTCGCCGCGGGCATCTTCTTCGGCGCTTCCTCACTGGCGCGGTTCCTGATGTTCTTCATCTGCGGTGCCGCGCTTGGCGCTTCGGGCGTCGGCGTCTACTCGTGGATCGCCCGCCGCGAGCTGCCGCCGGGCGGCCGGCACGTGGTGGTGCGTGGCGCCGTCGTCGCCGTCGTCGCCGGGGTCGCGTTGCACTGGTTCGTGCGGACCCGCTTCCGCGGGTTGACGTTCGCGCGGATCCACGACGCGGTGCTCGAGACCAAGCTCGTCCACCGTCCCGGGCAGGTGCACAAGCTGTTCGACACCGACGGGGTGCTGCTCTACACATCGCTCGCCGTGGGGGTGATGCTCGCGGTGGGGCTGCTGGTGACGGTGCTCGTCGACGTGATGGCGATGCTCGCCGCGACACGCCTCGGCGAGGGGTCGCGCAGCTCGTTCAACGGGTGGCTGGCCCAGCTCTACCCGCGCCGCCAGCTGCGACTGTGGGTGTCCACGGTGATCGTCGCCGCGGCCACGATCATCCTCGTCGCCGGAGCTGCGCTCGGGTGGTACGACCACTACCAGAAGAACAACGACGTCAAGCCGGGACCGGTCCCGATCGTCGCCAACCCGCCCGGCACGATCGTCCCGGTGACCGTCCCCGGGCCGATCACGGCCACCGTGCCCCTCTCCCCACCGGCGGAGACGACCGTGCCCGGAGCGCCCCCCGCCGAGACGACCGTGCCGGCGGCCGCACCGTCGTCGAGCTCGGTCCCGTAGCGCCCGGTCGGGACCGATGCGCTCGGTCAGGACCGATTCGCTCGGTCGCGACCGATTCGCTCGGTCAGCTGCGCTGGTAGTTGGGTGCCTCGCGGGTGATCGTGACGTCGTGGGGATGGCTCTCCTCGCGACCTGCCGTGGTGACGCGCATGAACCGAGCGCCGTTGCGCAGCGCGTCGAGCGTCGGCGCACCGGCGTAGCCCATGCCGCTGCGCAGGCCACCGACGAGCTGGTAGATGACGTCGCCGAGCGTGCCGGCGTAGGCGACGCGACCCTCGATCCCCTCCGGGACGAGCTTGCGCGTCGCCGCGGCGGTCTCCGACTTGCCGGTCGACTGCGCGCTCGCGTAGCGGTCCGCGCCGAGACCCTGCATCGCCCCGAGCGAGCCCATCCCGCGGTAGCTCTTGTAGCGCCGGCCCTCGAACAGCTCGAGCTCGCCGGGCGCCTCGTCGGTGCCGGCGAGGATCGAGCCGAGCATCACGGTCTCGGCGCCGGCGGCGATGGCCTTGACCAGGTCGCCGCTGAACGTGATCCCACCGTCGGCGATGATCGGGATGCCTCGCCGGCGGGCCCGCACGCAGGTCACGTAGATCGCCGAGAGCTGCGGCATCCCGGCCCCGCTGACGACGCGGGTGGTGCAGATCGAACCGGCACCGACACCGACCTTGACAGCGTCCGCGCCTGCGTCGGCAAGGGCGTCGACGCCCTCCTCGGTGACCACGTTGCCGGCGACGACGGCGAGATCGGGCCACGAGGCCTTGATCCGTTCGATCGCCTTGACCACGCCGGCGGAGTGGCCGTGTGCGGTGTCGATCGCAACGGCGTCGACCTTGCGGGCGACGAGCGCCTCGACCCGCTCCTCGAGATCCGGACCGACGCCGACCGCCGCCGCGCAGCGCAACCTGCCGCCAGCGTCGCGCGTCGCGTTGGGGAACTCCTGGCGCTTGAGGATGTCCTTCACCGTGATCAGGCCGATCAGCCGCCGGTCGGCGTCGACGAGCGGGAGCTTCTCGATGCGGTGCTGCTGGAGGACCGCCTTGGCCTCTTCCAGCGTGGTCCCCTCGCCGGCGGTGATCAACCCGCTGGAGGTCATGAACTCGGTGACGGGACGGTCGAAGTCGGCCCCGGCGCAGAACCGGGTGTCACGGTTGGTGAGGATGCCGAGCAACCGGCCGTCTGCGTCGGTGATCGGCACTCCGCTGAACCGGAACCGGTGCATCAGCTCCTCGGCGTCGTGCAGGGTGGCGGTCGGCGGCAGCGTGACGGGATCGGTGATCATCCCACTCTGGCTGCGCTTGACCTTCTGCACCTCCGCCGCTTGATCCTCGATCGACAGGTTGCGGTGGATCACCCCGATGCCGCCCTCGCGGGCCAGGGCGATGGCCATCCGTGATTCCGTGACCTTGTCCATCGCCGCCGAGACGATCGGAACGGCGAGGGTGATCCCGGCGGCGAACGTCGCCGCCGTGTCGACCATGTCGGGTAGGACGTCGCTGTAGCCCGGCACGATGACGACGTCGTCGAACGTCAGCGCTTCGAAGCGGTCGAAGAGGTGGGCGTTGTTCGGGTTGCTCATGGTTGGCCTCCATTGTCACAGAGCTGGACGAGCGTGCCGACGAGCAGCCGGTGCTCGACGGCGTGCATCCGTTCGGTCAGCGCCTCGAGCGAGTCGTCGGGGCGCATCGCCACTTCCACGTGGCCGATCACCGGGCCGTCGTCGACGCCCTCGTCGACGATGTAGTGCACCATCACGCCGGTCGCGCAGCGCTCCCCGACGGCGTGCTCCTGGTAGGCGCGGCGGATGGCGTCGGCGCCACGCAGCTGACCGGGCAGCGCGGGATGGATGTTGACGACCATCCGCGGGAAGTGGCGCAGGAAGCTCATCGACAAGATCCGCATCCAGCCGGCACAGACCACGAGATCCGGCGCGTGGGCGAGGACCGCCGCGGCAAGTCGCGCGTCGTACTCGGCGCGGGACTCGACGCCCGAGGGTGCCATGCCGACGTGGATCGCCGGCACTCCTTCCTCGGCGGCGCGACGCAATGCGCCGGACTGGGCCTTGTTCGACACCACCGCGACGACCTCCGCCGGGATCCGTCCGGTGACGCAGGCGTCGAGGATCGCCTGCAGGTTCGTGCCCTCGCCGGACGCCAGCACGACGAGCCGCTTCACTCGAGGTGCACCTTGCCGCCGCCTGCGACGAGCTCGCCGATCATCCAGCTCGGCTCGGCGATGGCCCGCTGGACCGAGTCGGCGTCCGCTGCGGCGCAGATCACGATCATCCCGATGCCCATGTTCAACGTCCGGTACAGCTCGAACGTGTCGAGCCGGGGGGTCGCCTCGCGCACCAGCCGGAACAGCGCCGGGATCGGCCAGGCGTCGAGGTGGACCACGGCGTCGCACGAGTCGGGCAGCACCCGCGGCAGGTTCTCGGGGATCCCGCCCCCGGTGATGTGGGCGAGGGCCTTGACCCGTCCTTGGGCGAGGACGCCGCGCAGCACCGGCAGGTAGCTGCGATGCGGCTCGAGCAGCGCTTCGCCGAGGGAACGGTCGAGGCCCGGCGGTCGGGAGTCCATCGGCAGCCACTGGAACACCTTGCGCAGCAGCGAGTAGCCGTTGGTGTGCGGCCCGCTCGACGAGAGCCCGATCAGCAGGTCACCGGCGGCGATGTCGCGGCGCGGGAGCAGATCGGCGCGCTCGACGGCGCCGATCAGCGTGCCGGCGATGTCGAACGCGCCGGGGGAGTAGACGCCTGGCATCTCCGCCGTCTCGCCGCCGAGCAGCGCGCACCCGCCGTCGGCGCAGGCCTCGGCCATGCCCGCGACGACCTCGGCGACCTGCTTGGCGTCGATGCGGTCGGCGGCGATGTAGTCGAGGAAGAACAGCGGGTGCGCGCCCTGCACGAGGACGTCGTTGATGCAGTGGTTGACGATGTCCCTGCCCACGCCGCGGTGCCGCCGGAGGCGCGCCGCCAGTTCGACCTTCGTGCCGACACCGTCGGTCGATGCGACGAGCACCGGCTCGTCCATCTCCTTGAGCGCTGCGGCGCTGAACGTGCCGCCGAAGCTGCCGAGGCCGTGGAGCACCGCAGGGCCGTGCGTGCGCTCGACGGCGGCGCGCATCCGCTCGACCGCGCGGCCGCCTTCCTCGATGTCGACGCCGGTTGCGGCATAGGACGTCAGCTCGGCGCCGACCGCGCGCCAGCCGATGTCGCGGCGGACCTGCATCCCCTCGAAGCTGATCTCGGCGAGCCGTGCGTACGCGTTGTCGCGGGCCGTGCCGAGGTCTGCGCCGAGACCCGTGACGGCGAGCACCCGGCCGCCGGTGACCACCCGTCCGTCGGTGCCGGCGGGGAACACGAACGCGTTCGTCGAGGTGTGGTCGTCGTCGAACGCGTTCGTCGACGTCGTGCCGTCATCGATGTTCGTCGGGATGTCGACGTCGATGACCTCGTGCAGGTCGAGGATCGCGGCACCGAGCACCGGCGCCTGCGGGTAGCCGGCGGCTGCGGCGACGACGGTGCACGACGAGCCGTCGAGCACGTCGATCGACATCTCCGCCAGTCTTCCGTGACAGCAGGCGAGCGCCAGCTCGGCGAGGTCGGACTCCAGCAGGGGGAGCACCGCCTGCGCCTCGGGGTCGCCGAACCGGCAGTTGAACTCGAGCAGGCGAGGACCGTCGGGCGTCAGCATCAACCCGGCGAACATCACCCCGACGTAGGGCGTCCCGGCGGCGGCGAGGTGGTCGAGCACCGGCTGCACGAACCGCTCGGTCAGCTCGCTGGCGCGGTGTGGCACCGGTGCAGGTGCGTAGGCCCCCATCCCGCCGGTGTTCGGGCCGCTGTCACCCTCGGCGATGCGCTTGTGGTCCTGGGCGATCGGGAGCGCCCTGCCGATCCTGCCGTCGCACAGCACCATCAGGCTGCACTCGGGACCGACGAGGCGTTCCTCGACGACGATCGGGCCGCGTGCCGCGAGCTCGCGGATCGCGGTCTCCGTGTCGGCCGGCGAGGCCGGCACGATCACGCCCTTGCCGCCGGCGAGCCCGTCCAGCTTGACCACGACGGGTCGGCCGAGCTCGTGCCACCACGCCAGTGCGTCGTCGGGCGACTCCGTGCGCACGTAGGCAGGTGAAGGCAGTGCGAGCTGGGCGGCGAGGGCCCGGGTGTAGCCCTTGGAGCTCTCCAGCCGTGCCAGCGCGGCGAGCGGCCCGAAGCAGGCGACTCCGCGTGCCGCGCACTCGTCGGCGATCCCGGCGACCAGCGCGGCCTCCGGGCCGACGATCACCAGGTCGACGTCCAGCGCGACGGGCAGTTCGACGGCGACGGTGACGTCGTGGCCGTGGCGCTGACACGCCCAGGCGATCGCCGACTCGCGGCCACCGCTGCCGATCACCAGCACCCTCACCGCGCGATCCTCACGGCAGCGGACCTCACGAGAGGACGCCTTCGAAGCTCAACTTCGGCGGCGCCTCGCTGACCTCGATCGGGTAGCGCCCGGTGAAGCAGGCGTTGCAGTACCCCGCGGCGCCGTCGCTGACCGCGCGCATCATCCCGTCGAGCGAGAGGAAGGCCAGCGAGTCGGCGCCGATGTGCCGGCGGATCTCCTCGACGCTCAGCCGCGCGGCCAT
>JBBQTN010000078.1:0-20808 GCA_038213195.1 Acidimicrobiales bacterium | reverse complement strand
AAGTGGCGTACCCGGTTCGCGCAGAAGCGGTTCGACGGGTTGCTCGATGAACCTCTCCGGGTCAGCCCGGCACCGTAGGAGCCGGTGCCCTCGATACCGGTGTCGACAACGATGGGAGGTACTGAGGGACAGGTTGGTCGGCCGACGGCTCAGATCGTGTTGAGCGATGATGAGCGCGAGACGCTCGAGCGGTGGGCGCGCCGCCCGAAGACCTGTCAGGCTTTGGCGTTGCGGTGTCGGATCGTGTTGGCCGCATCGACCGGAATCACGAATCAACAGATCGCGCGCGAGCTGTCGTGCAATGCGGTCACGGTCGGCAAGTGGCGTACCCGGTTCGCGCAGAAGCGGTTCGACGGGTTGCTCGATGAACCTCTCCGGGTCAGCCGCGCAAGGTGACCGACGACCTGGTCGAGGCGGTGATCGTGGCGACGTTGGAGACGACTCCGGATGATGGGTCGACGCAGTGGTCGACCCGGTCGATGGCCGCGAAGGCCGGGTTGAACCAGACCGCAGTGTCGCGGATCTGGCGGACGTTCGGGTTGAAGCCGCATCGGATCGAGGACTTCAAGTTGTCCACGGACCCGCAGTTCATCGACAAGGTCCGCGATCTCGTTGGTCTGTATCTGAACCCGCCCGATGCCGCGGTGGTGCTCTGCGTCGACGAGAAGACCCAGGTCCAGGCGTTGGACCGGACCGCACCGGTGTTGCCGATGCTGCCCGACACACCGGCGGCTACACCTACGTCCGTAACAGCACCTCCGATCTCTACGCCGAGCTCGATGTCGCCTCCGGGAAGGTGATCACCAAAATGACCGATCAACATCGGGCAGTCGAGTTCCGGTCGTTCTTGAACTGATCAATCGCAACGTCCCCGACGGCCCTCGCCCTGCACGTCATCTGCGACAACGCCTCGACCCACAAGGCACCCGAGATCCAACGGTGGCTGAAACGGAACCGCCGGTTCACGATGCACTACACGCCGACCTACAGCTCCTGGCTGAACCAGGTCGAACGCTGGTTTTCCGAGCTGACGACCAAGAAGCTGCGCCGTGCAAACCATCACTGCGTCGCCGAACTCCGCCGCGACATCAACGACTGGGTCGAACACTGGAACGAGAACCCGAGACCGTCTATCTGGCGCAAGACCGCCGACGAGATCCTCGACAATCTCGCCGCATATCTCCAACGAATCATCGACTCACGATACTAGCAGGGTGCTGAACTTCGCCGGGGCAGTCCGCGAACGCCCCTCAACTGGCCGCAGTGTCACGTCATCTGCCCGACCGCACCGCTCTACAGCGATCCTGGAGGACTGTGGACAACCCCGCCGGCACGAAGCCGAGCCTTTCAGCATCCTGCTAGTGGATCAGGTTTGGCGCGCGAGGTTGCTGAGGAACGGAATGACGAGGTCTGAGCGAGACGGGAAGGGCGAGTGGCCCGTTGGCCATTCCATCGTGTCGGCGGAGCGTGGTGGATCGTACGGTCGTTCGCGCAGACCACGAACGTTGACGCGATCCTGTTCATGTATTGCTCCTGTCGACTGCGCGGCAACGTACTTTTTGTCGGCGCTAGACGGTGACGTCCGGGTGAACGGCTGGTGGACCTTGAGCGAACTTCCCGGTCGTGGCATCGGACGAACCGTCACCGGTTGAACACGTCAGGCCCGAAGGGTGCCAGCCCGGTCGCTGCGGCGTAGCCGAGGTGGCCGCGGCCGTCGGTCCCGCCGGAGTCGAGGCCGAGCAGGTCTTCGTAGCTCCGCAGCGCCGACTAGTGGTTGTACTGCCCGGTGGTGTTGTGCGATCCGGCGATGATGTACCTCTTGTTGAGCAGCACGGCGCCGACCTGGCCGCCACCCGGGTAGACGCCCGGCGCGGTGGGTGGCGTCTGCAGACCGAACAGTCCGAGCACCGGGCTGTACCCAGGGTTGCCGGCCTGGTTCGGGCCTGGCTGCTGGTTGCAGCACGACAGGTACGAGGTCGGTGACGAGAAGCTGGCCTCGTCGAGCGTGATCACAATCAACATCTCCCCGCTGCGGTACGCGGGCGACCGCATGAGCAGCGGGACCCAATGCTTCAGCCACAGGTCGGCCGCGGCCAAGCCGCCAACGGTCCCGCCCTCGACGTCGGTGGCGACGCCACCGACGTGCGCCGGCTTACACACGGCGTCGTGGCCGTCATTGCAGAGATCGGGCACGATGAAGGAGAAGGCCGGTGTCGTCTGCTTGTGCCGGAGGTCTTCGGCGAGATGGCCGTTGAACCGGTCCGGATGACCGCCGTCACCGACGGTGAGCGTGCCGAGCGGGACCACCCGGTCGGCGCAGCGACCGGTGTTGTCGATGACGGAGTGGAAGTACATGAACGGGTTGTGTCGGGTGGCGTACCCGTCGCCCGCGACTGCAGAGTTCGAGTTGTCAGTGCCGCCGATCGGCGGATGCGCGCAGTCGGTGCCGCCGTGCGCGTCGGGCGTGCCGTAGTCGCGCGAGACGATGTTGCCCATGTCCTCGGCATAGACCCGCCAGGGATTGACATACGACGACTTCGACTCCGACTCGGATTTGTCGATGCGCCGTCCTCGGCCGTACTTGGCGTCGAGCTGGTCGCCGATCGTCGCGATCTGCGCCGGGAACACGCAGCCGTCGCCGATCACCTGCCCGTCAGCGGTCGGGGTCGCTGGGGTCAAGTCGGTGAACTCGCCGGTCACCGGGGGCGCGGTGAGCGAGGCGAGGTTGATGCAGTCGCTGTTCTGCTTGGCGGTGGACGCCTGGCCGGACACCTGCGAGATGTAGTTGCCCTGGCTGACATGGCTCGTCGCGTAGTAATTGTCGATGAGCTGGCCCTGCGGGACGAGCACGTCGTTCAGGTACCGCGCCGGTGACGCGGCACCGAAGGTCGTGGCGTAGTCCTCGTTCTCGAGATCGATCACGACGATGTTGCGGATCTTGCCAGGTGCCATGGCGACCCGAACGTGACCGTGACCCCCGCCGTCAGCCGATGCCGGCGCCACCGTCATCAACGCCAGCCCGGCGGTTGCCAGCGCGGCCACCGCCAACACGGCTGAACTTCCATTGCGACCCATCGCTCCCCCTCCGGTCGGATAGCTCGAGTTTGATCGGTGTCCTGTCCGGGGTCGACGTCGGCCGGGCAACATACATGCCGGGTCCACCGATCGTTACTGTCCCGTTCACCAAGGGCGACGAGCAGGCGTCGATCGGGACACGGCGGTCGACGGCGTGAGATGATTCGAATGGGCGTCGCGTGGTGTTCACCCGCGATGACACGTCCGGGGTGCATCGTTGCGTCGAGTCGTCATGGGGAGGGGCTGCACATGCGGAATCGGGGAGTTCGCGTCGGCACGGTTGCCGCGTTGGTGGCGTCGGTCGCAGCGCCGGGTCTGTTCGGGGGTGGTTCGGCGTCGGCGACGGGCGACCCGTCTGCGTCGGGTTGCCGGCTCGGTAACGGCGTCCAGCATGTGGTTCATCTGACGTTCGACAACGTGCACTTCTTCCGTGACAACCCGAATGTCCCGTCGGATCTGGAGCAGATGCCCCACCTGCTGCAGTTCCTCGTCGACAACGGCACCGTGTTGTCGAACATGCACACCGGGTTGATCGCCCACACAGCGCAGGACAGCCTGTCGATCTACACCGGGTTGTACGGGGATCGCCACGGCATGCCGGTCAGCAACAGCTACAAGACCTTCCGTCCTGATGGCACGACCGAACCGGACGGGTCGTTCGTGTACTGGACGTCGCCCGTGTACAACTCGGCCACCAGGACTGCGAGCACGACCGACCTCGCCCCGTCGATGGTGTACTCACCAACGGTCCCGGCGGTGAGTGCCGCCACGCCGAAGGTCACGCCCGCGCCGTGGGTGCCGTTCACCCGGGCCGGTTGCTCGGTGGGTAACTTCTCGACCGCGAACATGGTCCTCGAGAACGTCGGGCTGGACATCCCGACAGTCTTCGGTGCCGCCTCGCCAGAAGCATCCCAGGTTGCCGCCGATCCCTCAAGCTTCAAAGACCCCGAAACCGCCGACTATGTCGGCGTCGCAGTCCACTGCGCCAAAGGCGACGCGACCTGCTCGTCGGCGCAGGCCGTGAAGTTTGGTCAGACCTCGCCGAGCACGACAGCGGTCGCGGACGTGCTCGCCGACGAGCCCGGCGGTTACGCCGGCTACCAGGCGCTGTTCGGTCACCGCTACGTCGCTCCGCAGCTTGGCGCGGGGACACCGAACGTCAGCCACAACGGCTATCCGGTAACGAACGCGGCAGGCAACCTGGTCGCGCTCGACGGCCACGAGATCCGCAACTCGTTCGCCAACCAGCCCGGGTTCCCCGGCTTCAACCCGCTCGCCAACGAGTCGCTGGCGTACATGGCCGACATGCTCGAAGCCGGGATCCCCGTCACCTACGGCTACATCTCCGATCTCCACGAACGCAAGCCGGGCACCGACGGTTGCACGACCAGCGGGGCTCTGGCGGGCTATGCGCTCGGGCCGGGGGATGCGTGCTACGTGAACAACGCCAAGGCCTACGACGAGGCGTTCGCCACATTCTTCGAACGCCTCACTGCGGACGGGATCACGCCAGCCAACACACTGTTCGTGATCAACGCCGAGGAGAACGACCACTTCGCCGGCGGCACACCGAACCGGTCGGCCGCCAGCGCACCGACACCCGCCGGATGCGACGGCGTCACCGTCGCCTGCTCCTACGCCGCAGGCCAGATCGGTGAGCTCAGCGCGAACCTGCCCGGGTTGCTCGCCACCCAATTCGGTGACACCGCAGCGTTCGACGTCGAACCGCAAGGCGCTTCCGTGTACGTCCACGGCCAACCCGTAGCGAACGACCCGGCCGCCCGCCAGCTCGAGCGCGACACGGCGGGCATCACCGCCGACAACCCGTACAACGGCACCACAGCGGAGAAGATCGTCAACTACCAAGCCGGCGCCGTGGAGCAACGGATCCTGCACATGACGTCCGGCGACCCGTTGCGCACACCGACCTACACGATCTTCCCGAAAGGCGACTACTTCTTCGGGCAGGGCCCACAGAACTGTACGAGCCCGTGCGTCTCGACGTTCTCGCGTTTCGCTTGGGACCACGGCTACTACAGCCCGAACATCGACATCACCTGGACCGGGCTGGTCGGCCCGAACGTCGCTCACCACGGCGTCGATGGACTGGATCCGACACACGGACCTGCTGTGCTCGACCCGACCGGCGACACCACAGTGCCCGCGTTCAGCGCAACGGGCACCTGGGCGGACGAGACCGACATCCGCCCGACGATGCTGTGGTTGACCGGCCTCAGAGACGACTACCAGACCGACGGTCGAGTCCTCAACGAAATCGTCGATCGGGCACCCCGCGTTATGCGCAACATCCAGCAGGTGGCGACCTGCTACAAGCAGCTCAACGCCGGCGTCGGCGACTTCGGCACCAACACCCTCCTCGCCGAAAGTGCCGCACTCGCCAGCGGAACGACCGCCGACGACACACAGTTCACTACCACCGAAACAACCCTCACTTGGCTCGCCAGCGTCCGCGACACCCTCGCCACGATCATCAAGACCACGCTTGCGAACGCCGCGTTCGACCACCGCGCCCCATCCACGCTCGAAGCGATCCTCGAACAACACGCATGCCGCCAGGTCATCCGCATCTCCGACCGGCTCGCCCAGCAACCGAACATGACGATCGCAGCCGCCACGAAACTTTTCGACCCTGCCGCCCCGAACAGGGTCGAGACCACGTAGGCCGGGCGGCGATCAAACCGCACCCGATGAGCGCACACTCGTGATCGGTCAGCGCTGGTTCAACACCACCGCGTTCCCACTCTTGAGACCCCAAACCAGCGACCACAGCGACCGCCGTGCAGGCGTTGAGAAGCCTGTCAACGACAGACAGGGAAGGTTTGTCGTCGGACCAGTACCAACCTCGATGGAGCCAGCTCGCGGCGCAGAGTGCGACGACCGCGGAGACGACCGCCGTCGCCAACAAGGCCGATACAGCCCCGTGATGGGAAACGCATTGCGAGAAGGCATCCCAGCACGTGCGCAGACTTGGCTCAACCGAGCGCGGCAGACCGCCGGATCTGCGGGCCAGCGCGAGCGTTACGCAGCCGTGGTTCGATACTTGCGTTGCGCGGCTTGCTTGGACACGCCCAGCATCGCTGCGATCTCCGACCAGGACCTGCCTGCCGTCCGAGCTGCGCGGACCGCTGCGGCGAGATCTTGGTCAACGTCGTCACGCCGATCTGCCAGTTCGGCGATCTCGCGCAACACGGACGTGTCGGCGGCCTTCAAGTGGTCCGGTTCAACCCTTGTCGCCCACTCCTCCAGCGCCGCTGCTCTACCGGCTCGTGACGTCGTCATGGTGACCACCATCCCTTCAAGAACTTCGACCTCGCCGCCATCGCATGAATCACCGCCGTACCGTCCTCATCGGTGACGACCCCGATCTCCAACGGTTCACCGCTCGACGATGGACCGATGAACATCGTCACCGCCAAGTCATCGGTTTCGAAAGCCCGCCAGTGATGTCGCAGCGCGTGGATCATGTCGTCGTCGAGGACACCATGCGTGCGAGCGCTCGCTTCGATGTCCACTCCTCGCTGAGCATACGTAGGAGAGCACTCATCGTCAACATGTGTTGACGCTGTCAAATGACGGCCGGCGTCGAGCAACGGCCGAGATCGCCGAATGAACTGGCGATTCGGTCGACACCGCTGCCGCGAATTCTGCCGCGAAACGTGCCGACACGGAGCAACACGGAGCGGACAGGTCGGACGCCACAGGTGCTCTGAGCAGGCACGATGGGACGCTGCGACACCCGGCAGCACCCCACCGGAGCGACTTTTAATCCGTTGGTTCAGGGTTCGAGACCCTGGGGGGCACGACATCGTGCCAGCTCAAGGGTCGCCGCCGTTGGGGCCGGCACCGTGGAAGGACACCAAGACGCACGCGGCACGCCGCATCGCGTTGGACGGTTCAACTGTGATGGCGCTGTCGGACCAGCGGCGTCGAATGGGAGCACGATTTCGGCGTCGATGAGGACGCGCAGGACCTCGTCTGGCGCCCAGCGTTGCGAGCCTGCGGTGGCGAGGACGTCGGGTGCCTGGCGGCGGATCGCGGGACAGCTTCAACCGTTTCGGGCCGGCTTCGAGATCGGCCGCCAACACAGGCGCTGCGGGTGGTGATGTGTGGTCATGCGAGGTTCTCCATCCGGTACGCGTCGAACGAGCGCACCTCGGCGGCGGGGAGCTCGACGATGACGTTGAGCCCGCCGGTGGGGGGTTCGGGCAGGGCGGTGCCGATCGCTAGGATCGATCGCAATTCGGCGGCCTTGAACCTGGCGAACCGTGTCGCTCGGGCGACTGCCTTGGCGACGAGCTCGGGGCCGTGCGCTGGGAGGAGTTCGTCGACGATCTCGATGATCTCCTTGGGCAGCATCGTCGACCCGGCGGCGCCGCCGTGGCGGATGAACTCCTCCGCTGGTTGACCGAGGGCGAGGCACTCACGCTCGGCATCGGTGCGTGCTCGTGGGCCGCGTGACGGCGCACGTCGTGGTGTCGGGTAGTGCTCGTCGAGCACGGCTGCTTCACCGGGTGCGAGCTGCGCGTGATCGGCGACGAGGCCGCCGTCGAGGTCGTGGATCCGCACACGCCCGTCGAACGTGACCGCCTCCACCTGGGCGCCGACGAGCCGGTGGGGGACCGAGTAACGCGCCGACGCAGTCGGCGAGCATCGCCAACGTCGTCGCCGCCGTCTCGTCACGGGCGACGCGCACGAACCTGATGCGCGACCAAGCGAGAACGGCGCAGAACACCTTCAACCCGTTGGGCAGCAACCCCCAGTCGATCACCACCGTCTCGCCGGGTGTCCACACCGCCGGCCGTCGCTGATGACGACCGATCTCGCCACGAACCTGCCGCTTCACCCAGCGACCAACCGCCGGAAGTTCCGGTCCGAACCGCCATACCCGGCAGCACGCGCCGCCGGTAATAGGCGCTTCGCCGTGCCTCGACCGTTCGCTTCACGGACCAAATCAAGCACCACCGCCCGAACCCCGTCGGTGTTCTTCGGCACCAGCGCACGCTCGCCACGCATGTGCGGCGCAGCACCGGTCACCAGAGCGTCGGGCAAGACGCGCACCGTCGGGTTCCGCTACGCCGCCAACAGGTCAGCACGCGTCGCCATCACCGGCTTCGCGGACAACTCCCGGCACTTGTCCGCGTGGGCTGGCGACGCGTACCGGCGAGCCCGAGCTCGCGGTGCGCGACACCCCCACGCAGTGCGCATCGTCGCCCGCGGTTGGATCCAAGTGATCTGGGCCTGCTGGTCCACCGGCATCGCCTACGAACCCCTCAAAGCATGGCAGCGAACAGAAACCTGCCGCCAGGACTTGACCTAGGAGAACTCAAGCGACATGTCGCCCGCCAAGTCCACCGCGCCATCATGTCCGACCTCACCAGCACCCAACGACCAACCCCACAACAACCGCCAATCGCCGCTCTATATCCACAGAAGCATCGGATCCTCGACGGGTCCGCCGGCGGGATGAGTCAGGTCCGTTGACCTCGTGGCGATGTGGCCGAAGCAACGGTCGCGTCTGCTGCGGCGGTTGTGCGCCGTCGTTGTTGTTGCTCCCCGGTCTCTTGTCCCATGACGACGAAAGGCGAGACGACTCGTGATCGCCGGACGAGCCGAGCGGTGCCAGACGCCGGCAGTCGACGGCAGGGTGTTCACGCCGGATGTCGACCTCGGGATCGACAGCGTGATCGTCGGGGAACGGCGTTGGCGGCTGGTCTCCATGTACCTCCATACTCACCTGCACGGGAGTAGCGGTGTCGCTATCGGGCGTCCCCGACGACATCCCTGTACCGCGCGGTCAGTTCGCTCGATCAGGCTTCCGCTGGCTCGCCACCGCGAGGTGGTGAGTGACGCCGAGCCCGTCGCGGGCCGGATCTCACCGTCACCCGTGGCGATGGGTCTCGGGCGAGGCGCCGAGCTGCTCGAGGGCGTAGGCCAGGATTTTGTCGGGGGTCATCGCTGCACCCCGGTCGAGCGAGGCTTGCGTCTGTGAGTCAGAGCCGAGGAGGTCAGTGGCGTCGCGCCGGAGGTTGATGTATTCGATAGATCCGGGCGGGGCGTTTTGGGCTTGGAGATGGCCGAGAAGCACCGCCGCAGGCTCCCGCTCACCGGTCGCCGCCCAGTAGAAGGTGAGGATGTCGAAGCACCGCCAGATTCCCCACCAGCCGCGAGATCGCGCGTTGATCAGGAGGTTTGCACGGGCCACTTCGAGGGTCCGCTGGTCGCTAAGTCGTGCGTTGGACACGCCTAATGCGAGATAGGCACCGGCTTCGTAGCTCCGCGATCCGACTTCCCGAGCCAGGGCGAGCCCGACATCGCCCCAACGCGCGGCCTCCACGAAGTCGGGCGGGGTCGCGTGCGTCGCGAGGTTCGATCGTTTTATCGCGGCGATGGACCTCAGCGACGGTGATCCATTGGCTTCGGCGTCGTCCCAGAGTGCCTGCACGAGCGTCGCCTCGGTGCCGTGGTCTGACTCGAGCGCAGCCATCTCGATCAGTGCGTAGTAGGCGCCGATTCGGCGACCGGCATCGGGATGCTCGTCGGCGATCCGCTGGATGCGCTGACGCACGGTCGCGTCGACACGGCCGAACGACAGCTCCGTCATCCCTAAGCTCGTCCAACAACGAGAATCCGCCACGACGTCGTCGAGCCCTTCGGCGGCCGCGACGCCACGGCGGGCGAGTGCGTCCGCCGCGGCTAGATCACCCGTCAGGACCGCCCACCATGCAGCGTTCCCGAAAGCCTGGCTGGAGTTCGGCCCCGCATCGCCCCCGAGCACGACGATCTGGTCGCACCAGTCGCGGTGCTCAGGATTCATGCTTTCGGTCCCGAAACGAAACGCGTAGTCCGAGATCAGCCGGGCCGATTCGACGTCGCCGATGGCCTGCGCCCAGCCGAACGCGACACGCAAGTTGTCCCAGATCACCTCGAACAACCGCTTTCCCTCGGCCTCGCGTGGACCCTGCGTCAGAAGGTTCCCTCGATGTGCGCTCTGGAGGAACCATTCGAGGTGCCGGTTACGGATGGACGGTGCGCAACCCGCCTCCGCCAGGCACTCCTCACCGTACTGGCGGAGTGTCTCCAGGACGACGAATAGCGCCGACCCGTGCGCGCGGCTCGCGTAGATCATCGATTTGTCGACGAGCGACCCGAGAAGGTCGACGACATCCAGTGGGTCGACGTCACCGCCGGCGCAGACGTACTCGGCGGCGGCGAGGTCGAAGGAACCGGCGAACACCGACGCGCGGTCGAACACCAGCCGCTCCTCGATGCTCAGCAACTGGTACGACCATGACACCGTCGCGCGTAGTGTCTGATGGCGCTCAACACTGGATCGCGCGCCGCGCAGGAGTCGGAAGCGATCATTCAAGCGCCGGAGCAGGTCGGCGGGTCCGAGCGACCGGATCCGCGCTGCGGCAAGCTCGATCGCCAACGGAATGCCGTCGAGCTGCGCGCAGATCCCCTCGATCGCGGCGAGGTCGTCCTCAGTCGGCTGGAACGAAGAGTCAGTTGCGACCGCCCGATATTGGAACAGCTCCGAACCCTCGACCGACCCCAGTGGTGCAACGACATGGACGCGCTCCGCGGGCACGGCGAGGGGCTCCGACTCGTAGCGAGGACAGTCACGCCCGGACACGACGCATTGATCGCCACCACCAGTTGCCGCGTCGCGTCGAGTACGTGCTCGCAGTTGTCGAGAACAATGAGCAGGCGACGCTCGCGCAGCGAGCTCACGATCGACTCGAGCATCGACTCACCCGGCTGCTGCCGCACCCCAAGCGTCGATCCAACGACCGGCAGCACCGCCGCAGCGTTCACCACCGGACCCAACTCGGCCAGCCACGCACCATCGGGGTACTCGTCGACGAACAGCCAGGCGAGCTCGATGGCAGCCCTCGTCTTGCCAACACCGCCCGGCCCGGTGAGCGTCACGGACCGCCGAGACGGGAGGTCGGCGAAGCCCTGCCGCCACCCGGCGAGGCTGCCAACGAAATCCGTCAGCGCCGCCGGCAGATTGCCGGGCGCAGCTGGCGGCGGCCTCTTCTCGATCGGCGCCATGCCCGCCGCATGCACCCCGAACACGCGTATCGGCTCCGCCACACCGCGCATCCGACGGTGTCCAAGGTCGACCAGTTCGAAGCCGATGGCCCCGCGCACGATCAAGGCCGTCGCCTCGGACGCTACGACCTCACCCGCCAACGCGGATCCCATCAACCGCGCCGCCCGGTTGACCGGCGGTCCGAAGTAGTCACCATCGCGCTCGACCGCTTCGCCCGTGTGCACGCCCATTCGCACGCCCACGGCACAGCCCTCCGGCCACTCCTCGGCGTGGAGTTCCCGCTGCGCCGCGACGGCAGCGTCCAGCGCCGACGCCGCTCGCGCGAACGCGACTGCGAAGCCGTCCCCACCCGTCGAGAAGATGAACCCACCGTGCGCGACGCAAGCATCGCGCACGATCACATCATGACGATCCAGCGCGATCGCCATCAGATCGGGTCGAGCCTCCCACATCCGCGTCGAGCCCTCGATGTCCGTGAACAAGAACGTCACCGTCCCAGACGGTCGCTCCATGACATCGCACCTCCGGCTCGACCCATCATCCTGGCAAACCAGGCAGCACGCGCAGGCTTCGGCCTCGCACGCCGCAACTGTAGATGGTCAGAAACATCGGTGGTCCCCCCGTCACCCAGCGTGGTGGCCGCTGCCGCTATGAAGGGCGCGACTGACCGGCACTTGCGGGGGCGAGGGTCGATCGCCGGTTCAAGGAATGGTATGGGACACGCCGGCGACGACAGCGCGAACCACCTGTCGGTCGGAGTCAGAGCCATTTGCGGCCGCCGACGGCCGCGAGCAGTGAACGTACGCGTGTCCCGCTGGGGAGCGCGAGCGGCCGACATTGTTGTGGTACGTGGTGGCTTGTCTTCGTTCTCGATGGGTACCTGGCCCGTGCCGGAAGGACCGGGGGGTGAAGGGCGAGAGGGAGGCGCAATGCTCTCAGCAGCGATGGTTGCGATGTTGGCGGACGGTGTTTATATCGGAGGTGGAGTAATCCTTCTGATTCTCATCATCGTGGTGGTCTTGCTGCTCCTCCGTCGCTGAGCGACGAACGACCTTCGTCTCGTCGACCCCGGACGTCGTGCGAATACGGCGGAGCCTGATGCAGCTTGTGGAGTCGGTGAACGCCAGAACCGTCCGGACAAGGAGGGGGGTCTGAGGCGTTCCGGGCTTCCGCTGTCCCGATCGCAGGTAGAGGGTAGACCCGCCGGAATCGCCGCCGCCGTGGGTCGATCCGGGCGTACTTGCTGCGGTGCTCACCGCGGGCGCTGTGATCGCGCTGCCGTTGGTCGCCCGAGTCGTCGACAGTTCCGCCCACCAGTTCAGTCCTCGGCATTTCGCGACTGGGTCGGCGATCGGCTGGCCCGTCTGTGCCGCTCTGAGCGCAGTGGAAGTGACTCGTCGCCTGCAGATCGTGTTGGCAGTCGAGGAAGGGTCGGTCCTTGCCCTGGCTTATGACGCGCTCCCGCTTCTGCTGGTGATCCCGTCCCACCAGCACCGGTGACGTGCTCGTCCTCGTCGAGCGCACCACCCCGACGTTTCTGGCGATGTTCGATCAAGTCGGTGGCGCCGTGCCTATCCGAACCGGGTCACCGATCCGGACGACGACACCGACTACGTCGGCACGATCGCCACCAACCGTCCGCTCGGCCCACGGTCGTTGATCACCTGAATCGGCTCGCGGCGCGTTGCCATCGCCGACATCGACGTCGATGGCACGAGCACGCTGGTGGTCGCACTGAACCCGATGGCCACCCTTGACCCCGGCGGCCATGTGATGTGGAAGGAGCAGATCGAGGTCTTGAAGGAGTTCGTGTCGACACTGTCGGGTCCGTTGATCATTGCCGGCGATTTGAACACGACCCGCTACCGACCGGAGTTCGAGGAACTGCTTGCGCTCGGGCTGAATGATGCGATCGACTCGCTCGGCAATGCGGTCGATCCATCGTTCAAGCTGGGCGCCGACGGTTTGCTCGGCGCTGTCGGCCCGGTCGTGCGGTTGGACCACGCGCTCGTGAACGAGGACGTCCGCGCCGCGTCGAAGCACGAGCTCGAGTCCTGTGGCAGCGACCACCTGCCGTTCATCGTCGAAGTCGCCGTGCGCACCCGTTCTTGGGCACGTGCAGAGGTCGCCTCGCGGACCACGCTCACGCACGTGGTCGGCCCTCGATCTTGCACAGTAATCCGATCCCGTGAGCGTCGACCGTGAGTTGATGGTGGGATGTGGAGTCGCGGCAGGCAGAGGCTGTTGGGTTCGTTTGTTTGAGTCGGTTAGGTCGGGGGAACGCGGTTGCCGATCGAGGGGGGCGACATCTCACAGCTATCTTCGAACTCGAGTCGGCATGCAGTCGGGGCGAACCCAATCGGGCGTTTGACCCGAGAACATCCCGGCGTGGTGAAGGTGGGCCTGGCTGGCTGGTTCGCCGAGGGTGTCGTGTACATCGTCGCCGGGCTCCTCGCGTTGGCCGTCGCGGCGCGTGCATCGGGGTGGTCGTCGTCGAAGGCTCCGCTCGGCAACGGGACCCAGGAGGCGAGTCCGACCGGGGCGATCAAGACGGTCGCCGGTTCAAGTGGTGGAACGGGGCTGCTCTGGCTGTTGGCCGTGGGGATGCTGTTGTACGCAGCGTGGCGGATCGTGTCGGCGGTGCTGCCGGGCGGTACGGATGCGAAGGCTTGGGTGCAGCGAATCGGTTACGTGGCGAGCGCGGTCATCTACACGACGTTTGCGATCAGTGCGATCGCCTCGCCCGCAACGCGGCCAAGGCGCCGAACGGCAACACGAAGGTCACCGACATCTCGGCGTCGATCATGCGGCACACGGCCGGCCGGCTGGTGGTCGGGCTCGTGGGGCTGATCGTCATTGCCGCTGGCCTGTACCGGATCGCGAAGGGCGTTCGGGTCGATGTCGATGACGAGCTCGATCTGTCGGGTTTGTCACCGGCGAGGATCGCGTGGTCGCGGCGACTCGGTGCGGTCGGCGAGGTCGGACGAGGGATCGGCATCGGCCTGGTCGGGGTGTTCCTGCTGCTGTCGGCGATCAACTACGACCCGGGGGAAGCCACTGGTCTTGATGGTGCGCTGAGGCGACTGGCCGTGCACGGCTGGGGCCGGTTGGTGGTCGCGCTGGTCGGGGTGGGGTTCGTCGCCTACGGCATCTTCTGTCTGGTCACCTTCACCCGCCGTCGACTGCAACCGCCGTGACAGCGTCTCGCTCGGTGCAATGTCATTTTGCTCTGTGGCCCGGCACCTCGACGCAGCCGGACGCAACCGTGTCAGGGCGCTGCGTGCCGGCCGCACGAGCGGCTCGATAGCGGCTTCGTCAGGGAGGCAGGATGAGCACGCCAACTCCATCGACCGGCTCCGTCGCCGACGACGAGGGCACCCCCGACGGCAGACGTGACGGCCGTACCGGAGGGCGACGCCACCTGCTCGGGTTCCCATTGCGATGGGCCGACCTGCGCTGGTTCCTCGGTTGCTACCTGTTGTTCTCGGCGGTCGGAGTCGGGATCGGGACGCTGATCGTGCATCCGTTGCGCCACTCCTGGATGCAGCACGTCGATGAGTCGATCGAGCGATGGCTGGCCGGGCACCGCACGTCGTGGCTCAACAGCGCGACGTTCGTCGGGTCGGAACTGGCGGACACGATCGTCAAGATCACTGTCACCGCACTCGTTGCGATCGTGATGCTCGCGGTCTGGCGACGATGGCTCGAGCCGCTCACGGTCGCGTTGGCGCTGGTGCTCGAGGCATCGGTGTTCATCACCGTGACCTGGATCGTCGGACGTCCGCGACCAGCGGTGCCTCGCCTCGAGGGTTCTCCCGTCGGTTCTTCGTTCCCGTCCGGTCACGTCGCCGCCGCCGTCACCTACGGAGCGATCGTCGTGGTGGTGTTCTGGCGGACGCGTCAGCACTGGGCCCGGCTACTCGGCGTGACCGTCGTCGCGCTCGTCGCCGCGATCGCTGGCTTCTCGCGGATGTACCGAGGCATGCACCACCTCTCGGACGTGATCGCCGGAGCCGCCCTCGGGCTCACTTCGGTGCTCGCGACCCGGGCGATCCTCCTGCGAACCGTCGCGCGCCGTCCCGGTGAACAACCGGTCGTCGCTGGCGCACCGCCACAACCCGCCAGCTGAGGTACCGACACCGTGCTGCTGATCGTCGTCGTCGCCCTTGGAGTGACTGCTGGGATACTCGCCTACGCGGTCTCAGCATCACGCGACCACCACGTCGATCCGATCGAGCCCACCGCTGAGACACGTGCACTGCAAAGGCTCATCGCCCGGCGCCCAAAGCTCCAGCGGTTCCTGCGCGAGCGCTTCGACCGCCGACACGCCGGCGGATTCATGATCACGGTCGGGTTCCTCATCCTGTTCACGATCGCACTCGTACTGGGGGTGCTGCTGTCGTTGATCAACCACAACGACTGGCTCGCCCACGGCGACTCGGCGGTATCCCGATGGGGTCTTCACCACGCCAGTTCACGATCCGTCGATGTCCTGCGTTGGGTCACCAACATCGGCTCGACGCCCGTCGTGATCGCCTACCTGGCGGTTGTCGCCGTCGCGGATTTCGTGCGCCGCCAGAACAAGGAGGTGTTCGCGTTCGTCGCAGCCGTCGGGCTCGGCCAGCTGGCACTGAACAATGCGATCAAGCTGCTCGTTCGGCGTCAGCGTCCAGACGTTCTCCACCTCGTCTCCGCGCACGGGTTCTCGTTCCCCTCCGGGCACTCGTGTGCTGCCGCTGCATGCACATCAGCGGCAGCGCTTGTGCTCGGACGAGGACGGTCGGGCAGGACCCGAGCACTGCTCGCCGCCCTGGCCGCCCTGGCGACGATCGGTGTCGCCACCAGCCGCGCTCTGCTCGGCGTGCACTGGCTCAGCGATGTCATCGCCGGCGTCGTCCTCGGCTGGGGATGGTTCACCCTCGTCGCCGTCGCGTTCGGAGGGCGACGACAGCGACTCGGCGAAACCCTACCGACCGACAACGAACCCCCACAGATCGGCGAACGCGCAACGTCCACGCCACAACGACAATCGGCTCAGCGCCCAGAGGGGGCGCAGATCAGCAACGACTGAGGATGCACCGCCACCCGCAACTCCTTCGCCCGCCCCTTCGTCCCACCGTCCAGCTCAATGCGGTGCTTGCGATCGAGTTCGACCGTGATGTCCTTGCCGCGACCAAGATGTGCGTGCGCCGTCTCCCGCTGCCGGTGACGCACGACATCGACCAGCAACCCGGCCCACTCGCGCATGCCCGCCGCGGTGATCACCGCCAAGTCCAGGACCCCATCAGTCACCGACGCGTCCGGAAACGCCTGAAGCCCAGCCTTCAACGTACCGATGTTGCCGACCAGCACCGAAGTCGCCGAACCCTCAAAAAGATGGCACCATCAACCGCGACCCGAACCTCGAACAGCTCCCGTGTTCGCGCTGCCCGAACGCTCGAGCGGACATACGCGAAGGTCCCCAGCCGCTCCTTGTCAGCGTCAGCGCCGTCGAGCATCGCCGCGTCGAACCCTGTGCCGGCCATCACGACGAACGTGCGCCCGTTGCACTCGCCCGTGTCGATCGTTCGCCGGGTCCCCGCGGTGATCAACCCGACGACGCCATGAGGATCCGACGGCAGACCAAAGGCTCCGGCGAACAGATTGGCGGTGCCAGATGGCAGCACCGCTAACGCAACCTCAGTATCGACGAGCGCCTCAGCCGCAGCGCGCACACTCCCGTCGCCACCACACACCAGCACGACCCCAGCGCCCGCTTTCATCGCACTCCGCGCAGCCTTCTTCGCCGCCGAGCCCTTGGCAACCTCGATCCAAGGAACACCGTCGTAGCCCGCCTCATGCAGCGCCGCGCGGAGCTGCCTGACATCACGCCGTCGCAACTTCTCGGTGTTCGCCACGACAGCGACCCGAGACATTGGCTCGATGCCAGACCCGGCCGTCATGCAAATCTCATACCCCGTTGCGGAGAGAACACACGACGTTTGTCGCCAAACTTGTGGGGCGATTGATCGCCTGCTCACAGGCGACCCTTTTGCGCCGTGACGCGCAACGCCGTGGCACAGGGGATTCACCACTGGCGATCACAGCTCGCCGAGTCGCGCCCATCATGTGATCGCGAGTCGCAACGGGCTGAACTCGGCGTGCTCGTCAAGCGCTGAGCCGAGAGCGGCGATCTCGCGGCCCGCGATGCGTATCAGGACATCCTGGAGTCGCTGTCGTGGTTGCCGATCCACGCGCTGGCGACCTGCTCGGCCGAACGCCCAAGGGACCGGGAGAGTGCCGGCGAGTCCGCGACACGATCTCCGAGTTCGGCGCCCTTCGTGAGCGGTCGGCGGTGTTCTCGCGGGCACGTGCCGAGCAACGGGCCATTACCTGGCTGCTCGAAGATGACCACGTCGTCGAGACCGACGCTGTCGCAGAGCCGTCGGTGCGGGCTGCGATTGTCGATATTCGAAACGGCTTGGGCCAAGGAAGTGCTCGTCACGATCGCGTCGGCGGAAATGGTTGCGCTGATTGCGTCGGCGACGCCAGCGGTTACTGTCGGTTGTACGGCCAGCATGGTCACTCGGGGTCATCAACCACGGCGTGGTCACGTCTCGATGGGAGACCCAAATGAGGATCAAGCAGCTGTTCATCTTCGTGGTCGTGCTTGCCTTGTCCGGCACCGTGGCGACGACCCTCGCCGCCGAGCCGGCCGCGGCTGCCGCCGGTCTTCCTGTGTCGGTGAGCTCCAACCACAATCCGTCCCACATTGGCGAGAACGTGAAGTTCACCGCAACGGTGACCGCTCCCCTGGCGTTCGGCAACATGGTCTTCCTCGACGGGACGACGGTCTTGAGCGCAGTCAACCCCTTCACTCCTGACGGTTTCCTAGGATCCGCGGGGACGAGCACGGTGTCCTTCGAGACATCGGGCTTGTCGAGCGGGACGCACTCGATCACCGCGGTCGCCTTCGTCTTTCCGTCGCCAACGCCCAACATCAGCAACCCGATCGTGCAAACAGTTCAGGGCGCGCTCACCACCACTACCGTCACCGGGGCACCGTCACCCCCGACCGTCTTTGGCCAGGGCGTGACCTTCACCGCCACGGTGGCCGCCAACGTGGCATCGGTCGGGACGCCGACCGGTTCGGTCCAATTCACCGACAACGGCGCCAACATCGGCAGCAGCCAGCCGCTGAGCGGGGGCACGACCTCGGTCAATTCCCCCAACCTGCCGGTGGGTCCGCACAACATCGTGGCCAGCTACACCAGTGACAACTTGAACTTCATCGATAGCTCAGGCAACTGGAGCCAACAAGTCGATATGGCCTCAACCACGACTGATGCCGTGTCGAGCGTCGGCCCGTCGGTCTTCGGTCAGCCGGTCGTCTTCACGGCAACCGTGGGCGCGGTCGCCCCCGGCGCGGGCACAACGACCGGCACCGTGACCTTCAGCGATGGGGCTACCAATCTGGGCAGCCCGGGCCTGGCCGGTGGCCAAGCATCGGTCACCATTGCTGCCCTGTCGGTCGGCCCCCACACCCTGGTCGCCTCCTACAACGGTGACGGCAACTTCAAGACCAGCAGCGGGAGTCTGTTGCAAACAGTGAACCAGGCCCCGACCGCCACCTCGGTCACGTCGTCAGCCAACCCGTCGGTCTTCGGACAGAAGGTGAGCTTCACAGCGACCGTCTGCCCGGCCCCGCCCAGCACGCAGGCGACCCAGGCGCCCTCGGGCACGATTGCGTTCACGGCCGACGGCGCGGCCACACCATTCGACACCGAGTCCGTGTCGGCCGCCTCCGCTCCGCCAGGCTGCGCGTCGACGACGTCAACCCTGATCGGCTCGTTCTCGGTGGCCACCCATTCGATCTCCGTGACCTACCAGGGCGACCCCAACTTCTTGGCCAGCTCGGGCACGCTCACCGGCGGCCAGGTGGTCAACAAGGCACCCACCGCCACCGCCATCACCTCGGCCCCGAACCCCTCCTTGTTCGGTGACGGGGTCACACTGACCGCCACCGTGATCGTCCCCCCGCCGGGAGCGGGCACACCGACGGGGACCGTGACCTTCACTGACGCGACAACAGTGCTCGGCACCAGCCCGCTCGACGCGACCGGACACGCCACGTTTGCGACCGCCGGCCTCCAGGTCGGGACCCACGCCCTCATGGCGGCCTACAGCGGTGACGGCAACTTCCTACCCAGCAACTCGGCGACCGACTCCCATCTGGTCCGCTGCCTGACCATCGTCACCGGCAGGGTCAACGGCGGACTGACCGTGTCCGGGTCGACGTGCGTCAACAACGCCACAGTCAACGGTGGCATCACGGTGCTGCCCGGCGCCGCCCTCTCGCTCACCAACTCCACGGTCAACGGAGGCGTCTCCTCCTCGAGGGCCAAGGCAGTGACCTGGTGCGGCAATCTGATTCACGGCGCCAGCACCATCAGCATGACCAGCGGCTTCGTGCTCATCGGTGACAACGGCGACGACGGCTTCTCCTGCGCCCCCAACGACATCCGCGGCCACCTGACCCTCAACGCCAACGCCGGCCAACTGGAGCTCAGTGGCAACCACATCGCCGGCGGCGTGACCATCTCCAACACCTCCGGGATTGGGCCGACCGTCGAGAACCTGATCACCGAAATCGAGGGCAACCAGATTTCAGGCCAACTATCCTGCAGCAACAACACCCCGGCCCCGATCGACGACGGCAGCCCCAACACCGCCACCGGAGGCGGAACCGGCCAATGCGGCGCCGTCAACTTCTGACACACGGCGCGCGCCGCGTCCCACAACAACCTCGCGCCGACCGCTACCGTGAATTCACCGGAAGTGTCGTTGCCGCGAGGCAGGCGACGGCACCAACCAGGAGAGGGTCCCGGGGCCGGTTCGCCAAGGTGCCGGAGAAGACGCGTGCGTACGGCGCATCGCGGGCACAGTCGGGGTGGGTCCTCGCAACAGCACGTGCTTCTCGTTTCGCGACGGCGAGGTCAGGCTTCGACGGTTCAACTTCGACGACGCCGCCCTGCGGGCAGCCGCGGGCGTGAGGCTGCGCACGGTACAGGGGGCGATCTCACTGCAATGCGGCGGCTTAGTCATCCAAGATTTCAGCCAAGAAATTCAGCAACACGGGCCGTCACGGTACATCACTGTGCGGACTGCTCGGACGTAAAGTCGCAGGTCAGAGGTACTGAAGATCACGATCTGGACGATACCGGACCGACTTTTAATCCGTCGGTTCAGGGTTCGAGACGCTGGGGGCACGACAAATGTCCTGCTCAGAGCTAGTGTCCTGTCAGGCTGATCCGTCAAGTAGTTGGTGTGATCGGGAATTTTCTGGGTTGGTTCGCGTTCTCGCTGGTGTCACTGCCAGCATCGGGAGGGGAACGCCATGGCCAGACGAGGACGACCGCCGGTCGAGATCACGCTCAGCGGGGCTGAACGCCGACAGCTCGAGAGTTGGGCGCGCCGACATTCCAGCGCGCAGAACCTGGCGATGCGCTGCAAGATCGTGTTGTTGTGCGCGGACCCGAACCTGACCGGCACGGAGATCGCCAGCAAGGTCGGTTGCAACCCGGCAACGGTGTCGAAGTGGCGTCTGCGGTTCGCTGAGCATCGTCTCGACGGGTTGATCGACGAACCTCGCCCGGGTGCGGCACGCACGATCGGCG
>JBBQTN010000077.1:0-21224 GCA_038213195.1 Acidimicrobiales bacterium | reverse complement strand
CGCGTTCTCGGATGAGTGGTACCGGGCAGATCTGGGTCGTCCTCGACCGGCATGACGGCGACGCTGCTGACGAGCTGTGGGCTGACGTTCGAGGACGCGCGTGACGGGGCGTTCGCGTTCGTTGCCAGACCATCATCGGCGTGCAGAGGCGTCGTGGGAGGCGCGTGTTCGGCGGCTGGTGGACGCCGTGCTCGGAGCGAGCACGATCGGCGACCGGCAGCTGCGCGCAGCTGTGAGGTGGCGCGTCGATCGGTGCCAGCTGCTCGGCTGGTTCGTGACAGCGGCACCTCGCCTGTCAGAGTGCCGCTCGCGACTGACCTGAACGACGGGGCCTTGCTGCGCTCGACCTCACGGGTCTGAGGGTGGTGGTCAGGGTCGAAGGGGGTGGTGACTGATGGCCGTGGACGGCATGTTGGTCCACCGTGGACCCCAGGCGACGGTTGCGGTCGTTGCTGTCGCCGGGGCGTTGGTGTCGCTGGACACGATGGTCAACATCGCGTTCCCGGCGATCACCGAGTCGTTCGGCATCGAGGTGAAGGACATTCAGTGGCTGGTGACGATGTATGTCCTCACGTTCGCCAGCCTGTTGCTGGCTGCTGGCCGGCTGAGCGATGCGTTCGGCCATCGTCGAGTCCTCGCCGTGGGCCTGGTGCTCACTGCCGTGGGTGTGGGCTTGTGCGGCGTGGCTCAGGAGTACGGCTGGTTCCTCGTCGCGCGTGTCGTCCAGGGGGCGGGCGGCGCGCTGGTGATGGGTTCGACGCCTGCGCTGGTGACGTTGGCAGTGCCGGAGCAGGCGCGCCACCGCGCCCTGGGGTTCTTCCAGATGGGCGTAGCGATTGGGTTGGCCATCGGACCGGCGCTCGGCGGGATCCTGCTCGAGTGGACGAGTTGGCGCTCGGTGTACATCGTTCGGACACCGGCGGCGCTCGTCGTGCTCGTCCTTGTCGTGCGCATCGTCCCCCCCGACGGCCGTGGACGCCGTCGCCTGCGCAGCTCGAACGAGCCACTCGACCTGCCGGGCGCCTTGTTCGTCGGGGCCGGCCTGGCGGCCGCGCTCCTCGCGCTGAGCCGGGTTGGTGCCTCGGGTTGGGGATCGCCGGTCGTACTGATTGGGTTCATCGTCGCCGCTGCGTTGCTCGCCGCCTGGGTCTGGGTGGAACAGCGGAGCAGCGACCCGGTGATCGACCTGTCCTTGTTGCGTAACGTGCCGTTGACCGTTGCCAACGTCCTCAACGTGGTGGCCAACGGCACGATGTTCGCGATCTGGCTGCTCGCCCCGTACTACTTGGTGACCGTCCGAGGGATGTCGACGATCGCCGGTGGTCTGATGCTGGGCATCGCGCCGCTGGCGACAGCGGTCGCGGCGCCGATCGCCGGTCGCGTCCTGGGAAAGGTCAGTACGGGCCGGTTGAGCAGCGTCGGACTGGCCCTCGAGGCGGTCGGCCTGCTCGCCGTGGCGTTCACCGATGCCGACACCCCGTTGCTGGCCGTCGCCGGTGCGTTCGCCCTGGTCGGCGTCGGTCTCGGTCTGTTCGCGGTGCCGAACCTGCTCTTCGTGATGGGCTCGATTCCTTCCGACCGTCAAGGCGTTGCAGGTGCGCTCAGCCAGATGATGCGCACGGTCGGTGTCGTCGCCGGCGTGGCCAGCGCAACCCTGTTCTTCGACGCCCGACGCACCACACACGTCGCCGACCTCGCGGTGGCCTCCGACGACCCCGCTGCGTTTGTCGCCGCGTACCGAGACACATTCGCCGCAGTCGGGGTGACGTGTGCGGCAGCCATCATGATGTCGCTGGCGCGTCGCGCTCGTGAGCGCGCACTCGCTCGATGACCGCAACCGGCGGACCTGCGCCAACGCCAGTGCGCGATCGGACGGCACGCGACGGTCCCAAGGGCCCCTCGCGCAGTGGAACGCAGCCGACGTGCGCCGTCGGCGCCCCGGACTCCAGGTTCATCGTCCGCACGACCTCCAGCCGTCGAAGCTCGGAGGCTGTCCGTCGTTCGGCTGTGCGTGCCACTCCGTCTCGATGAAGGGATGACAATGACCACGATGACAGATCCACGGGTTCACGTCACGTGCGGTGTCGACACCACAAAGACACCCACGTCGCCGCCGCACTCGACCCGCTGGGCCGCGTGCTCGGCACCGAAGCGTTCCCAGCCACGACCGCCGGCTGTCTGGCGTTGCTGCGCTGGCTGACCGGGTTCGGGCCGGTCGACACCGGTGGTGTCGGAGGCACTGGGACATGGGGTGCCGCCTTGTCCCGATACCTCACGCTCACTCCGTTGCGGTGATCGAGGTGCGCCGCGGCAACCGTCAACATCGACGCCGCTACGGCAAGTCCGACCCCACCGACGCGATCTCGGCGGCACGGTCGGTGCAGTCCGGCGAGGAGCATGGTGTCGCCAAGTCCACCGCGCCATCATCACCGACCTCACCGGCACCCAACGACCAACCCCCACAACAACCGCCAATCGCCGCTTGACATCCATGGAAGCATCGGTCCGGTGGCGCGGCCGTCGCATTTCGTGGTCGTACCTTTCCCGCATGCACCCTGACGGCCACGCACTGGCCCGGACTGCCCGGGCGATCATCGGCGACAACCTGTACATGACGCTCGCAACGGCGGATGACGCGGGCAGACCTTGGCCGACGCCGGTGTACTTCGCCGCGATCAACGACCGGCAGTTCGTCTGGGTGTCGTCGCCGGAGGCGAGGCACTCACAGAATCTCGCCACCCGACCCGACGTGGGCATCGTGGTGTTCGACTCACATGTCCCGATCGGCACCGGTCAAGGGGTGTACATGTCAGCCGTGGCCGGATTGGTCCCTGGCGACGCAGTCAGTCGATGCCTCGAGGTGTTCTCCCGGTCGTGTGAAGAACGCGGTGGCCGGCCATGGTCGGCTGACGCGGTCGGACCGGAGGCAGGACTCCGCCTCTTCAGTGCCACCGCATCGGAACGGTGGATCCTCGACAGCCACGATCGTCGCATCGCAGTGCCGTTCGATGTCGCACCGACCTGAACCAATGAGCTCGAGACGATGTGCGGCGGTTCGTTTACGCGGGCGGGTGACTGCCGGCGATCTTGCGAACTGGCCGCTGCGCGCGGTCGCGATGCCTCCAAGATGTGGCGGCGCGACCGCTACGACACGCCTCCCTGGTCGGCGGCCTCGTGCCGCTGCCGCACTGCGTGATCCGGATGGTTCAGGGGAGGCGGATGTAGGTGGCTTCGAGGTCGTCGTCCCAGTTGAGATCGTCGTGGGACAACGCCGCGGGCATCGAAGTAGTGCATGCGCAGACCGTTGGTGTCGCCCATGATCGAGATCGCGTCGGGGATGTCGGGATGATCCCAGTGTGATCGGAGGATGAGGAATTGCTCCCCGTCGAGTCACTCGACTTCGCTCGACCCCGACGGCCGGGAACCCAGAACGCGCGCTCGCGGCGGTGCGCGTCACGTACCGCCGGGACGTGGCCGAGCGGAGACCGAGTCAGTGCGCGCGGCGAGTCGAGCCGTTGCGGTGCTCGGCTACCAGAACCGTCGGCGCACACGACGCCCAGCCATCCGCAATCGCTTCCCGCAGTGCGCGCCTGCGGGCCGCACCTAACTCGATGAGGATCGCTGCGTACCCGTCGAAATGGGGGATCGTGAAGAACCCCTCGTGCCCAGCGGCGAGCACGGCCTCCTTGTCACCGAGGTCGTCGACACGCACCGCCAGGATCGGAGCGGCGGGAACGGAAGTGTCACCGAATCGGCGTAGGTCAGCCTTGCTGAAGGGCCGCTCCCAGGCGAAGGTCTTGCCGCGCACCGACCAGGTCCGCCCCGTCCGCCCCTCTGCTTCGACGACCTCGGGCAGCTCGCCGGCGATGACGGCGACGTCGTCGAGCGTGCCCATCGACGAAAGCCTACGACGTCCCCGAATGTTCGAAGCATCTCGCGTCCGGCGCGTCGTCAAACGCTGGTTCTGCTGACGTACGCGTCCGCTTCGACCCGCGGGCCGTCGAACGGACGCAGGCCGTGTCGCCGGTTGTGTCTCGGGGGTGTACGGCTCGCGTCGGAGCTCAACGAGCGAGGATTTGCTCGCGCAGGATGTCGGCATGACCGCAGTGATGCGCGAGCTCGCGCAGAACCTGCAGGTAAACCCAGCGCAACGTGCGCGGCCCGCCGCGATGGCCGATCACAACAGCGTCCAGCGACAGGTCGGCCGCCACAGCGCGGGCCGTGGCACAAGCGTTCCGATGGGCCGCTGTCACGCTCGCGACTGTGTCGTCGACGGCGAGTTGGAACGACTCATCCGGACTGCCGACCAGCCCCAGCTCCGTACGGGCGACGCCTCCAACGCACTCTTCGAACCAAACCCGCTGCATCCAGGTGACGTGCTTGACCAACCCGAGCAGCGTGGTCGACGAGGGCACGAGCGCGCGGCGCGCTTGCTCGATGGTGAGACCGTCGACGGTTCGCTCGAGCGCGTCGCGGTACTCCTCGACAAACGCCCCGAGCTGGGTGCGCTCGTCCTCGAGCAGCACGTCGAACGACCCCATGACAACCTCCCATCGGGAGCCCACGCCCAGACATAGCGGACCCGACGATCAGTCTGGCAAACCGTCGCGACAACGGCTGACGCGACCACCACGGCCGCTCGATTCGGGTGTCAAGACCGCCAGCGCCTCCCGAGTGGCCGAGCGGCTGGGACGCGTCGCCGGCAGCGCAGACCGCCGAGGAGCGGGTCCCCGCTGGCGATGTAGCGTTTCGCCATGGTTCAGGCCGGCGACGCAGAGCGCCGTTCAGCGGACAACGCAGATCGTCAAGCCGCGGGGGAGCTCATCGCCACGTCATTCGGTTGTCGTGGCGGCCGCATCCGGCGAACGCCTCAGGGTTACGGTGCGCCCCGTGATGTGCGCAGAGCCGGCTCGCCTGGGCGCCGCAGAACGCCGGCTGACAGATGCGCCAGCCCACTACCAACGAAGCAGCCGGGATCCCGGGACCGTCAGTGTCCTGTGGTCGAGGCGGGGTCGTCCTCTCCTCTATGTTCTGTCATCGCCGGCTTGCGTCCCGGCTGAGGTGTTTCGACCGCGCCTGGAGCGATCTCCTCGCCGCGATGTTCCTTGTCATGCTGCACCTTCTTGTCGTGCGCGACGTTTCGCTCGTCTGGCATCGTTGACCTCCAAGTCGGCGCGGACGCTGAGGAGGTACCCAGTCGACGCGCTCCGGACACACGCAGGCTCCGACGTCCTTGCCGGCGCGGGCGCTCCTTTTCCTCCGACCGCGTCGGCTCAACTGTGCACGCCGCAGCGAGGAACATCATGAGGTGTCTTGCGATCAAGACCGGCAGGCGGTGGCCGTTCTCGTCAATGGGGAAGTGTGGGTACCCGTCGAGCGACAGTCCCGTCGGCAACGCTCGAGCCGCACCAATCCCGCACCGCCCCTGATCGCCCGCTCGCAACCCGGTCGCCGTGAGTCGAACATCGAAGACATCGGCTTCGATCGCGGGCATCGGACGGTGCGGATCATCGGCAGGCAACAAGCCGGCAGTGATCCCGCTCGCGCCGCGTACCGGACGCACGATCGACCGCGCCGTCGCGAGCGCGTCGAAGGACCGATCCTGGTGCCACGACGGTCAACGGCTCGAATCGACGCACTGCGTCGCCCGCAGCTCCAACGCCGAGCTGCTCGTTGACAGGATCGGGGAGCTGGACGTCAAGGTACAGCCGCGAAGCGGATCCGCGATGACGCTCGCGCGCGAAGGTTGGCCGCAGGCCGACGTCGCTATGACTCGAGGTGCCACAGTTGGCGGTAGTAGCTGATTCGCTCCTCGTCTGGTTCGACGCCGTAGGCGTCGAACAGCTCTCCTTGGTGGCCCTCACCGAAGTTCCAGTCGAGGCTCAACGACGCAACCGCCAAGTCTGCCCACCGGTCGCCCACAGCGAGGTCCCCGAAGTCGACGTTCCCGGTCCACTCGCCGGCCAGCGAGATGAGGGTGTTGGGCGCGCAGGCGTCTCCGTGGACGAGAACCGGGTCGTCGATGGGCGGGCGTGGTCCGAGAGACTCGGGGGTGCGGCCGACCCAGACCTGCGGCGTCCAGTTGGAGGGAAAGTCGTTGATCGGGATCGTGTGGATGGCCCGTAAACCTTGGGCGATCGCCTTGATCGCTTCCGGTCTCCGGGCACGCCAGGTATCTCCTACCGCGCAGTCGCCTTGTAGTGCAGCGGTCACGATCCACTGCGCTGTAGCGTCAGCGCCCGCCGCGATCAGGCGCGGGGCCGGATGCCGGGACGAGATCCATTCGAGGCGCACGCGCTCGCGGTCGAGATCGATGCCGGTTCGTCTCGGATTCCACTTCACGAACCGGTCATCGACGCGGAACGTCAGTCCGCCGAGTTCGTTGCGCCACACGAGTTCCGCCTCGCGTCCTGCGGCAACATCCAACACGATGTCAGGGACTGGCTCATCGCCGAGTGCGTGCAGCGCTGCGAGGTGGGCGGAGTCCAGCTCATCCATTGCATCGCCCACGCTAGGTGCAGGGGCGGCAGGTGCGCATAGCAACTCACCCATTGCTGCGTGCCAGCACACGCCGGCCGACTCGGAGGCGGGGACGTCGTCATCACGCGACAGGACCGGACACCGCGCCACCGCCGCATGGCCGAACGACCAGAGCCGAGGCAACGAACCTACCCACGTAAAGGGTGCTGGCCCGCGGCCTGCGACGCCTCGATCGTGGGTCCCGTCCGAGGCGAGCGAACCCTCGATCACCGGGCAGAGCGGTCCGAACGCGTGTGGCGGCGCATCGAGGGTGAGAGCGTTGCCGTTTGCTGCGGTGTTGGTGATGGTCGCCGTGGCGGTGCGCGTTTGGGTCCCGGCCGATCCGCGGAGGCGTCCGGCGGGCATGCTCGAGCGCAATTCGTCGTCGACTTGGTCGAAGCGGCCGCACGCGGAATGTGAGTGGATGTCTGTAGTCGGGATGCGGACGTACAGAGATGTCGACTCCGGAGTCCGCCGGCCTCAAAGGTGGCCCTTCCGGCCCGCTCGTGACAACAGCCTCGGCTTCGCCGCAGAGGTCGTGGACGGCGCCTCGGTTGAGGTGGGCCGACGGGCGTCGGCAGTCGCTACTTGCCGGATATATACACGTAGTGTATCCTCGCGGGTATGAGTGTTCCGTTTGCCCTGCTCGGCCTGCTCGAGCGGGAACCGAGCCATGGTTATGACCTGAAGCGCGACTATGACGCCTTCTTCGGTCGCGGCAAGCCGCTGCCGTTCGGTCAGGTGTATGCGACGTTGTCTCGGCTGGCCAGGGACGGCAAGGTGGTGCCGGGTGAGCTGGAGCCCGGAGCTGGGCCGGAGCGCAAGCGCTACGTGATCACCGATATTGGCAGGGCTGAGGTCGAGGAGTGGCTGGACGAGCCCGTCGAGCCCGAACCTCACCTGCAAACGGTTCTGTTCGTCAAGGTGGTGCTGGCGCTGATGCTCGGTCGTTCTGCTGAGCGCTACATCGAGACGCAGCGCCGTGCCCATCAGCAGCGAATGCGCGAACTGACTGCGCTGAAGCGTTCGGGTACCGCCGTCGACGCCTTGCTCGCTGACCACGGTTTGTTCCACCTCGAGGCCGATTTGCGGTGGATCGAGCTGACCGCCGCTCGCCTTGATGTGCTCGCGCAAGCGGTGCAGCGGTGAACGTCGCCCGCGTCAAGGCTGCTGCCGGTTCGGGCGAAGCGCTCGTCGAGGCCCGGGACATCTACGTCTCGTTCGGTGCCACGCCGGCGCTGCGCGGCGCGAGTGTTGCAGTTGCGACCGGCGAGGTCCTGGCCATCATGGGTCCGAGCGGCTCGGGCAAGTCGACGCTGTTGCATTGCCTCGCGGGCATCCTCGTGCCTGACCGCGGAGAGGTCCTCTTCGCCGGTCGGCCGATCCACAGCCTTGGCGAGTCCGCGCGCAGCACGTTGCGCCGTGAGCGCTTCGGGTTCGTGTTCCAGTTCGGACAGCTGGTGCCCGAGCTGACTGCCGAGGAGAACGTCGCCCTGCCGCTCCTGCTCGGCGGCAGCCGGAGGGCGCCAGCGTTGGCCGAGGCGCGGCGGTGGTTCGACGAACTCGGCCTGGCGGGACTCGGGGGTCGGCGCAGTGGCGAACTGTCGGGCGGCGAAGCTCAGCGGGTCGCGTTGGCACGCGGCCTCGTCACGCATCCCGACGTCCTCTTCGCCGACGAGCCGACGGGTGCACTCGATTCGCTGAACGGCGAGCACGTCATGGATCTCTTGGTCACAATTGCCCGCCAGCAACGCACCACCGTCGTGGTCGTGACGCATGAGCCGCGGGTTGCGGCTTACGCGGATCGGGAAATCATCGTCCGCGACGGCCGGGTCACGTCCGTGCCAGCGGAGGTCGTGCTGTCGTGATCCGTCTCGGTCTGCGGCTCACGCTCAAGGGCGGCAAGGAGGCTGCGGTCCGCCTCGTGGTCACGACGGCGGCCGTCGCGATCGGCGTCTGCCTACTGTTGGTAGCGCTGTCCGGCATGCGCGCGATCAGCGCCCAGATCAGTCGGGGCGCGTGGCTCGACTCGGGAGATCTGCCCGGCGCGGTGGGCCGCCCGAGGCCACCTCCCGGTAGCTCTCAGGCCTCGTCGCTGCAACCGCTGTGGTGGCTGGCAGGTACTGATTCGTTCGGCAACCAGACGATCTTCGAAGCTGACGTCGCACCGACCGGGCCAACCTCGCCCATCCCGCCGGGTATCGCTCGGCTCCCTGGGCCCGGGCAGTTCTACGCCTCACCGGCGCTCGACCGGCTGATGAGGTCGACTCCCGCAGACGAGCTCGCCAACCGGTTCACCGGCCAGCAGATCGGCACGATCGGCCAGGCCGGCCTGCCGTCGCCGAGCTCGCTCATCATCGTGGTCGGCTACAGCGCACAGGATCTGGCGAAGCTGCCGGGCGCGGACCAGATCACGGCCTTCAACACCGATCCGAACGTTGCCGGGATAGCCAATGGCGTCCACAACGACCGGCTGACGATCATCCTCGCCGTCGGAGTGGTCGCATTGTTGTTGCCGGTGCTCGTGTTCATCGCGACCGCGACCCGCCTCGCCGCCGCAAGACGCGAACAACGCTTCGCCGCGATGCGCCTCGTCGGCGCCACGCCCCGACAGGTCGCCGTGATCTCGACGGTCGAAGCCAGCATCGCTGCCCTGTTCGGTGTGGCGCTCAGCATCGGTCTGTTCTACGGCGCCCATCCGGCGCTCACGCATCTCGAGCTGACCGGTCAGCGATTCGCTCCAAGCGATCTGTCGCCCGGGACCGGTGCCATCGTCGCGGTCGTGCTCGGGGTCCCTCTCGCCGCAGCCGTGTCGTCGCGGATCGCCATGCGACGTGCCCAGATCTCACCCCTCGGCGTCGTCCGCCGAGTCACCCCACCGGCTCCGCGGGCATATCGGCTCGCGCCGCTCCTCGTGGGAATCGGAGAGCTCCTCTTCTTCGTCGCGTTCGGCCACCCATCGACCACCGGCGGGCAGGTCCTGGCATACTTCTGTGGCGGCATCCTGATCATCCTGGGCCTTGTCATCGCAGGTCCATGGTTGACAATGGTCGGTGCCCGGGCCGTCGCGCGACATGCCCGGCGACCTGCGACCCTGCTCGCCGGGCGACGTTTGGCCGACAACCCGAAAGCAGCGTTCCGAACGATCAGCGGGCTCATCATCGCCCTCTTCGTCTCCACCGCGTCGATCGGCGTGCTCACCACGATCCTCTCGCACGGCGGCACCACACACGGCGACGCTGCAGCGCAGCAGGCCCTCATCCAAGCACTCGAGCTTCCCGACACGATCGGCATCGACGGGAAACCCCCCTCAACGACAGCCGCGACAACCACACCGGCCGTGCCACCAGTCTTGCTCAGCACACTGACATCCACACCCGGCGTTCAAGGAGCGTCGATCATCTTCGCCGAACCCGGTGCCGACACAAACCGCTCCACAGGCCTTGTGGCGTGCGACCAGCTGTCGCGCACCCCTGCGATCGGCAGTTGCGCAGCCGGGGCCCGGGTCGCTCGCATCTCCGGGCTCGACCCGTTCGCAGGACACCAGCCGACCCTCAGCGGACACATCTGGCCACCCTCCACCATCACCGCAGCCGAGTTCGCCCAGCTGTCCCCGCGAGCCATCGTCGTGCAGACCAACGGGTCGACGACCGCGCTCGAACGAGCACGCACCGACCTCGAGCTCGCCTTCCCCCAACGGACACCAGAGACGTTCAACCAAATCAGCGCCAAAGTCCAGCAAACAATCAACGAAATGCAACAGATCGCGAACGTCGTCATCGTCGCCAGCCTGGTGATCGCCGGCTGCAGCCTCGCCGTCGGCGTCATCGCCGGGATCGCCGACCGCAAACGGCCGTTCAGCTTACTCCGCCTGGCTGGCACCCCCTTGCATGTCCTACGCCGGATGGTGCTCCTCGAGGCCGCAGTCCCACTCGTCGCTATCGCCGCGCTGTCCGCCGGACTCGGCTTCCTCGCAGCAGGATTGTTCCTGCACTCACAACTCGACTACGCCCTACGCGCGCCCGGCCTCGGGTACTACGTCCTCGTCGGCGGCGGCATCGTCGCCTCGCTCACGATCATCGCCGCAACGGTCCCCTTCATCCAACGCATCACCGGACCCGACATCGCCCGCAACGACTGAAAGCCGGCTACACCACGACGACCCCACCGGCCCGCGGCGAACACGTCAAGGACAATACGGCCGAGATCGCGGGAGGACCTCGCGCCGCCGACACGCCTTCCGGTCGGCGCGCTTGCGACGGCAGGCACTCGACAGTTCTCGACCCGCCGACGACGGCGGACGCAACAGGTTGTGCCGACCGAAACGGGCGGGCCGCGCTCGGCCCAAGACCCGTCGCAGAACGCGCAGCGAACAACGCCCGCGGAGCGCCCGCCATCAGCGCGACCGAGCGGCACTCTTGAGGCGCTCGGGGCAGAACTCAGGTACACGACATCTTGCACTGCTGCGTGACTTTGCCTGTTTAGTCGGGTGACAAAGCGGCGTGGGCTCTTGACAAGTTCGGTGCCCAGGACTGGTCGCATCAAATTGTCCCCGTCCAGTGGTGAGCCGTCGGCATTCATTGATGTAGGTGCGCGATCGCATGGCAGACGCCGGGCGGCTGCGACCGTAAGGTGCCGTGTGTCAGGGCGCGAGAAAGGCCATGACTCGTTCGGCGACGACTCCAGGGGTCTTGTCGTCAGGTGCGAGGTGGTCGAGCCCCGGCAGGATCACGCTCTCGCATGAGGGGATGGCGGTCCGCAGCATCTCGAAGGGTTGGGTGGTCATGAACGCAGGGCTGCGGCTACCCCCAAGAAGGAACACCTGTGCGTGGATCCGTTCGTACACTTCCGGCCGGTTGTCGGCGGCGGCAACCTGCACATGCTCGACAGCGCTCGCTTCCAAGAGCGCGTCCATCCGCGCCCACTTCTCTCCACGCACGACAAGCCGCATGATCGTGCGCAGATACCACAGTGGCAGACGGGCGACTGGTCCGGGCGCTTGGCCCGACTGCTGGACGAAGTACGCGAACGCTCCTCGCCGATCGCCCTCCGCAAGGAGCTGTTGATAGCGGTCCGTCCAGCCGGTTGGAATCGACCCATTGACCGACACCGCCGGTTCGTAGACGGCGACCTGTTGGAATGCGTCTGACCGCGACGCACACTGAAGCGCAATCAACCCGCCATAGCTATGCCCGAACACGAGATGCTCCAACTTCTTCTTGCACGGCGAGGAGATCGGCGATCTCGGTCTCCAGCGAGTAGCCGTCACCAAGGGGGCTGCTCAATCCGCGACCCCGCCTGTCGATCACGTGGACTTCGAACTTGCCGGCCAACGCGGTAGCGAACGGCATGTAGTCCTTGGCGCCCCGCAGAGCACCACCTTCCACGATGACGGCTTTACCAGACCCACAGGAATGGATGCCGATTGTCGCGTGGTCGACCGAGGAGATTGTCGTGGTGTGCCATCCGATCATGGTCAGGGCCTGCTTCACTTCTCGGGAGAGGATTCGTGCTTCGACGACGGGCGCGTTGAAGTCGGAGGACCGTGGTCAGCCCGCAGTGCGGTCAAGAGTGCGGCAGTCGCGTCGCGGTATTCGTCGTAGGAGAGACCGGCTTCGCCTACGAGACCAGCGAAGCGTCGCTCGAGCAGCAGTCCGCACCTTCTCACGAGTTGCTTCCCGTTGAGACTGAGCGTGACACACCGGCGGTTCCCTCCTGCGCGATCGGGCTCGACGCGAAGCCAGCCATCCTCGACGAGCGTCCGAATCATCCGACTGACTGACGGCTCAGTGACTCCGAGCCAAGCGGCGAGGGCTCGTTGCGTTGTTTCGCCGAGCTCACCGACCGCAAACAGCACGAGATAGCGCCGATACGACATGTTCGCTTCAGAACTCAAGATTCGGTCCGCGGCACGATCCATGCGCGCCGTGAGGGTGTGCAACAGGCGGGTGAGGTCATGTTCCACCGACGTATGTTAGCACGGCAACTTAGCAACGCAAGATGCGACCCACGCACGCTCGCGGATGACGTCACCAATCGCCGGATGAGTGCCAAGCTGCGCGTGCGGGGCGATGTTCACGCGTGGTCAGTCTGTGACGATCGTCGCTCCGTCGCTGTCGCGCCGCACTTGGATGAGGTCTGCGCCGAGATCGACGAGTTTGTCGGCAAGGTCGGTGGAATGGGTGGTGAGCACGATCTGTGAGTTGCGGCTCGCCTCGGCGACGAGGTCAGCGAGGCTAGGGATCACGTCGGGGTGCAGGCTGGTCTCGGGTTCGTTGAACACCAACATCGGCGGCGGGCGTGGTGTCAACAGCGCAGCAGCCAAGCACAGGAAGCGCAACGTCCCGTCGGACAGCTCGCTCGCCCCCATTGCCCGGCGGACGCCGGGCACCTTGAGACCGATCGAAAAAGTGCCGCGTTCGGCGTGGATCTCGAGTTGCGCCCCTCCGAGGGCCTGGTCAACGCACGCCCGCAACGCCGGTCCTGACCCCATGTCATCGATTGTCGCCAACGCCGCGGCCAAGTCGTGAGCGTCGTCCGCGAGCACGGGGGTGCGCACACCCGTCTGAGAGCGCCGGGCCGGGGCAGTGTCGTCGGTCGGGAACGAGTGGTAGAACCGCCAACGGCGCAACTCCTCACGCAAGTGGAACAGCTCCGGGAACCGGTCCGGCTCACCGAGGTGGCCGAGCGCAGGTTCCGACGGGTCAAGGTTGAACGCGAACGTGACCATTTCGTCCTCGGTTCGTGCCGTCGCCGAGATCCCACCGCGATCCAACAACACGCTGTGACGACTCTCGGTCGGCCCGAACCACGCCCGCTCCGTCTTGATCTCTGCGTCGAGCAGGAACATCGGCGGCGGGACACGCGCCGCTGACTCGTTCGGCAGACCGACAGCCAGCTCGTAGGAGTAGTCGTCGACACTGACACCGAACACCATCCGCACCGGTTGCGGGCGCCGAGGCGTCGGGGTCACACCAGCCCACAGCATCGACGGCATCCCACCCTCGGCCAACACGGTACGGGCGAACGCGCCGTGTGCGCCGCGGTTGAGCAACGTCAATGCCCGGTAGAGGTTGGTCTTGCCCGACGCGTTCGCGCCCTGCACGACCGTGATTTGCCCGAGCCGCAGTTCGACATCGACGAGCGAGCGATAGTTCCGCACCCACAACCGTGCCACCGCCACACTGGCGACGCTAACCACACGTTGCGCCACCCGACGCCGCTATCCCCGAACACGCCGGCGACGCAGCCGCCGGAGCGCGAACTATCGCCGGGTCGATGAGATGGCCTGCCGTTGGATTCGCCACTCAGAACACCTCGGGTCCGATCGTCCTCGAGGATCAGCGGATCGGCGGATCGGGGGCACCGATGCAGAGCAGCACCCGTGCGGTGATGTTGGCGTTGTCGGCTGGACGCACGCCCACGCGACCCGCAACGTCGAAGCATTCCTCGACGAACTCACCGGCACGTGTTCTTGCACCACACCCACACCCACGCGAGCTGGCTCAACCAGATCGAACTGTCCTTCTCCATCCTCCAACGGCGCCTGCTGCGCTACGGCGGGTCCGAATCCGTCGATGACGTCGCCGAACGAGTCATCACCTTCATCAACCGCCACAACCGCAACGCCAAACCTTCCGCTGGACCTACGACGGCCGACCACTCCAAGTCGCGTAATCACAATGACCCACGCGCGGCGGTACTCGTCGCCGGCTGGCGGGCTGCCGCGCCGCTCTCGAACTGACCACTGGATCGGGACTCGAGGTCGGCGCTGTCGGCCTGCAAGCGGTTGATGATCGACGGTGATCCTGGTGGTGGGCGAACATCTGCCGATCGGCAGATGTTCGCAGCCGGTGGCTCAGCGAGGCTGGGAACACCTCAACGAATCGGAGCCCTTGTGATGACAACCTTGACCGATCAGCAGCCGGCGGAGTTCGACACGACGGCGTTCGCGCCTCGCTTGGGTGAGCTTCTCGTGTCGATGGATCCGGAGCTCTTCGACAGGCTGCACGACCGTGGGACGCTGCGCGCCAGCGGGGTCGCAGAGTGGGCTGGGACCTACGACGGCAAGGCGGCAGTGTCGGCGTACGCGGCGGAGATCGGCGCCGCCTTCCCGGACACGACGACTGAGGTGATCGACACACTCGTCAGCGCGACACGGATCGCTGCGCTCGTTCAGTTGACGGTCCGTCGCGACGGGGCCGTGGTGTCGGACCAGGGGATGTGGACGTTCACGTTCGATGCGGACGGACGAATCGTTGATTGGGAGGTCAATGACTTCGACCAGGTGGCGATGGACGACTTCTGGGGACGTTTCCCCCGGTCGCACGGGTGAGCGCGGTGGGCGACCTGCGCGACGATCGGCAGGTGACCGTCAGCACGTACGCGCAGCTTCCGTCGGGGACGGTGACGTTCCTGATGACCGACGTCGAAGGCTCGACACGGTTGTGGGAGGCCCATCCCGACGAGATGGACGCGGTGCTCACCCACCTCGAACAGCTCGTCGCCGACGTGGTCGCAGGCCACGGCGGGCATCGTCCGGTCGAGCAGGGCGAAGGCGACAGTTCCGTGGCCGTGTTCCGGCGGGCCGAGGATGCGCTCGGCGCGGCGTGGGACCTGCAGCTGGCGATCGTCGTGCACGTCTGGCCGGGCGGGGTTGCCCCGGCGGTGCGGATCGGGATCCACACCGGTGTCGGGACCGCGCGACATGACGGAACGTATCGCAGCGTCGCTCTCCACCGGTGCGCCCGGATCCGTGGCCTCGCCCACGGCGGGCAGGTGCTCGTCAGCGACGCGGCCGCTCGCCTCGCCGCCGAGGAGGTGCCCGCCGGGGCGGCGCTGCGCAGTCTCGGGCAGCATCGGCTTCGCGACCTGACACTGGCTGAGCGGCTGTTCCAGTTGGAACGGGCGGGCGAACCGACGGAGTTCCCACCGTTGCGTTCGGTCGACACGGTCGAAAACAACCTGCCGGTGCAGCTGACGTCGTTCGTCGGACGTCGCGACGAATTGGCCGCCGTCGCCGGGTTGCTCGACCACCACCGGATGGTGACCTTCGCCGGGGTGGGGGGATGTGGGAAGACTCGCCTCGCCGTGCAGGCCGCGGCCGACCGGGTCGACCGGGTCGAATTCGTGTGGTTCGTCGACCTCGCTCCCGTCGTCGACGCGGACGGGGTCACCGATCAGGTGTTGCGAGCGGCCGGCCTGAAGCAGGACGCGACGCGATCACTGGCGGAGCTCGTCCGCTCGCGGGTGCTCGACGCCCCCGCCCTGGTCGTGCTCGACAACTGCGAGCACGTGATCGATGCGGCGTCCGCTGTTGCCGAAGAGCTGCTTGCTGCCGCACCCGCAGTGACAGTGATCGCCACCAGCAGGGAACCGCTCGGTGTCCCGGGCGAAGTCGTCAGCAGGGTGCCGTCGCTGTCGACCCATGTCGACCCGACCGCGTCGGGCCTTGTGGAGAGTGAGGCCGTGCAGTTGTTCGTCGAGCGTTGCGGTCTGGTGCGACCCGGCTACGAGCCGCGAGATCAGGATCTGACCCACATCACGTCGATCTGCGAGCGTGTCGACGGCATCCCGTTGGCGATCGAGTTGGCCGCAGCCCGCACCCGGGTGATGTCGCTCGAGGAGGTGTCCGCCGGGCTTCGGGACCGGTTTCGGCTGCTCACCGGTGGCGGACGTGCGCTCGTGCCGCGCCACCAGACCCTGCGTGCGTCGATCGACTGGTCATACTCGCTGCTCGACGAGCAGGAACGCGCGGTGCTCCGGCGGCTCGCGGTCTTCGCGGGCGGGTTCACGCTCACCGACGCCGAAGCGATGATCGCCGGTGACGACGTCGCGGGGCACGTGGTCCTCGACCTTGTCACCCGGCTCGTCGACAAGTCGCTCGTCGTCGCGCACATGGAGGTCGCACCGACCCGGTTCCGGATGTTGGAAACCATCCGGCAGTACGCGGAAGAGCGGCTCGCCGACGCCGCCGAGGCACACGCGGCACGTCAGCGTCACGCCGAGGTCTTCTCCGCACTCGCCCGCGCCGCGGCACCAGGGCTCGATGGGCCCGACCTCGAAGCGTGGGTTGCCCGCCTCGGGGAAGAACACGCGAACCTGACTGTCGCGTTCGGTTGGCTGATCGACCGTGAGGACGCCCCGACAGCCTGGACGATGCTCGGCGATCTCACCTTCTACTGGGCGAGCGTCGGCAACTTCGCAGACGCGAGACGGATCTTCGAGTGGTGCCTCGCCCACGACGACGGCAACGCGAGTCGGCAGCTCCCGGCCCGCTGGGGTGCAGCCCACCTCGCGTTCTACGCGGGCGACTACCTCCGCGCCTACGACCTCGCGATCGACGCGCTCGCACGAGCAGAAGTCGTCGGCGACGGACGGCACGCCGCTCGCTCGCTGAACACGGCCGGCACGATCGAGTCGTCGACGGACCCACTCGCTGCGCTCGACAAGGTGGCCCGCGCATCGGAACTGGCGCGCGACAACGGTGATCTGTGGTGCGCAGCAGACGCCGGGCAGATCGCCGGGTACACACACCTCTACCTCGGCAACGTCGACGAGGCGGTCGTATGGTTCGACCGGACACTGCCCGACGCCCGACATCTCGACAGCGCGCAGCTTCTGGCGTGGGACCTCGGAGGGCGCGGATGGGTGGCGGTCCTGCGCGGTGACTTCACGCGCGCACTCGAACTGCTCGACTCAGCCGACCGTCAAGCCCGCCGGACCGGTGATCCGAACATCACAGGAGTCATCGACTACTGGCGCAGCCAGGTGCTCGCCGCCCAAGGCGATCCGGCCGCGACGACGTTGGCGGAACACGCGCTTGCATCGGCCACACGCGCCGGAGCGGGCTTCGCCGAGCTGGTCCACGGCTTCGGCGTGGCGCTGACGTACGCGACCGCAGGCGAACTCGCCCAGGCCGAGGCCGCGTACCAACGCCACATCGACGTCCTTGCCGAGTTCTACCCGATCGTCGGGGTACGCCTTGTCGTGGTCGGCGCAGCACTCGCCTACATGCGCCATGACCTCGTCGTGGCCCGCGAACGGATCGCGCGCGGTCACGCGATCGCACCACCTGGCGTGCTCGCCGACCCGGCGATGCTCGACATCATCGCCGCACTGCTCGACGCGCAGCAGGACATGCCCGCCGACCTCGCCGCAGCCGAAGCTGCTGTCCATGCAGCACTTCGAACATTGAACGCGTGCGGTTCCCACCTCGACCGTCTCGACGCGCTCGAGGCGCTCGGTGTCATCGTCGCCAAACGCGGCCACCAACTCGAAGCGGTGCGGATCTGGGGCGCCCGTGACAGTGACGCGCAGCGCCACGACGTCGTTGCCACCGTCATCCATCGCGCCGTCGCCCCCGATCGAGCGAAGACCCTCGCCGAAGCCGATCCGGCGACGACCAACGAGGCGCTCGCCGCCGGCGCAGCACTCGATCTCGACGAGCTGCTCACCTACATCGACCGGGCACGCGGCGACCGCAAACGGCCCAGCTCGGGATGGGACAGCCTCACCCCGACCGAGCTCGAAGTCGTCACCCGCGCCGCGACCGGGTTGTCCAACAGCGAGATCGGCAAGCAGATGTTCATCGGCGCCGGGACCGTCAAGACCCACCTCGCGCACGTGTACGTCAAGCTCAACGTCGCCAACCGTACCGAGCTCACCGCGGCCCTCGCACGACGCGCCCATTGACCCACATCAGAGGACACGGGGCCTGTGTTCTGCACGAACCTCATACGGCCTTCGGCCGAGACCCGTCAACCCGGACCGCGCTGCGCCGCGCCGCGCCCGACCATGACCTGGAGCGCTCTCACCGGGACGACGATCCGGCGTCCTGAAGTCCGTTACCAACGAATCGCAGCGGGCCAACTGCGAATGCGCAGCGTCGTGTGGAGTGGCCAGGCATCCGACCGCCCCTTCGGGACCGACGTGCACATACTGTCCGGCGACCAACCGAGCCAAGGTGACACAAATGAAGCGAGGACCATTTACACCGTTATTGAGACACGCCCCGCTCGGGCAACGTCGTGTACCCCTCTACGGGTCACCCCAGCCGGCGAGTCGTACTCGACGTTGCTGTGGCGGGGTGCTGAGGCTCCTCGGTCAGCCTGCCGCGCCTCCCGACCTCGCCTCACTCAACACATAGAGTCGACACGTGAACCTCGCCCAGCAACAATTGCTTTCGCCGTCGGTGGCCAGCCAGGGATGCGAAAGCAGTGGTCAGCTTTCATGAAACGGCGAGGCGTCACTGCCGTCGTCGGGGCCCTCGTGATCTTCCTGGCGCTCTCCGCCTGCGGGAAGGACTCCACATCCGGCACCAACTCGGCCGGCGACCTGCCGACGTCCACAACGCCCGCCGCCCGCGACACAACGCCCGCCGCCAGCGACACAACGCCCGCCGCCAGCAACACAACGCCCGCCGCCAGCGACGCCGCGCCCGCATCGGGGCTCCTCTCGCTGACCCATGCACGCTTGCTACGACCGAGGTCGTCTCGTCCACGTTCTCGACGAAAGCCCACGGGCCGAACGCCACCCAGGACGCCGTCGGCGGCGCGGAGTGCACGTGGACGTGGCTGGACCCCGTCCAGGGCCCCTGCGCCGTCATCGTCGCCCCACGCCCGATCAGCAAGTTCGGCAAAAGCAAAAACGCTGAAGACATCAGCGGCGTCGGCGAAGCCGCCTACCGCGAACCGAAGAATGACCAGCACAACAACATCTCGGTCCGTCAGCACGGCAGCTACGTCTACATCAAGATGCGCTGCAATGGTGACGGCACCAACGGTAACGACGGCTTCACCACGCAGCGCCAGGACACCCTCAACACCTTCGCCAAGACAGTGGTCGAGAAGTTGTAGCGATTTCTCTCCCTCGCCCACGGTCCGTCGTACCGATTGCCGTCTCTACCGATGACCAGCGACCGGCCGACAGGCAGAGTCGGACCGGCCGAACCCCCCTTGGAGGGGACCCATGCCTTGTCATCGTGGACCCGCCGCACAGTCCGGAGCCCGGCCGAATGCGGACCTTAACGTCGTGTCGGTCGAGCGACCAGACACGCGCCGAAGACGTGCCCGTCGTTGACCCACTCGGCGACCTGACGCTGGTCGGCGATCCACTCCACCACAGCGGGATCGTCCGCGTGATCGAGCAGCACCCGGTCCTTGAGCTCGTTCGCGAGGACTCGCCACGCCTCGTCGGGGGCGGCGTCGTTGGCACAGCCCACAGCCAGCACCTCCCAGCCGCCGCGGGCGAGAATTGTCGTGGTCGCAGCAAGCGAGCGCAGCGTGTTCACACCACTGCGCTCGACACCCGGGCGTGCCAGGAACATGTCGGCGATCCCGATCACGCCGCCATCGCGAAGCAGCCGTCGCGCCTCGGCGAGCGGACCGTCGAGGTCGTCGAGCAGCGAGATCAGGCCCAGCAGCACGACGGCGTCGGCGATGCCGCTCGGCAGATGGGAGCACTCCGCGCTACCAGCGCGAATATCGAGCCAGGGGAACATTCGCCGTGCCGCAATGCGCGCACCCGCCGCCGGCTCGACCGCGATGACCTGCGCCCCGGTCTGACGCTCGAGCCACGCGCTCGCCCCGCCGAGCCCGGCACCCAAGTCGACGACGGTTGCACCGCTGCGATGTGGCACGGCGTCCGCGAGGGTGCGCAGCGCGGCGGGGAACGCCGGCCCAGGACTCGTTGCGGCACAACGTGCGTCGCGATCGAAGCCGAGCTGCAGCGCGGCGTCGGCCTGCAGCATCCCGATCCCGTCGAACAGGTCGGCCGACCGCGCGTCATTCACGGCGCCGCTGTTCCCATCGTTGGACCCGATACACCATGAGTCACCCGTGCCGGACCCGGCACAACTACTAGTTCGATGACTCCGCTGTCGGGACCCGTAGCGTCCGTTGGCGGACGAGCCAGCGATCCCAGGCATGGGCCGAGGCTCTGGTCGAACAGGCCCGAACCCGAGGTGTCGAGCTCACTGGTGACAACGGCCTGTTGACACCGCTGGTCCAGCGGGTGTTGCAGACCGGCTTGACAGAGGTGCATGTCGTGAGACGGCCAACACCCAACGTCGTCACGCCGACGACGTTGTCCGGCCAGCCAACAGTCTGCCCCGCCTCGGTAGTGAGAGGGACCGGCCCCGGCCCTCACGCGTTCACCGAACGGCCGTCAGCTGATCCCACTGTGGTCCCAGTCGTGAGGTGTACTGAGGTGTAACGACGGGTGTTGAGGCGTACTCAGCGCCTCAACCTCCGAGTCTCTCACCAGGGGTGTCGCCCCTGGTCAGGACCCGAAACCGCAGCGCCCTCGGAAGGATTCGAACCTCCGACACATGGTTCCGGAAACCATTGCTCTATCCGCCTGTTTGGCCTGGTCAGCGGCCTCGACGATCGGTCTCGACTACACTCCTCCCATGGCCCTCCCAGAAAGCCGTGGTCGCAGCAACGCTGGACGGCCTGCGCCGGACGTGAACGTCTTCGGAGTGCAGCACCGCGTCAGCCAACGCAACAAGCGTCCTTGGATCGTGCGGTGGGAGGTGACAGGCAAGCAACGCAGTCGCGCGTTCCGAACCAAGGCCGAAGGAGAGCGCTTTCGGTCGCTGCTCTTCGCAGCGATCCGACAGGGCGACCTCTTCGACGAACACTCGGGACAGCCGATGTCCTGGCTGCCCAGCGACGCGGACGTGCAGATGCATCAATGGGTCAGGC
>JBBQTN010000076.1:0-21295 GCA_038213195.1 Acidimicrobiales bacterium | reverse complement strand
TGATCTCGTCGACTACCTCGATGCGGTGAGCGACCGGCTCATCCCGGTGCTGGCCGACCGGCCGCTCTCGGTGATCCGCGTGCATCGCGGCCAGGAGGCGTTCATGCAGAAGAACGTCCCGAAGTACACCCCCGACTGGGTGCGCACGGTGTCCGTCTGGGCCGAGACCTCGCACCGGGAGGTGGCGTATGCGCTCTGCAACGACCGTCGCACGTTGCTGTGGTTCGCGAACCAGCGCGCCGTCGAGTACCACCCGGCGCTCATGCCGATCGGCGACAACCCCCACATGACGCATCTCGTGCTCGACCTCGACCCGCCCGAGGGTGGAGGTGGCTTCGCGCTGGCCGTCGCCGCGGCCCGGCTCGTCCGCCGGGTGCTCGACGACCTCGGGCTCGAGTGCGTGGTGAAGACCAGCGGCGCCAAGGGCGTCCACGTCTTCGTGCCGATCGACGACGCGGCGTCGCTCGACGACGCGGCGGCCGCGACGCGGGCGATCGCGGCGCGCGCCGAGCGGCTCGATCCGGAGATCGCGACGACAGCGTTCATCAAGGACGATCGCGGCGGGAAGGTGTTCATCGACTCGACCCGCGTCGGGGGCGCCACGGTGGCCGCGGCGTACAGCCCGCGGGTCCGGCCCGGCGCGCCCGTGTCGTTCCCCGTCGGCTGGGACGATCTCGATGCGGTCACTCCCGGCGAGTTCACGCTGCGGAACGCGCTGTCGCTCCTCGGAGACGGCGATCCGTGGCGGGCGCAGATGCCCTCCCCGCAGCAGCTGCCGGCGGCACTCGTCGAGGAAGGTCACGCGATCCCTGTCGCGCGGGTGCGGGCGATGCACGAGGGCAAGCGCCGCGCCGCCGCGGCACGGCGCGACCGCCCCGCTGGGTGACCGTTCAGCGGAAGACGTCGTTGGTGCGGCTTCGGATCTCGGTAGAGCAGACCTGCTCCCCACGTCGCGGTCGCGTCGAACGTCAGCCGGAAGAGCACGTATGGTTCTGGGTGCGACCAGGACGATCCCGGGTCGGCATCTGAGCGCGAACGGCGCTCGGAGGCTCAGGCGGGGCTGCGCAGGGCTCGCCAGATCGCGGGATACGAGCGGTACTCGATCGTGTCGTCGACGTAGCCGGCGGCGCGCAGTTGGCGGTGCAGCCTTGGCAGGTTGCGGAACGGCACGCCGGAGTCGACGTGGTGGGCGAGGTGCCAGCCGATGTTGTACGGCACGAGCATGAACCTTGCCGATGCGTGCTGGCGCACGGAGTGCGTGGTCTCGCGGCGGTCCTTCGAGCGCTGCATCCCTCCGTGCTCGGCGATCGAGCGCAGCCGGTGGATCACCCGCCACACCGTCAGGTACGGCAGCACCCACAGCAGTGGGTACACCCACCAGTGGCCGGTGCCGATCGCCGCACCGAGGAGCACGGCCTGCACGGCGATGATCTTCCAGAACGTGTGCCGTGACCGCCGGTCGGTGGCGTTCCACTGCCGCAGCAGGCCGCGCATCAGCTTCCAGCCGGTACGCCCCGTCGCGTCGCGCCGCAGCTTGCGGCGCATGCTCGCGCGGGGGATCGGATAGCCGGCGTACAACGCGATGTCCGGCTCGTCAGGACCGAACTCCTCGCGGTGGTGGGCCATGTGCACCCGCCGGTAGGCGTCCGTCGACGTGAACGACGGGTAGCCGAGCAGCCATCGCCCGACGACGTCGTTGGCCCGCCGGTCGGCGAACAGCAGCCGGTGCGCCGACTCGTGCATCAGCGACGCGAACTGGGCATGCGCCCGCCCCATCAGCAGGATCGCCAGCGGCCAGGTCCACGGCGACCAGCGCACCGCCGCCCACACGACCACTGCGACCTGGACGTACAGCCCGAGCACCGAGAGCCCGTTGCGCCCGGACGGGATGCGCCGCAGCTCCTCGCGCAACACCCCGGTCGGCCGGCCGTCGGCGCGCAGCAATGGCGTCTCGCGAGCCGTCGGCAACGTGCTCGGCACCATCGTCTGCGCGCTCCGGCTGCTCCGCGTGCTCTCGACGGTGCCCACGCAACGATCCTACCGAGCACGGTCGCCGCGCACGGTGGTGGGTGTCGCCGGCGCACGGCCGCGGCGAGTACAACGGCGGCCATGGCACTCCGCAGGAACCGCACCCGCTCCGACGCCGACGTTGCTGCCTCACGCGATTCCGCGCGGGCAGGCACTGCGGCGCCGGCGGGCAACGTGCTCGGCGTGTACACCCGGCAAGCACCGACGCCGCAACTCGCCGTCGACATCTTCGAAGGTCAGTGGTCGACGGCGCTCCCGCCGGAGGTCGGTGCGCGGGCGGGCGAGATCGGGCTCTACGCGGACGACCGGATCCAGTTCTTCATCGCCCGCTCGGGCGGCGTCGCCGGCAGCAGCGTCCTCGAGCTCGGCCCGCTCGAGGCGAGCCACACGTACATGCTCGAGCGCGCGGGCTCGCACGTCACGGCGGTCGAGTCGAACAGCCGGGCGTACCTGAAGTGCCTGATCGTCAAGGAGCTGGTCCCGCTGACCGGGTCACGATTCCTGTACGGGGACTTCCTGCCGTACCTGGAGGCCGTGGACCACCGCTTCGACCTCCTCGTCGCGAGCGGTGTGCTCTACCACGCGCCCGACCCGGTACGCCTGCTGCGGGCGATGGCCCGTTGCGCCGACCAGATCGGCCTGTGGACCCACTACTACGACGCCACGGTGATGCGCTCGAACGCCGGCTTCGACAGGCTGTTCGACGAGGCGCACGCCGGCCAGGCGGGCGGGCGGCCGGTCACCCTGCACCGTCGCAACTACCTGGAGGCGCTGCAGTTCGGCGGCTTCTGCGGTGGTCCGGAGCACAGCGCTGTGTGGATGGAGCTGCCCGACCTGCTCGATGTGCTCGCCGATCTCGGCTTCGACGACATCGCGATCGGCGCGGACGACACGAACCACCCCCACGGGCCGAACGTGTTGCTGCACGCCCGACGCACCGGCGGCGGCTGAAACTGCGGAGGGGTCAGGCGACTCAGCCAGACCCGGCGCGCCTGCTCTCCGTGAGTGGCTCGGCACGTCCGAGGAGGTCTTCCTTCCACGCCCGGAAGCGGGTGTGCGACGCGCCGCTGGGTCCGGCACCCTGCCCTGCGCCGTCCGGGAACAGCCGGAAGGTGTGCTGGATGCCGAGCTCGTCGGCGGCGCCTGCCCAGTAACGCGCGTCCCCGCCGGCTGCCGGACCCGAACGCCACAGCAGCCAGCGCCCGATTCGTCGCTTGTACTCCGCCTCCGGGCGTTCGGGGAGGTCGTCGCCGAGGGTCAACAGCGCCCCGGGTGCCTCGACCCACGCGGAGGCGACGATGTTGCGGTCGCGCGTCGGTGTCGCCGGCAGGTCCGCGGTGTGGATCGGGGTGTGGTCGGCAGGTCGCCGGTCATAGCGCAGCGGCGCCCCTGCGGCCTCTGCGTCCTCGGACCCGACGAGGGGCGGCGGATCACCATCCACGGTCCACCCACTCCTGCAGGTGCGGGCGCTCGTTGCCGATCGTCGTGTCGACGCCGTGACCCGGCATCACGATCGTCTCGGCCGGCAGCGTGAACAGCTTGGTGTCGATCGAGTCGATGATCGTCGGGAAGCTGCTGCCCTCGAACTTCGTCGCGCCAGGCCCGCCGGGGAACAACGTGTCGCCGCTGAACAGGATCGGCGCACCCTGCACCCTGAAGCTGACCGAGCCGGGCGTGTGACCGGGGTTGGCGATCGCATCCAGCCGCAGCTTGCCGATCTCGATGATCTCGGCGTCGTCGATGAACACGTCGTACCCGCAGGCCTTGAGCATCGGTGCGTCGGCGCTGTTGATCCCGACCTCGTAGCCGGCCTCGCGGATCTGCGGCACGGCCTGGATGTGGTCCCAATGGCCGTGCGTCTCCAGCACCCTGCGCACGCCGAGCCGCGTGCACAGCTCGAGCAGCCGTTCGTGCTCGTTGGCCGCATCGATCAGCACCGCCTCGCCGGTCTCCCGGCAACGCAGGACGAAGACGTTGTTGTCGTACGAACCGACGACCACCCTGTGGATCTCCATCCGGCTGTCTGCCCAGTGCAAGGTGGTCATCGCATCCTCCTGTCGATCGCGAGTCGATCTTCGACCGGCTCAGTCTCTCAGCGATCGCCGGGCGGCGGACATCCGGCTTCACCGCCGGCGGCCTGGCGGCTCGTGCGCGACGGCGCCCCGGGCGGTCTCGGCACCGGGCGGGTGTCGACGTGCCGGCCGCGCAGGCGGTCACCGACGGTGGAGTAGCGCACGATGCACCACATCGCGCGCAGCCCGTCGCGCATCCCGATCTTCTTGCCCTCGTCGTAGGTGCGTCCGTGGTAGGAGATGCCGACCTCGTAGATCACGTGGCCTGCCTTGGCCACCTTCGCGGTCACCTCGGGCTCGAAGCCGAAGCGGTCCTCCTCGAGCTCGATCGACTGGATCACGTCGCGGCGGAAGGCCTTGTAACAGGTCTCCATGTCGGTCAGGTTCAAGTCGGTGAACACGTTCGACATCAGCGTGAGCAGCCTGTTGCCGAGCGAGTGCCAGAAGTACAGGACGCGATGGGCGTCGCTGGACACGAACCGCGAGCCGTAGACCACGTCGGCATCGCCGTCCAGCAGCGGGCCGAGGAGGCGGCCGAACTCGCGCGGGTCGTATTCGAGGTCGGCATCCTGCACGATCACGAAGTCGGCGGTGGCAGCGCGGAAGCCGCGGCGCAGCGCGGCACCCTTGCCGGTGTTGCGCGGCTGGAGCAGCACCCGGACCTTGGGGTCGGCGATGCGGCTGAGCACGTCGCGGGTGCCGTCCGTGGAGCCGTCGTCGACCACCACCACTTCGGTCACCCACTCCGAGTCGAGCACCCTGTCGAGCAGTTCGGCGATCGTCGCCCGCTCGTTGAAGCACGGGACGACGACCGACAGGCAGGGGTGTGACACGCGGCCGAACGCTAACTACTTGCGTGTGCCACGACGTGTCAGTAGCTCTCGACGTCGAAGCCGAGCGACAGCGCCACGGGGATCTGTGCCGGATCGAAGGTGACGAACCGCAGCGGGCGCGGCAGGCGGTCGGCGGCGGCGAGGTGCAGCGCGTCGGCGAGTCGCAGCGGCTGTTCGCGCATCAGGGTCGCGGCGCGGTCGAGGCAGCGTTGGTCGAGGGGGACGACGTGGTAGCGGTCCCACTGCACGCGCAACTCGTCTTCGATGTCGGCGCGCAGTAGCGGCTCGTCGGTCAGCTTGTCGATCAGCGCGAGTGCCTCGGTCAGCGCCAGCGCGCTCGTGCAGGTCACCGCTTCCAGCGCCGCGGCCGCCACCGGCCGGCCGGCGGTCTCGAGGTGCAGGGCGAGCACCGCCGACGTGTCGAAGTACGCGGTCATCGGATCATCAGGTCGTCATCCGCGCAGGTCGCGCAGCAGGCGGTCGAGGCGGGCGCCGCTCCACACCGGGATCGGCGGACGCGGCCGGCTGTCGCCGGTGCGTCGCGGCGGCACGAGCGCGCCCGACGCGAGCAGCGGTTCGATGCCCGACGCGATCTCGGTCAGCGGCACCAGCGCCGCCGCCGGACGGCCACCGATCGCGACGACCACCCGATCGCCGGCGGCAGCGCGCCGGACGTGTCGCGCCAGGTCGGCTCTGAGCTCCCTGATCCCGATCATCGCCGTCAGCGTACACATGTGTACACGTGCCGACTGGCGCGCCTCGTCGGGACACGGCCAAGATCCCCGCCATGAACTTCGCTTTCACCGACGAACAAGACGAGCTCCGCAAGACCGTGCGCTCATTCCTCGATTCGAAGAGCCCGGAGACGGCCGTCCGCGAGCAGATGGACACGGAGGCCGGCTACGACCCGGCCGTGTGGAGCCAGATGGGCGAGCAGATGGGTCTGCAGGGCCTGGCCATCCCCGAGGAGTTCGGCGGATCCGGTTACACCTACGTCGAGCTCGGCATCGTGCTCGAGGAGATGGGCCGGGCGCTGCTGTGCGCCCCGTACTTCTCGACCGTGGTGCTGGCCGCCAACACGCTGCTGCACTCCGGTGACGACGCCGCGAAGAAGGAGTACCTGCCAGGCATCGCCAGCGGCGAGACGATCGCCACGCTGGCGTTCACCGAGCCGTCCGGCAAGTGGGACGAATCGGGCATCACGATGACCGCCACCGGCTCCGGGTCGGAGTGGAAGCTGTCCGGTACGAAGATGTTCGTGCTCGACGGCCACACCGCCGGCCTGATCATCGTCGCCGCGAAGACGGACAAGGGAGTCAGCCTCTTCGCCGTCGAAGGCGACGCCGCCGGCCTCACCAAGACCCCGCTGTCGACCATGGACCAGACCCGCAAGCAGGCCAAGCTGGAGTTCGCCGACACCCCGGCGAAGCTGATCGGCGCGGAGGGCGAGGGCTGGAACACCCTCTCCACGGTGCTCGACCTCGCCGCCATCGGGCTCGCCGCCGAGCAGGTGGGAGGAGCACAGAAGGTGCTCGACATGGCGGTCGAGTACGCCAAGGTGCGCGTCCAGTTCGGCCGCCCGATCGGTTCGTTCCAGGCGATCAAGCACAAGTGCGCCGACATGCTGCTCGAGGTCGAGTCGGCGAAGAGCGCGGCGTACTACGGGATGTGGTGCGCGGCGGAGATGAACGACGAGCTGCCCTCTGTGGCATCGCTCGCCAAGGCGTACTGCAGCGAGGCCTACTTCCACGCCACAGCGGAGAACATCCAGATCCACGGTGGCATCGGCTTCACCTGGGAGCACCCGGCGCACCTGTACTTCAAGCGCGCCAAGTCGAGCGAGCTGCTGTTCGGCGACCCGACCTACCATCGCGAGCTGCTCGCCCAGCGCATCGGCATCTGAGCTCCGGCCCGGCCGGCCGGCGCTGACGCTCGTACCGGATCTGCTCGTTTCTGAGCAGGAGGCGTACCAGCGTCGACGCAACCACGTCGTTGGGACGGCCGGCGGGTGGGGTCCGACAGGCAGCCGTAGGTTGCGAGGCGGGCGTGTCGGTCGCCTCCGGCCAGTGCCGGGTTCAACGGCATAGCCTCTCGCCGTGGCGGCGATCACTGTGGCGTTCATCATCGCTGCAGGATTGGCGACGTTCGTCATCGCTGCGGTGGTGGTCGGGCGGGAGGCGCGCCGCCTCGATTCGGTCGCGCCGCGCTCGGTGTACGTGGTCGACGAGGCGGTCGAGTTCGTCGCCGAGTACCTCCCCGCCGAATCGCAGGCGCGCCTGACCCCGGACGAGCTGGAACGTCTGCTGACGTTCCACATGCAGTGGCTGCATGCCAAGGGTTTGTAGCCGTCGAACGTGATCGATCGCCGCCAGGACATCGCCACACCCCTGGTGGTCGCGGAGGACACGCTCGTCGGCTACCTGCTCGGTGAGGCGGAGCGCAACGGGATCGAGATCCTCGACGACGTCGACGTCGTCAACGTCGTCGACGCCCACCTCGCGTACTTCGAGGCGATCGGCGCCGTCGGACCGCAAGCCGACGACGTCTGACGGGCCGTCCACCGACGGTCCGTCGTCAGATCATCATGTTGAAGTTCTCGACCACGCGCGTCGCGAGCTCGGTGTCGCCCGCCAGCGCGATGCGGTCGGCGAGGTCCGCCGCGTTCCGCCGCCCGCCGGCGAGGATCACGAACGCCTCGCTGTCCATCGTGATCGTGGCGATCGGCGGCGCTGACGATTCATCGACGACCTTCGCGCGTCCGCCCTGGACCTCCGCGACCACGTGACGCTGCACGTCGCCGGTGATGTCGATCGCCACGGCACCACCCTCGGGGGTGCCGGCGCGCTTGCCGACCACGATCGGCACGGTGAGGATCAGCCGGTCGACGGTGTGCTCGGCGGCCGAACCGCCGAGGTGCCCCGGCCTGCCGACGGCACGACGCATGTCCTGCTCGTGGAGCCAGTTGTCGAGTACGCGGACCGTCAGGAACAGGGCGACGTCGCCGTCGCCAACAGGGGTCTTGGTCGGCTGGGCGAAGTAGGCGTCGTCGGCTGCGGCGAAGGTGGCCAGGCGCAGCGCGACCAACTCGTCGAACTCGCGCAGCACCTCGGCACCGGTGCACGACCTGCGCACGTCCACCTCGTGCTCGTTGAGCTTGCCCAGCTCGTTGCGCACGTGCTCGCCCGGCTCGCAGCGGTGCTCGGTGCGTGGCAGGCCCTGCAGCGTCCGTTCGGTGCCGATGAGGTGGGAGAGGTTGTCTTGCACAGTCCATCCCGGGAGGTCGGTCGGCATCTTCCACTGCTCCTCGGTGAGACCGGCCCCGAGCTCGGACATCGAGCGCCACGTCTCGGTGAGTTGGTCGATGGTCGTCGTCGGGATCACGCGCTGCTCCTACGGTGCCGGGTTCTCGATGGTCTGCCATTCGCGGGCACCGATGTAGGGCGCGAACGCAGTGGCGATCGTGCGCTGATCGTCGGGTGTCTTCGGCGTCTTGATCTCGTACAGGCCCGGGATGGTCGCGTACGCGACGGTCACATCCCACAGCCGCAGGGCGTCGTCGCCGCCCGGCGCCGGGACGACGACTGGTCCGAACACGGCGCGGTCGTTGGGGAAGACGATGATCGGCACGCCGAAGCCGCCGTAGCGCTCGACGGCCTCCTGGTGGTCGGCGCGCACCTCGTCGTGGGTCGTCTCGTCGGCGAGGGCGAGATCCCACACGTCGGGTGACACGTCGATCGAGGCGAGCAGCTCCTGCGCGACGGCGGGGTCGTAGAACCGGCGTCCATCGACGTGCAGGGCGCGGCCGGTCGCCTCGTACCACCTGTCGCACGCGGCCATGTCGGTGCGGCGCAGCCATGCGCCGACGCGCATCGGCGTCCAGCCGTAGGCCAGCGGCCGCTCCCACGGGTGACGCTTGCCCTCCGGCCGGTTGATCTCCTCCAACGAGAAGAACCGCCACTCGATGTCCAATCCGATGGCCTCACGGACCCGCCGGATCCACACCGACGTCTGATACGCCCACGGGCACATCGGGTCGAAGTAGAAGGCGATGTGGTCAACGGTCTCCGACACGCGCGGCATCTTCGCGCCGAAGGGGCCGCCCGGGTATCGTCGGAGCGATGCAACGCCCCGTCCGGTTCGAGCACACCCGCTTCCTCGGCGACAAGCGGACGCAGCTGGTGTACGACGTCGACGCGTGGGACGACAAGCCCGTGATCGACGAGATCGTCGCCGCGGAAACGGGCCTGTGCTTCGGCCCCGACACGTTGGCCGAGGCGCGCAACCGCGGTTACCACCTGGCCACGCCGGGGCAGCGACGACGCCATCGCGCGCCACGGGCGTGACAGGGCAGGTGCGACCGAGCCGCGGGATACCGCGGAACCGGCCGCGCCGAGCATGCGCGGCGAGAGCGCTCCCTCGGGGCGGGCCGACCAGGATGAGTGAGCGCAGCGAGCAAGTCATCGGGCAGTTCGGTTCGGTGCGTCGCGCCGAACTGCTCATCCCCACACCGGCGCAGGCGGTCGCAGGATGAGCAGCCCGGCGATCACGGAGCACAAGGTCAACGGCACGTTCATGTCCGGGTCGTTCAAGCTGGCCCGCTACCTCGCCAAGCCCGCCGGGAAGCCGGGCCCGCTGCCCGGGGTGATCATCTGTCACGGCTTCCCGATCGGGCCGCTCGACGCCCGCCAGAGCGGGGGCACGTTCCCCGAGCTGATGGACCGGGTGGCCAGCGAGCTCGGGTTCGCGGCGATGTCCTTCAACTTCCGCGGCTGCGGCACCAGCGAGGGCGACTTCTCGTTGCAGGGCTGGGTAGACGACCTGCGCTCGGCGATCGACCACCTGATCGCCGAGGCGACGCCGACGGGGCTGTGGCTGATCGGCACGAACACGGGCGGCTCGATCGCGACGTGCGTGGCCGCCGACGACCCGCGGGTACGCGGCGTCGCGTTGCTCAGCCCGCGTGCCGACTTCGACGACTGGGCGGCCCAGCCGCGGCGGTTCCTCGAGCACGCGCGGGAGATCGGCGCAGTGCGCACGCCTGGGTTCCCGGCGGCGTTCGACGAGTGGGCCCGCGAGCTCCGGCGGTTCCGCCCGGTCGATGCGGCGCGGCGGGTCGCGCCGCGGGCGATGCTGGTGATGCACGGCGACGAGGACGATTCGGTGCCGACGGCCGACGCCCGCCAGCTCGCCGAGTCGCACGGGCTCGCCGAGCTGCGGCTGTTCAACGGTGCCGGCCACAGGCTGCGCCACGACCCGCGGGCCGTGGCGATCCTGCTCGGTTGGCTCGATCGCCAGCGCAACTCGGAGTAGTCACCGGCTGCGGCTGCGCTGCGGCTGGACGGCTGGACGGCTGGTCGGCTGGTCGGCGCATCGTCGGGGTCGCCGCATCGTCGGGGTCGGCGCAACGTCGGGGTCGCCGCAACGTCGGGGTCGCCGCCGGGCGCCGGGCACACCTAGCGCGCCCACCCTCCAGGCCCAAGTGGCGAGTTGGGCGCGAAACGTGCCAGGGCGTGGCACACATCGCGTCCACCCTCCAGGCCCAAGTGGCGACGTGGGCGCGGAACGTGCCAGCACGTGGCACACACCGCGCCCACCCTCCAGGCCCAAGTGGCGAGGTGGGCGCGGAACGTGCCAGGGCGTGGCGCATATCGCGCCCACCCTCCGGCGCGTCGGCGAGGTGGGCGCGGAACGTGCCGGGGCGTGGCACATATCGCGCCCACCCTCCGGCGCGTCGCTGGCCCGGCGCGACGTGGGGTAGCCGCCGTCGGCGGGGCAGCGTGGCGCTGCCCAGGCGGCCGGGACGCCGTCCCCGAAGGTGTCAACCACAACGTGTCGACGAGTGCGGTGAAACGCAGACCTGGCCGCCAACGCCGGGTCCGCCGACCCTCAGGTTGGCCGTGTTCCCGTCCGCAGCAGTGTTGACGAGTGAGCTCGTGGGCTGCGCCGATCCGCACTGTCGCACCGTCAGGTAGCCGCGCGCCGCGCTGTCTGCGACGGTGACGTTGAGCTCCGCCTGGACGCGATCGGGGACACCACGGACGTGGCCGGGGCTGTGCACGGCCACCCAGGTGTCGAACGGCCGGACGGGCGTGTGCGGCCGGCCGAGCATCCGACCCGCGCGGTAGCACGACGACCTTGCCCATCTGACTGCGGAACTCGCCCCTGCATCAACGTCAGGGCGCTCGCCGAGACGAGGCCTCTGCAGCTCTCGGCGGCGAACAGGGTGTTGCCGATGATCTCGCGGATTCGTTGTGGTGATTGGCGATTGACGATCGGGTCGGGATCGTCGTCGTCCACTGGTACTGGCGCATCGCCGCCATCGTCGAGTCGCCGATCAACGTGACGCAGGCACCCGGCCGGGCCGCCAGGACAGGTCGTGGCCAGCGGCCGAGTGCGAGCGCGACAGCCGCCACGACCCGCCCCTGGCGCGACGACCGACGTCCCCCGCCGGTGTCGTTCAATCGATGCGCACACGCTGTCCGCAGCCCGGCCGCGTGGACCGTCGGCCGCCGAGCGGGCGATCAGTCGCCGTAGCCGTCCAGATGGGTGCTGTGCCAGGCGTACGCGGAGGAGATGATCTCCTCGAGCCCCATCGTTGCCTTCCACCCGAGCGTCTCGTTGACCAAGGTCGGATCGGCGTAGACCGAGACGGGATCGCCTGCCCGTCGACTCGAGATCTCGTACGGCACGGCGCTGCCGCTGATCCGCTCGGTGCAGGCGATCACCTCCATCACGCTGCTCCCGGTCCCGGTGCCGACGTTCAGCGCCGTGGTCGGCTTGCCGGCTGCGAGGTAGTCGAGGGCGCGCACGTGAGCGATGGCGAGGTCGTCGACGTGGATGTAGTCGCGGATGCACGTGCCGTCGGGCGTCGGGTAGTCGTCGCCGAAGACCTTCAACGCGGCCCGCCGGCCGAGCGTGGCCTTCATCGCGATCGGCACGAGGTTGAGCGACTCCGTCCAGTCCTCGCCGATCCGGCTGTCGACGCTGGCGCCGGCGGCGTTGAAGTAGCGCAGGCTGACCGAGCGCAGCCCGTGGGTCTGCTCGTACCAGTGCAGGATCCGCTCGGTCATCGCCTTCGACTCGGCGTACACGCTCTCTGGCCGGATCGGGGCGCGCTCGGTCACCGGCACCTCGGCCGGCGTGCCGTACACCGAGCACGACGACGAGAAGACGAGCTGGTCGACGCCGGCTGCCGAGATCGCCTCGGCCAGCTTGGCGGTGCCGGTGACATTGTTGATCCAGTAGCGCGACGGGTTGGACATCGACTCGCCGACGTTCTTGTACGCCGCAAAGTGCACGACCTGCTCGACGTGGCGCCGCGCACACAGGTCGATGACGAGGTCGGCGTCGGCGATGTCGCCGACCACCAGCTCGGCCTCGACGACCGCGTTGCGGTGGCCGTACTCCATCGAGTCCAGCACGACGACCTCGCGGCCTTCGCGAGTCAGCTGACGTACCGTGTGCGAGCCGATGTAGCCAGCTCCGCCCGTGACGAGGATGCTCATCCGGGGACCGCGTTCGGCGGTGTGCGGATGAGCGGCTCGGCGCTGCGCGCCGAAGCGACGTGCCTGATGATTCGCTCGCTGCGCTCGTTCATCGTGCGATCTCCACGACGTGCTCGTGCTCGGCGAACCAGTCGATCATCCGCTGCAACCCGTCGCGCAACGAGATCTTCGGTTCCCACCCATATGTTGATCCGACCAGGGTGATGTCGGGCCGCCGTTGCAACGGGTCGCCCTCACGCTCTGGGGGCAGCGGCACCGAGACGATCTCGCTCGACGAATCGGTCAGCTCGACGACCAGCTCGGCGAGCTCGCGCATGGTGAACTCGGCGGGATTGCCGACGTTGACGGGGCCGGTGATGTCGCCGTCGAGCACTGCGGTGAGCCCGATGATCTCGTCGGCGACGTGGCAGAAGCTGCGCGTCTGGGAGCCGTCGCCGTGCAGGGTGATCGGCGCACCGCGCAACGCCTGGACGACGAACGTGTTGACCACCCGCCCGTCGTCGGGGCGCACCCGCTCGCCGTAGGTGTTGAAGATCCGAACGATGCGCACGTCGACATCATGCGTGCGGTGGTAGGCCATCGTCAACGCCTCACTGAACCGCTTCGCCTCGTCGTAGCAGCTGCGCGGTCCGATCGAGCTGACGTTGCCCCAGTAGGACTCCGGTTGGGGGTGCACGAGCGGGTCACCGTAGACCTCGCTGGTCGAGGCGAGGAAGAACCGCGCGTCGTCACGCCTGGCGAGCTCGAGGAGGTTGCGCGTGCCGGTCGAGCCGACGGCGAGGATCTCCAGTGGCAGGGTCGCGAAGTCGAGCGGCGAGGCCGGGCTGGCCAGATCGAGCACCGCGTCGTAGTGCTCGTCGAGCACCGCGTCGGGGAGCTCGGTGGTGATGTCGTGCTCGACGAGGGTGAACGAGTCGTGATCGTGCAGGTGGGCGATGTTGACGGCGCGACCGGTGACGAAGTTGTCGACGGCGACGACGTCGTCGCCACGGCCGAGCAGCAGGTCGGCGAGGTGCGAGCCGATGAACCCGCCGCCGCCGGCGATCAGCACCCGCATCAACGACCGATGCCCTGGTGGCGGAAACCGGCGCGTTGCCATTCCGTGCGATCGAGCAGGTTCCGGGCGTCGACGACCTCGCGACCGGCCATCTGCGCGGCGACCTTGCCTGGTTCGATCCAGCGGAAGTCGTCCCACTCGGTGAGCACCGCGAGCACGTCCGCGCCGGCGGTCGCGGCACATGCGTCTGCGGCCACCTCGACGCCCTCGGGCACACCGGGTTTGCCCGCCGAGACGGTCGGGTCGTAGGCCTGGATGCGCGCACCCGCTGACTGCAAGCGGCGGATGATCGCAACGGACGGCGAGTCGCGCAGGTCGTCGGTGCGGGCCTTGAACGTCAGCCCCCACACAGCGATGGTGGAGCCGCGCAGCAAACCGCCGGCCGCGTGGCGGATCTTGTCGGCGACCCGGTCGAACTGCTCCTCGTTCACCGCCAGCACACCACTGAGCAGATCGAACGAGTACCCGGCGTCGTCGGCGATCTTCAGCAGCGCCCGGGAATCCTTCGGGAAGCAGCTCCCACCCCAGCCAGGTCCGGGGCGCAGGAACTCGCTGCCGATGCGCTTGTCGTAACCTATCCCGACCACGACGTCGTTGACATCGGCGCCGACTCCCTCGCAGATCGCGGCGATGGCGTTGATGAAGCTCAGCTTGGTGGCGAGGAACGCGTTGGCCGCGTACTTGATCGTCTCGGCCGAGGCGGGATCGGTGACGATGATCTGGGTATGCACCTTGTCGTACAGCGACCCGACGATCATCGCCGCCGAGCGGTCTTCGCAGCCGACCACCACACGGTCCGGCTTGAGGAAGTCGTCCACGGCGGAACCCTCGCGCAGGAACTCGGGGTTGCTCACCACGCGCACGTCGGCGCGGCGCAGCACCCGTTCGACGACCTTCGCGCTGCCGACGGGCACCGTGGACTTGTTGACCACGATGCACTCGTACGGCAGGACGTCCTTGATCTGCATCGCTGCTTGCTCGACGTAGGTCAGATCGGCGGACCCGTCTTCGCCCTGCGGCGTCGGCACGCACAGGAACGCCACCTCGCAGTCGGTGACCGCGTTCGCCGCGCCGAGCACGAAGCGCAGATTGCCGTTGCGCAGCCCTTCGGTCACCAGCTCCTGCAGACCGTGCTCGACGATCGGGATCTCGCCGCGCGACAGCCGCTCGATCTTGCCCTCGTCGACGTCGGCGCAGACCACGTCGTGCCCGAGGTGGGCGAAGCACGCTCCGGTGGTCAGCCCGACGTACCCGGTTCCGATGATCGCGATCCTCGTCACCCCTGCGACCCTACCGGCCATCGCCGTCTGGACAGGGTGCCCCTGCGTCGTGCTGGCACGCCGGTCACTGTCGCCGGCACGCCGAGGGCATACTCTGCGCCGTCGTGAACGGGCGGCTCACATGGCAGTGAGCGGCGGCACCCGCCGGCTGACGGCGTGGTGGCCGATCCTGTGCTTCCTGCTGATCGGCGGATGCTGGGTGCTGTCGACGCCACCTGCCGCCGGCGTCGACGAGGGCTCGCACTACACCCGGATGATCGGGATGACCCAGGGCGGACTGATCGGCGGCGACGTCCCGGCCGACACGCAGTTCCCCGGGCTGTCCGGAGCACGTTTGGCCAGGGTGGTCAAGGAGATGGGGATGTTCCAGATCCCAGGCAACCTCCCGGTTCCGGTCGCGTGCAACGCCGCCGACCCTGCACGCCCGTACGACTGCCCGACGGCGGCGCCGAGCGGTCATCCCCGGCTGGACGTCTCCTACCACGCCCGCTACCTGCCGCTGGCGTACGTCGTTCCCGCCGTGATCTCGACCGGCGGCGACACGACCTGGCGGGCGTTGGTCCTCGGGCGGTTGGGCTTCCTCCTGCAGGACGCCGCGCTGCTGGCGCTGATCGTCGTCGGCCTGCGCCGCTGCAGGCGTGTGTTCAGCTCGACGTCGCTGGGGATGCTGGCGCTGTGCGTCACCCCGTTGCTGGCGTTCCAGTCGGGCACGCTCGCCCCCAACGGGACCGAGGTGTTCTCGGTCATCGCGTTCCTCGTCGCGTTGATCGCCGCGACCCGGCTGCGATCGCGCGGCTGGTTGTGGCTCGCTGCCCTCGTCGGCGGCGCAGCGTGTTGGACCCGCGACCTCGGCGCGACGGAGGTGCTGCTGTTCGGGGTCGCCGCGCTCGCCGTCGATCCTGCGGGGGCGCGGTGGCTGTGGTCGCGGCGACGGACTCGGGACGTGCTCGCCGCTGTGCTGCTCGCCCTCGCCGCTCTCGGCGCCTCCCTGTGGCAGCTGGTCCTCAAGGCCGGGCTGCCCGCCCGCCCAGAGGGCCCGAGCCGGTTGTGGGCGGACCTCGGGCGCACGCTCGGGCTGCTGCGCGATTCGATCGGGCTGCTCGGCTGGGCCAACGTGCCGATCGACCCCGTCGTGCAGTCGGCCTGGTCGGTCGCGTGGGTGATCGGGCTCGCGCTGCTCGTGTGGCGTGCGCCGGTACGGGCACGCTGGGTCGCGGCCGCGCTCGGCGCCGCGTACGTGATCGCCGATCTGGTGATCATCTCGGGGTTTCGCAACGCCGGCTTCGCCGCGCAGTCGCGGTTCACGATGGCCTTCCCGATCGCGATCGTCGTGGTGCTCGTCGTCCATCAGCCTGCGGCTGCCGGCCCGGTGTCGGCGGCCGACCGGCCGGCGCGGTGGCCTCAGTTGCCACTCGCTGCAGCGTGCGTGGTCGTCGCCGCCGGCCAGTTCTCCGGGTTGCTGATCAGTGCCCACCGCAACGCCAACGGCCTTGCCGGCGAGCCGATGGACTTCACCCACGTCGCCTGGGCTCCTCCCGGGGGTTGGCACCCGATGCTCGTGGCGTTCGCCGTGGCCTGCGCCGCGGTGCTCGCGCTGCCGTTCGTCGCCGCCGGATCGTGGCGGCGGGGGAGCGGTCCTGAACCGGGCGGCGACCAGCCTCTACTGTGACCGATCGTGAACGAGGTCGTGCGTCGCCGCTTGACGGCGCCGGCGAAGCCGTCCCGTGCGGGTGCCGCGACCTTGTTCGTCCTCGCCGGAGTGCTCGCCGCGTTCGGGACGGCGTGGTTCCAGCGGATCTGCGCGACCAGGGTGTCGCTCGACGACATCGGCGCGTTCAACGCGTTGCTGGCGCTGGCCGGGGGCATCGGGGTGCTCGGACTCGGGTTGCAGGTCGTGCTCGGCCGGCTGCCGGTCGGAGCGACGATGCCCGCCGCGATCTCGGTCGGCGCCGGCGTGTGCGTCGGGGTGCTCGTCGCGGTCGGGATGCCCGTCTCGGGGTGGTACGCGGTGTCGGTCGGGATGCTGATGGGCGCGACGACCACGGCGACGTTCTGTGGCGTTGCGGCCCGGGCCCGGCTGTTGCAGCGCGCCAGCTGGCTGCGCCTGGCGGTGATCTACGTCGTCGGTGCGGCGGTGCGGCTGGCGGTGATCGCGCCCCTGCTCGCGATCGTCGGTCAGCGCCTCACCGCTGCCCTCGCAGCAACGTTCCTCGCCGAGTCAGCGGTGTCGGCGGCCGCCATTGCGCTCGCACCGCGGCGCGCCGGGGACGTGCGCCGGTACGACGCCGCCACCTGGCGCAGCGTGCTCGGTGCGGTCGTCGTGCTCGGCGGCCTGTGGGCGCTGACCGTGCTCGACTCGGTGCTCGGCCGGTTGCGCCTGCCTGCGGACGACGCTGATGCGTACTCGCTCGGCACCACCGTCGCCCGCGCCTCGTTCTTCGTCGCCCTGCTGCTGACCCAGCTCGCGCTGCCGACGTTCGTGCGCGAGCGCGGCCGCAGCCGGCGCACCCGCGACGTGTTCACCTCGGCGGCGGTGGCCATCGGCGCCGCATCAGCGGCGATGGCGCTGGTGGTGATCGCCTGGCCGACCTGGGTCGCGCACACGGTCCTCGGGGAGGAGGGCGCGGTGATCGACGTCTCGACAATGCGGCTGCTCGCCGCGGCGTGGGCGGCGATGTCGGTCGTGCCGCTGCTGACCTACTTCCACCTCGACCGCCACCCGCGGGTGGCGATCGTGCCCGCGGTCGGTGCGGCGGTGCTCGCCGTCGCCGGCTTGACCGTGCGCACCAGCGACGCGCTGGCGGCGGTGACGTTGGTGGTGTTCTCGACCTGCGTCGTGGTGATGGGCCTGCCGGCGGTGCAACGCCTCGCCCCGATCACCCGGTCGGTCGAATGGGCGCAGCGTCCCGACCCCACCGGTCGGGAGACGGCGGACATCGCGATGGTCGTGCCGTTCTTCAACCCCGGCGAGGTGCCGTTGCTCGACACCGTCAGGCGCCTCGCGGCGACGCTCGACCGGCTCGGGGGCCCCTATCGCATCGTCGCCGTGTCCGACGGAAGCGACGACGGGAGCGACGTCGCCCTCGCCGCGCAGGCGATCCCGCACGTCGAGGTGATCACCCTCGACGACAACCGTGGCAAGGGCGCCGCACTGCGCGCCGGCCTGGCGCACACCTCCGGCGCATACGTCGGCTACATCGACGCCGACGGTGACATCCCACCCGAGCAGGTCGCCGAGATGTTGCACATCGCCGTGGTCAGTGGCGCTGATGCGGTGGTGGCCAGCAAGGTCCATCCGCGGTCGGAGTTGAACCTGACCAGACATCGCTCGGTGATGTCGGCAGTGTTCCGCGGCGCGGTGCGGCTGCTCTTCCGGCTCGACGTCCGCGACACACAGACCGGCCTCAAGCTGTACCGCGGCGACGCGATCCGCGAGGTCGGCCCGCTGCTGCGCGAGGACGGGTTCGCGATCGACGTCGAGATCCTCGTCGCCGTCCGCCACGGTCGCCGGCCGTCGATCATCGAGGCGCCGGTGCAGATCGTCGCCAGCCACAGCACCACCGTGTCGTGGCGTCGAGCCACTGCCACGGGGGCGGGCTTGTTCCGCATCTTCTGGCGCAACCACGTGGCGCTGCTGTACGAGCCGGCCGGCGTCCCTGCGCCGTCCACCGTCCGGGGCTGAGTGGTGCTGGCCCACCTGCAACGGCGACCGCGCCTGGTCAACCTCGGCCGCTGGCTGGGCTACTTCGCCTTGTCGTGGCTGATCCTGCGGCCGGCGCTGCTGATCATGATCTCGCTCGACGACTTCATCAACCCGTTCTACGTCTACGACAAGTACGGCTCGAACCCGTGGCACATCACCGCCCGCGCCACACGCGATGTGTTCCGCAACGGCCACTTCAACGTGATCGGGCAGGTGTTCGGAGCAGCGGTGTTCGCGTCCTGGAACTACCTCATCTCGTGGGGCGTGCGCTACTCGCTGATCTACGCGACGACGAAGTTCGTCGTGATCGTCGCCTGCGCGCTCGCCTGCGCACGGTTGCTGCGCACCCTCGCCGCGCTCGTCGGGCGGACGTTCAGCCCGTGGCGGGCGCGGGTCGTCGTGGCGGCCGTGCTGTTGCCGACGTTGCAGCTGCACGTGCCCTGGGGCTTCGACCCGGTGGGCAGCTTCCCGCTGTATGGCTACCTGCCGGCGGCGTTGGGTGCGCTGGCGCTCGACGTCGCGGTGCGGGCCGTACGACCGCCCACGGCGGACGTGCGCGGTGCGCTGCTCGCCGCAGCGGCGTTGTGCGTCGCGATCCTCTACTACGAGATCAACGTCGCGATGGTCGTCGCGCTCGTGCCGGTGGTGGTCGTGCTGCTCGTTCGGCTCCGGCGCGTGGGCGCGTCGATCGCGCCGTTGATCCGCACGACCGCACTCGTCGCAGGTCCGCCGGCGGTGATGACCCTCGCGCTCGTCCTGGTCGCCAAGCACACCAACCAGGGCTACACCGGCACCGACGTCCAGGTCGGCGGAACGTCGCTCGGGCTGGTGGCGCGCACGGTCGGCGGCTCGCTGCCGGCGTCGGCGTGGGGCGCGGCGCACGATTGGCTCGGCGGCTCGTTCGGGCTGACGGCCTGGGCAGCCGTGTCGGCGGTCATCATCGGGTTGGCGGTGTGCTGGGCGGCGACGGGGCGGCGCCGGGGATCGGCGCCGGCCAGCCCCGCCGGCGCTGGTGGGCCACGGTCGGAGGTGGCCCTCGTCGCCGCCTCGCCGGTGCTGGTCTGGCTGGCGGCGACGCTGATCCAGACCGTCACCTCCAAGGTCAACGTCGACACCGTGCGGATCGGTTACGTGTACACGTACTACGCGTACGGATCCGTCGGCATCGCGCTGGCGGTGATCCTCGGCGTGCAGGCGCTGCCGGGGCGTGGGCTGTGGCGGCGGGCCCGGCCGGTGCTGCTGGCGGTTGCGCTGGTGTTCGTGGTGGTGCAGATGTCGGTCAACGACACGGTGACCCGGGCGTTCGACCAGCGCCTCGCGGTGAACTCGCGCCTGCTGGTTGCGGTGAGCTCGCGACCCGTCGAGGCACAGCGCTGCGACGCCGAGCGCAAGTGGATCGCCGGCACCTTCTACCTGCCCGCCTACTACCACCAGTTCATGGTTCACGGCCTGGATACGACGTATCAGGACCACTTCGGCGAGCGGTTCTGTGCTGCCGACGTGCTCGCCGGTGGTTGACCGCGCGGCAGGGTGCTCGCTCGGCGACCGGGAGGCGGTTAGCGTTTCCTCCATGCGTGTCATCCATGTCCTCGTCTCCGCAGTGGCCGGGGTCTCGGTCCTCGCCGCCGCAGGATGTGGCTCGGACAAGAAGACGGTCAGCACCACCTTCGTCAACCCCTCTTCGACGACATCGACGGCGGCGGGCGCGGAGACGACGTCGGGACCTGCGGGATCCTCGCCGTCGTCGGGATCCTCCGGTTCCTCCGGTGTGACCGGCTCGACGGCCTCGACGGCCACGACGGTCGGGACGGTCGGCTCGGCCGGCACGACGACGACCACGGTCGCGACGTCCACCACCCTCACTGCGGCGGCCGGCAGCTACACCGTCGTGCGCGGCGATTCGCTGTTCAAGATCGCCAAGAACCACTGCGTCGACATCAACGCACTCGTCACCGCGAACGCTTGGACAGACGGACTGAAGCACACGATCCTGCCGGGCGACAAGATCACCATCCCCGCCGGAGCGTGCACGCCGCCCTCGACCGCGGCGGCGCCGGCCACCACCGCGAAGGCTGCGACGACGACCACCGTGAAGACCGCGACGACGACCACGAAGCCGGCGACGACCACGACGGCGAAGCCGTAGCGCCCGGGCGGGCGTGGGGCTGGCTCAGCGCAGGGAGAACAGGGCGCGAACCGCTTGGGCGCGACCATCAACGGGACGCATGCCCGAGCGTGCGAGTGCCACGAGCCCGTTGACTCGCTGCGTCCAGTGCAGCCGCGCTGCGCGGGCCGTGCGCTTCCAACCGTTGGCCTCGGCGGCGTCGGCCACCTCGTAGGCGAGGCGGGTCTCCTCGATCAGCCGAGTGAACGAGCGAGCGTTCTGCGAGGTCACGGTGCCGCTGTGTCGCCGGTAGCGGTAGACGGGAGTGCGATCGAGGAGGATCGTCCCACCGTCGAGGAGCACCCTCGCGAACAGGTCGAGATCCATCACCTGCTTCCAGCGCAGGTCGAACCCGTCCCGCGGGAGGAGCGCGACGCGGTACGAGATTGCCGGGCAGTACACGAAGAACGCGCGCATCAGACGGGCGAGCCCGTCGTCGCCGCGCAGCTCGGAGCGGTGTCCACGTGGCCAGTAGCGGCGTTTGACCTTGTCGACGACGGTGTCGATGTGACGGCCATCGGCATCGATCGCAGTCGCCATCGGCGCGACGAGCGCGGCGTGCGGTGCGCCGGCATGACCGGAGCGGATGGTGGTGACGTAGTCCGGCTCGAGCACATCGTCGGCGTGGAAGATCGCGACGATGTCCGTGCCGG
>JBBQTN010000075.1:0-21676 GCA_038213195.1 Acidimicrobiales bacterium | reverse complement strand
GTCGTCATCGCCGGGGCGTTCGGCTCCGGCGCGTTCGGCAAGTTGCGCAGCGGCGGCTTCAGCGACCCCGGCGCAGAGTCGACGAAGGCCCACGATCTGCTGCACACGCAGTTCCACGCCGGGGACCCGAACCTCGTGCTGCTCGTCAGCGCGACCGGCGGGAACGTCGACGCGCCGGACGTCGTCGCCGCGGCCGGACAGCTCACCACCGAGATCGCCGCGGCGCCGGGGGCCGGCCAGGTCGTGTCGTACTGGACGCTCGGCGACGCGCCCGCACTGCGCAGCCGAGACGCCGCCAAGGCGCTGATCGTCGCCCGCATCAGCGGCAGCGACGACGACATCGCCGGTCTGGCCGACCAGCTGCGCGGTGACCACGGCGCGGTCACGGTTGCCGTCGGCGGCTCGAGCGCGGTGTCGACGGACCTCGGCACGCAGATCGGCAGCGACCTCGGCAAGGCCGAGGGAATCTCCGTGCCGGCCACGCTGATCCTGCTCGTGCTGGTGTTCGGCGGATTGATCGCCGCCGGCCTCCCGCTGGTGGTCGCGCTGATCGCGATGGCCGGGACGTTCTTCAGCCTGTTCGTGATCGGCTCCGTGACGGACGTGTCGATCTACTCGATCAACCTCACCACCGCCCTCGCACTGGGCCTGGCGATCGACTACAGCCTGTTCATCGTCAACCGCTACCGCGAGGAGCTGAGCCACGGTGTCGCCCCCCATGATGCGGTCGTGCGCACCGTGGAGACCGCCGGCCGCACGGTCGCGTTCTCGGCCGTCACCGTCGCCGCCTCGCTCGTCGCCCTGCTCGTGTTCCCGCTGTACTTCCTGCGCTCGTTCGCGTACGCCGGGATCTCGGTGGTGGTCGTCGCCGCGATCGGGGCGACCGTGTCGCTGCCGGCGTTGCTCGCCGTGCTGGGCGCCCGGGTGAACCGGTTCAGCTTCGCCAAGCGCGGCCAGAAGGTCGGCGGTGCCGGGTTCTGGCACCGGCTCGCCGTCGGCGTGATGCGCCGGCCGATCCCGATCGCCGCCGGGGCGATCGCGCTGCTGGTCGTGCTCGGCATCCCGTTCCTGCGGGTCAGCTTCGCGCTGCCCACGGCCGACGCGTTGCCCAAGGACGCGCCCGCCCGCCAGGTCAGCGACGCCATCGGCCGCGACTTCGTCACCGACACGAGCGGCTCGTTCGCGATCGTCGTGCCGCGGCTCGACGTGGCCACCGGCACGACGCTCCTCGACCGTTACGCGGACGAGGTCTCGGCGCTGCCCGACGTCGCCCAGGTCGACACCCTGACGGGCACGTACCGCGCCGGCGAGCTGGCCGCTGCGCCGACGCCGCGCAGCGCGACCTACGCATCGGGCGCGACGGGCGTGTACCTGGCGGTCACCCCGTCGGTCGCCCAGCAGTCGGCGCAGGGTGAGGCGCTGGTCGAGCGGATCCGGGCCGTCCACGCCCCGTTCCCCACCGGCGTGCACGCGGGTGTCGAGGGTCAGGCAGCGCAGTTGATCGACACGAAGGCCGCGATCGCCGACCGGCTCCCGCTGGCCCTCGGGATGATCGCTGTGATCACGTTCGTGATCCTGTTCCTCGTCTTCGGCAGCGTCCTCGTGCCGATCAAGGCGATCGTGCTCAACCTGCTGTCGCTCACGGCGACGTTCGGGGCGATGGTCTGGATCTTCCAGGAAGGACACGGCTCCGGTCTGCTCGGGTTCACCGCCAACGGCACGCTCGACACGTCGATGCCGATCCTGATGTTCTGCATCGCCTTCGGCCTGTCGATGGACTACGAGGTCTTCCTGCTGTCGCGGATCAAGGAGGAGTACGACCGCACCCGCGACAATGCGCACGCCGTCGCCGCCGGCCTCGAGCGGACCGGCCGGATCGTCACCGCCGCAGCGGCGCTCCTCGCCGTCACGTTCCTGGCCTTCGCCACGAGCGGGGTGACGTTCATCAAGATGTTCGGGCTCGGGTTGGCGCTCGCCGTGCTGATGGACGCGACCATCATCCGCGGGCTGCTCGTGCCGGCGTTCATGCGTCTGGCCGGCGACGCCAACTGGTGGGCGCCGGCATGGATGCGGCGCATCCATGATCGGGTCGGCATCCACGCGGGCGAAGGCGGCTCGACCGACGAGCCGCAACGCGAGCTCGTCGCGTCGAGCACACATTGAGCGATCCTGCAGGACCCGTCCGGTGCCGGACCGGTCTCACGTCACGAGCAGATGCGCTCGGTCGGGTGGGAGTAGCGTGTGCCGGGTCACAGGGGGGCCTTGACGAGGGGGGAATGGCATGGCTGCGTTCGACATCCACATCAAAGGTGGGACCGTCGTCGACGGCACGCGGAGGCCGCGTTACCGCGGCGACGTCTGGATCGCCGACGGCAAGATCGCCCAGCTCGGCGGCCGTGCGTCGGGTGGCGCGGACAGGGTCGTCGACGCCGATGGACTGATCGTCGCGCCGGGCTTCGTCGATCTGCACACGCACTACGACGCGCAGATCCGGTGGGACCCGTACTGCACCATCTCCGGCTGGCACGGCGTGACCTCGGTCGTGCTGGGCAACTGCGGGTTCGGCTTCGCCCCCGTCAGGCCGGACTTCCGCGACCGGTCGATGTTGACGATGACCCGCACGGAAGCGATCCCGTACGACTCGATGGTGCAAGGGATGCTGCCGCACTGGGACTGGGAGACGATCCCGCAGTACCTCGACTCGCTGGCCGCCGCCCCGCTCGGGGTGAACTGCATCCAGTACATGCCGACCGCGTGGCTGATGACGTACGTGATGGGGCTCGACGCAGCGAAGACGAGGCCTGCGACGGAGTCAGAGCGCGGCGAGATGCAGCGCCTGCTCGACGAGGGGATGGACGCCGGGCTGTGCGGCTTCTCGATCCAACGGCTCGGGCGCAACTCGACGCAGGCCGACTTCGACGGGACGCCGATGGTCACCGACACGATGTGCGACGAAGACATCCTCTGCCTCGCGGAGGTTCTCGCGGCGCGCGGCGAGGGGTTCATCCAGATCACGCAGGCGACGGGCAAGATCAAGAAGGACCTCGCCTTCGTCGAGCGCCTCGCTGCGGTGTCAGGCCGGCCGGTGATCCACAACGCGATCGCCCCGACCCGGCGCAACCCAGATCCACACCGCAAGTCGCTCGAGTGGCTGCGCCAATGCTGGGCCCAGGGCCTGCAGGTCTACGGCCAGTGCGCCACGGTGCGCTCGGGGTTCGTGTTCAGCCTCGAGGACTGGAACCTCTACGACTTCTCCAAGTCGTGGCGTGCGCTGACAACGGGCAGCCACGAGCAGAAGCTGGCGAAGATGGCCGACCCCGAGTTGCGCGAGGCGATGGTCGCCGAAGAGGAGCGCAACAAGGTGGTCTACCGCAAGCTGCGTCCCGGCGTCGGCGGCTCGATCGAGGATCTCGTCGTGCAAGGCGTCGCCCGCCGGCCGGAGCTGCAGATCTACGTCGGGCGCTCGCTGGCCGACATCGGCCGCGACGAGGGCAAGCACCCCGGTGAGGTGATGCTCGACCTCTCGCTGGCCACCGACCTCAAGGCCGAGTTCCTCGGACCGGACAAGGGTTCCAACGCCGACTTCATGGCCGAGTTGATGGACGTGCCGTACACGTTGCCCGGCGTCTCCGACGGCGGTGCGCACACCAAGTTCTTCACCGGTGGGGCATGGCCGACGGACATGTTGAAGTGGCTCGTTCGCGACGAGGGCAAGGTGACACTGGAGGAGGCGCACTTCCGCCTGTCCGCGCTGCCTGCGCACGCGGCCGGGTTCCGCGACCGTGGCGTGCTGCGCGAGGGCGCGGCGGCCGATGTCGTCGTCTACGACATGGAGGAGCTCGACATGGATCCGCGCTGGACCGGCGAGGTCTCCCATGACCTGCCGGGGGGCGAGTGGCGGCGCGTGCAGCGCGCCAGGGGCTACAAGGAGATCATTGTCAACGGGCAGACGACGTTCACCGACGGGGAGTGCACCGGCGCCACGCCGGGCCGGCTCTTGCGTCACGGTCACGGCTGACGGGTGGCCGCACCGACAGCGTCCGCAGGAGGCGATGGGATGACGACAGCGGAGCTGCGCGACGGTCCGCTGACCGGCCTCACGGTGGTCGACATGACCGTCGCGATCCAGGGCCCGCACGCCGCGGCGTACCTCGCCGACATGGGCGCCGACGTGATCAAGGTGGAGACACCCTTCGGCGAGTTGAGCCGGTACGTGCGCGCGCCCGGCTATTCCCTGCCGCCGGACGTGATGAGCCCCCAGTACGTGGCGATGAACCGCGGTAAGCGGGGCATCGCGATCGACGCGCACTCAGTGCTCGGGCGGGAGGTGCTGGCGCGCCTGATGGCCAGCGCCGACGTCTTCGTGACGAACTACCGACGCGAGGCACTGGAACGGATGGGGCTCGGTTACGCGCAGGTGGCACCGCACAACCCGCGCCTGGTGTACGCCCGCGTCTCGGGCTTCGGGCAGCGCGGACCCGATGCCGACAAGGCGATGCTCGACGGCGCGGCCCAGGCCCGAGGTGGTCTGTCGGCGATCTCCGGGCCGGCGGACGGCCCCCCGATGCCGCCGGGCGCGGCCGTCGCCGATCACTCCGGTTCGATGCAACTCGCGCTCGGGATCATGACAGCGCTGTTCGCACGCGAGCGGACGGGCCGCGGCCAGGAGGTGAACACGTCCGCGCTCGGCGCAATGATGTGGATCCAGGCGTGGGAGATCGCCCACACGACGATGAGTGACGAGCCGCTTCGTCGCTCCGGCCAGCACAACCCGAACATCCTCTGCCCGTACGGTGTCTACGCGACCAAGGACGGCGGCGCGTTCCTGCTCGCCGTGGCGATGAGCAACGAGTCGTGGGACGACTTCTGGATCTTCGTCGACCGTCCCGACGTGGTGATGGACCCGCGGTGGAACAGCGGCGCCAAGCGCATCGGAGCCCGCGGCTCGATGGATGGCGTCGACGAGATCCGCGAGAAGGTGCGCGACGCGTTCGCCAGCAAGACGACCGCCGAGTGGACGGCGTTCTTCGCAGGGCAGCCGGAGATCATCCACGAGCGGGTGCAGGACTACACCGAGTTGCTCGTCGACCCGCAGGTCCTCGCCAACGACTACCTCGTCGACATCGACGTGCCGAAGTTCGGGACGGCGCGGGTCGTCAGCAACGTGGTCAACCTGGGCGAGACGCCCGGTCGCGGGGCGCACCGCCCTCCACCGCTGCTCGGCGAGCACACCGCAGACGTGATGGAGGAGCTCGGCTTCAGCCGCGACCAGATCAACGAGGTGCTCACCTCGGTCGAGGGCTTCCCCGAGCAGATCATCGCCACGATCTTCGACGACTGACACCGTGCTCCGCCCGTGAACTCGGTCCTTCACCGCCCGACGGCGCGAAAGGCAGACCGCCGCAGGCATACCGAGCTGCGCTCACTGTTCGCGTGCGGTGGCCGCCGCACCTGAGGGCTACGGTGGCCGCACGATCGGGTCGCGGGGAGGTGCTGACGTGGTCAGGCTCATTGGCTTGTGGACGACGCCGGCGGATGTCAACGCCTTCGACCACGATTACCTCGGATCCCACATGCCCAAGCTCGAACGGCTCACCGGACAGACGTCGGTGAAGACCTCGCGCTGCATCGACGGCCCCTACTTCCGGATCACGGAGGTGCAGTTCCCGAGCCTCGACCAGATCCATGCGGCGTTGGCCGAGGAGATCGGCGGGCAGGTGCTCGCCGACGCGCGGGCGCTGGCCGACAAGTTCGGGCTGAAGCTCGACGTGCTCGTCGTCGCCGAGCCAGGCTGACGCCATCAACCGCGAGGAGGCCATGGTGAGCGGAGCCGGTTCGGATGTGTTCGCTGGGATCAGGATCATCGATGTCGATACCCATCTGTCGGAACCAGCGGATCTCTGGACGTCCCGGGCGCCGGCGAAGTACCGCGATCTGGTGCCGCGCCAGCGTGAGATCGACGGGCGGATGCGTTGGATCGTCGGTGACGACATCGATCTGGGTGGCACCGGCGCGTCGAGCGTGATCGCCCGCGACGGAGCCAAGATGTACGGCGTCGGGTGGATGAAGATGCCGGTCGACGACGTGCATGACGCGTCGTCGCAGGTCCCGGCTCGCCTCGCGATGATGGACCGGGTCGGGGTCCATGCCCAGATCATGTATCCGAACGTCGCCGGGTTCGGGAACCAGGCGTTCCTGCGGGTCGCTGACACGGCGCTGAGGCTGGCGTGCGCGCAGATCTACAACGACGCGGCAGCGGAGTTCCAGGAGGCGTCGGGTGGCCGGATCTTCCCGATGGCGCTCGTGCCGTGGTGGGATCTCGATGCGGCGGTCGCCGAGGTGCGCCGTTGCTCGGCCATGGGTCTGCGCGGCGTGGTGACCTGCTCGAACCCAGAGGACGCCGGCCTGGCGGACCTGTCGCAACCAGCCTGGGCGCCGTTCTTCGAGACGTGCCAGGAGCTCGGGCTGCCGATCAACTTCCACATCGGCTCCAGCCAACGGGAGATGGACTTCTACGGCAAGACGCCGTGGCCATCCCTCGGCAACGAGGCGCGTCTCGCCCTCGGCTCCGCCAACCTCTTCCTCGGCAATGCCCGTGTCATCGGCAACCTCATCTACGGCGGGATACCCGAACGCTTCCCGGGATGCAAGTTCGTCGCCGTCGAGTCCGGGGTCGGCTGGATGCCGTTCTATCTCGACGCGCTCGACTACGAGATGAGCGAGACGATGCCGAACGACAGTCGCCACCTGTCGTTGACGCCGTCGGAGTACTACAGGCGCCAGTTCTACAGCTGCTTCTGGTTCGAACGCTCCGGTCTGCGCAGTGCGATCGAGGTCCTCGGTGCGGAAACGGTGTTGTTCGAGACCGACTTCCCCCACCCGACCTGTCTCTATCCCGACGGCCTCGACCACATCCGCAGTTCGCTCGCCGAGCTGGACGCGCCCACCCGCCGTCTCGTCCTCCAGGACAATGCCGCCGCGCTGTACCGCATCCCGGTGTGATCGCAGGTGTGCGGCTGGCTTGCGGAGCCGAGTCGGGCTCGTCGGGCTGCGCACGAATCGGCGAGCGGCGAGGCGCTGCGCGACGCTGTCTCGCATGAGTGCACCTGACGGGTCCGAACTGCCGAGCTACACCGAATCGATCCGCATCGCGGCGCCCCGTGAGCGGGTGTGGGAGCTCGTGACGGCGATGGAGCGCTACGGCGAATGGAGCTCGGAGAACACGGGCGGCCGGTGGCGCAAGGGGTCCGACGGTCAGGCGGGATCCGGTCAGGTCGGCGATCAGTTCGTCGGAGTCAACCAGCGCGACGGGGCGGAGTGGAAGGCCCCGGTGGAGGTCGTCGAGCGCGACGAGGCGCGCGCGTACGGGTTCGTCACGGGTGGCACCGAGATGAACCTGGCGTTGTGGCGGTACCGGTTGGACGATGACGGCGAGGGCACGTTGCTGACCGAGGAGTGGACGATGCGCAACACGGCGTTCTTCCTCGACATGGGCGGCGAGGACGAGGTTGCTCGACGTGCCGCCAACGCCAAGGAGAGCATCGGCGCCACGTTGCGAGGCATGAAGGCCACCGCCGAAGGCGCCTGATCCACACGACGGTGATCGACGGCGCGGCGTGGTCGCTCCGAGCGTCAGGGCAGGAAGCAGTGCTCGGGAAGCACGGCACCGGCACGCCATCGGGGCCGTGCTGCGTGGACGCGCGGCGGAGCGTACGGTCGTAGGCCATGCGCTACGGACTCAAGACCGCCCCGATGAACACGACCTGGTCGGCGATGCTCGACGTGTGGCGGGCAGCCGATCAGCTCGAGGTGTTCGAATCGGCCTGGAACTTCGACCACTTCGAACCGATCTTCTCGGACCGGGCCGGGCCGTGCATGGAAGGCTGGTCGATGCTTGCGGCGATGGCCGCGTGCACGTCGCGGTTGCGTCTCGGCTGCCAGGTGACCGGCATGCCATATCGTCATCCGTCGGTGCTGGCGAACATCGCCGCCACGGTCGACGTGGTCAGCAACGGCCGGTTGATCATCGGGTTGGGCGCCGGCTGGAACCAGGAGGAATCCGACGCGCTGGGCATCCGGCTGCCACCGCTGAAGGAGCGGTTCGACCAGTTCGAGGAGGGCGTGCAGGTGATCATCCGTCTGCTCAGTGACGACCGTGCCAACTTCGCGGGCGAGCACTTCACACTGACCGATGCGTGGTGCGAGCCGAAGCCCGTCCAGCGTCCGCATCCGCCAATTGCGATCGGCGGCAACGGTGAGAAGCGCACGTTGCGGATCGTCGCCAAGTACGCGCAGCACTGGAACTCGACGATCGGCGATGTCGGCGCATGGCAGGCCAAGGGTGAGGTGCTCGATCGTCATTGCGCCGACGTGGGACGCGACCCGCGGGAGATCGAACGTTCCGTGAACGTCCGGCTGGGCGCGGCCCAGGACCCGCGCTCGATCCAGGACGCGGTGGCCCGCTGGCGAGATGCCGGCGCCGATGTCTGCATCGTCTACCTGAACACCCCGCACGACGCCGCCATCGTCGAACCACTCGCCGCCGCCCTCGCCGAGATCAGCTGACGCACACGGCGTGCCGGCAGTCGGTGACGGGAGCGGAACGGTCGACTCGTACCGTGGCGACGTGGCTGACCATCCGAACCCGTTCGGTGGCGAGTTCGTCTCGTGTTCGGTGGGAGGGGCCGTCGCTCACCTGCGGTTGACCCGGGCGGACAAACGGAACGCGCTCAACATGCAGATGGCCGCGGAGTTCGAGGCCGTCACGACGGTGTTGGCGGAGACGGACGTGAGCGTCTGCACGCTCTCCGGCGCGGGTCCGCTGTTCTGCGCCGGAGCGGATCTCGCCGAGGCGAGCGGGGGCACCGACACCACGCCGCTCGAGCGGATGGTTGATCAGGTGATGAACGGCCGGTTCCTGTGGGTGTGTGGTCTGCGCGGAGGGGCCGCCGGCGCAGGGGTCGCTCTTGCGCTGTCCTGCCCGATCGTCGTGGCCGCAGACGATGCGTGGTTGTGGCTCCCCGAGCTGTCGCGGGTGGGGATGCTGCCCGTTGCAGTGATGCGGCTGATCGCGCCGATCATCGGCATGCGTTCGGCGATGACCCTCGGCGCCCTCGAGCAACGAGTCGGTGCCACGACTGCGCTGGCCAACGGCTGGATCAGCGACGTCGCGCCCTCCGACGCGCTCGATGCTCGCATCGTCGGCCTCGCCGAGAGGCTCGCATCAGCCGGACCGGGTTCCGTCGCCCGCGCAGCTGCGCTGTGGCGGCACGGCACGCACGCCGATCGACTCCCTGGCACCTGAGTCCTTCGTCCGACGGTCCGCTGTCATCGGCGGCCGCCGTGTGGCACGGCGCTCTGGCAGGATGCACGTGGTTGATCGCTACGTCGTTCTGGAGGCCGCGATGGGTGAGCGGGTCACGATCGGGACGCTCGAGGAGCTGCGCCGGACGGGCTGCATCGTCGGCAAGGCCGGCACGCAGCCGATTTGTGTGCTTTGGAGCGACGGAGCTGCGTTCGCTCTCGATGATCGGTGTCCGCACATGGGCTTCCCGTTGCACCGGGGATCTGTCGAGAGCGGCCTGCTGACGTGTCATTGGCACAACGCGCGCTTCGACGCGAGCTCGGGCGGCACGCTCGATCCTTGGGCAGACGACGTGCGCGTGTACCCGGTCGAGATCGACGACGGTCGAGTGAGCGTGGTCGTCGACGCCGAGCCGGACCGGGCGACCCACCTGATGGGGCGCCTGCGGGACGGGTTGGAGCAGGGCATCAACCTGGTCATCGCCAAGGCCGTGCTGCAGTTGCTCGACAGCGGCGTTGCGGCTCGCGACATCGTGCGTGAGGGTGTCGAGTTCGGCAGCCACTACCGGGACGCCGGTTGGGGGGCCGGTCTCACCGTGCTCACGGCGATGGCGAACGTGGTCGACGACCTGCCGCCGGAGGATCGGGGGTTGGCGTTGGTCCACGGGCTGGCGTTCGTGTCGAGAGACACCCGCGGACGGCCGCCGTGGTTCCCGTTGCTCCCGCTGGGCGATCCGATCCCGACCGCGCGGCTCGCCGGCTGGTACCGACGGTTCGTCGAGACCCGCTCGGCCGACGCGGCCGAGCGCACCTTGGTATCGGCCGTCGCCACGGCGGGTGTCACCGAGGTCGCCGACATCATGTTCGCCGCGGTCACCGACCACGTGTTCATCGACGGCGGCCACACCGTCGACTTCACGAACAAGGCGTTCGAGGTGCTCGACCACCTCGGCTGGGACTCGGCGGCGATGGAGCTGCCGACCCTGGCTGCGCAGACGGCTTCGGCGAGCCGCAGCGAGGAGGGTGGCGCCTGGCGGTTCCCCCACGACCTCGCCGGCATGATCCGCACGGCGACTGCGAGCCTGCCCGAGCGGCTGGCGGCCGCTGGCGACGGCTTCGACCACGGCGGCGGCGTCGCCAAGCTGGCCTGGGCGATCCTGTCCGAGGACCCGACGGAGGTCATCGCCTCGATCGACGACGCCCTTTCCGCTGGCGCCACACCCGAGGAGCTCAGCCGAGCGGTCGCCTACGCCGCGGCGCTGCGGATCACCCGTTTCCACACCCAGAACGACCACGGTGACTGGGACGAGGTGCACCATGCCTTCACCGCCGCCAACGCCGTGCACCAGGCGATCCGCCGGGCCGACTCCCCGGAGCTGCTCCGCGCCGTGTACCACACCGCGATGCGGGTCTACCTGGACCGGTTCCTGAACGTCCCCGCCGCCCGGCTCCCGGGCCCTGCGCCCGACGGCGCCGGCGACCTCGCCGACCTCGATCGCTGCTGGGATCAGGAGGGCCGGATCGACGAGGCCGGCGCAATCGTCTATCGCCACCTCACGCGCGGCGGCGATCCCGCCCGTGCCGTCGCCGTCATCGGACACGCGCTGCTCACCGAGGACGCCCAGTTCCACTGGTTCCAGACGTACGAGGCCGCCGTCCGCCAGTTCCACGCCTGGCCGCCGGGGTCGGAGGAGGGCGCGCTGATCCTCGCCGGGACGGCCCGCTTCCTCGCTGCCCACACCCCGACGCGTCGTGAGCTCTCCCAGGTCGTCCGCATCGCCGCCCGCCTCGGCCGCGGCGAGGCACTGTTCGAGGAGTCCTGACCGCGCGAGCGCGAAGAAGAGGCCACGACGCGGCGAACGGTGCGTGCCGCGCGGCAGCGGAGTCGGCCTCTCCGGCAGGATCCGAGCGCCGAGGTCAGTTGTCGTGAGGGACGCCAGCCACCGGCGTCGGCGATGGCGGTCTCGTGGCCACGAGGAACAGCCGGACCACATCGCTGCCCTCGACCGTCCAGCGGTGGGCGATCGAACTTGGATGGACGAGGCAATCGCCGGTGCGCAGGTGCTCGGTCGGCCGCCCGTCGAGCTCGACGGCGAGCGCCCCCTCGACGACGTACAGCACCTTCTCGCCTGGATGCTCGAACCAGACGTCCAGGTCCTCTCCGGCGTCGGTGATGTACTCGTAGACCTCGAGACCCAGGTCGTCGTCGGAGAAGACGACGCGGCCGACGGCCGAGTTCGGGCGCTCGCTGGACGCGACCCGTCGGCCCTCGGCGGCGCGCACCACGTGCACGTCGCCAGGGCCCGCTGACGGGAGCAGCCGCGCCGGATGGACGTCCAGCGCCTCGGCGATCCGGTACAGGGTGGCGATCGAAGGCGTCGACATGCCTCGCTCGACCTCGCTGAGGAACGGCTGGCTGACCCCACACCGCGAGGCGAGCGTGCGCATCGACATCCCCGCCTGCTGGCGCGCGTATCGGATCGCCCGGCCGAGCCCGCGGCTGATCGGGTCGAGCTGCGGCGGCGCACCCGGGGTCGCGGTCGGGCGTGGCGCCGTCGGCGACGGCATCAGGAGCCGTCCGGCGAGTTGTGGTCGTCGAGCAGCAGGCTCGCCACCGAATCGGCGACGGCGTGGAACTCGGGGCTGCGCTGCATCGCTGCGGTGCGTGGACGCGGCACATCGACGGTGATCGTCGCGAGGATGCGCGATGGGCGCGGTGACATGACGACGATCTGGTCGGCGAGGAGCACCGCCTCCTCGATCGAGTGGGTGACCAGCAGTGTGGTCGTCGAGCGCTCCATCCAGATCCGTTGCAGCTCCATGTTCATCCGGATGCGGGTCATCGCGTCGAGTGCCCCGAACGGCTCGTCGAGCAGCAGGACGCGTGGACCTGTGACGAGCGCGCGGGCGATCGCGACGCGCTGACGCATCCCGCCCGACAGCTGCGACGGGCGCGCCTTCGCGAAGCCCGACAGGCCGACGAGCTCGATCAAGTCGTCGATCTCGCCTCGCCCGACCGTCGACCCGGTGGCCTGCAGCGCCAGGCGGATGTTGTCGCGCACCGACCGCCACGCGAGCAGCGCCGGGTCCTGGAAGGCGATGCCGAGGTGGTGCTGACGGCGGGCCACGCTCGGCGGCTCGCCGTTGACCAGCACGGTCCCCGCCGTCGGGACGTCGAGATCGGCGAGGATCCGCAGCACCGTCGACTTGCCACAGCCCGAAGGGCCGACGAGCGCGGTGATGCTGCCCACCGGGGTGACCATGTCGACCGACTCGATCGCCACCAGCCGGCTCCTGCCGAGGGTGAACTCCTTGTGCAGACCGCTGATCTCGAACCCGGCAGCGGACATCACGGGTGCGTCGAGCGCCGCTCTCACGAGCGGGCGCGGCCGGTCTCGTGGTCCGGGAACACCTCGGCGTAGGTGTCGCCCGGCACGTACGGGAACCGCTCGGCGACGTCGTCGGGCAGGGCGACACCGAGGCCCGGTTCGTCCGGCGGCGAGATCGTCCCGTCGACCACCGACGCCAGCCCGAGCGGACCATTCGCGCCCGACGCGCCGAGCTGGTCGACGAGCGGTTGCCACGGGTCGATGTCGTACTCCATCCACGGCACGTCGGCCGCAACGGCCCAGTGGAGGTTCGCCGCGAGGCCGATGATCGTCGGGCCGCCGACGTGCGGGTACACCGCGATCCCGTGCTGGCGGGCGATGGTGGCGATGTCCAGGCACGCCACGATCCCGCCACAGATCGAAGCATCGGGTTGGAACACGTTGGCTGCGCCTGCACGGGCGAGGTGATCGAACTGGCCGACGGAGTAGACGCGCTCGCCGACGGCGATCGGCACTGGGCTGCGCGCCGCGAGCCAGGCGAGCTCGTCGACGCGCATCTGCGGGAGCGGCTCCTCGAAGAAGCCGACGCGCAACGGCTGCAGCCGCTGCGCGACCTCCAGGGCGGTGCGCGCATCGTGGAACCAGTACGAGTCGACGCCGATCATCGTGTCCGGACCGACGCGGTCGCGCACCGCGGCCACGGTGTCGACGTCGTCGGCCACCGAACGCCCGAGGCGCACCTTGACCCCGCGGAACCCGTGGGCCATCGCGTCGTCGAAGTAGCGCGCGTGGTACGACGCCGGCTCGTCGAACATCGTCGTGCCGGTGCCGTACAGCCGCAGCGGCCGGTTCGCGGCACCCAGCAGGCGGTGCAGGGGCAGGCCGGCGGCCTGACCGAGGATGTCCCAGCAGGCGATCTCGAGCGCCCCGATCACCTGGCTGGTGAGGCCCTCCCATCCCAGATATCCGTCGAGCAGCACGTGCAGCTGCGCCAGCCGTCCGCGCACATCGGTCGGATCGGTGCCGAGCAGCGGCGCCGCGCACACATCCTTGACCGCCGCGGCGAACACGGTCGGGTAGCTGTGCCCCCAGTTGGTGCTGGCCTCGCCCCAGCCGACGAAACCGTCGCTGGTCTCGATGCGTACGACCGCGAAGTTGCGCGCCATCGGCGGATCGGACTTCCGGTAGCCGAGGACGAGCGGATCGACGCCGGTGATCTTCACAGCTTGTGCGCGTCCGCCATCAGCGTCGCGTCGAGCAGCTGCGACACGGGCGGGAGGTTCGTCTCCCCCGATGCGACGTAGCTCGGGTAGACCTGGTTCGCGAGGTAGTCCGGGTCGATCGACAGCCGTCCGTTCTTGGCGGTGTAGTCGCTGTCGAGCAGGGCGATGTACGCGGGGTTGCCGGCCTTCGAGTAGGGCACGTCGATGTCTGCGTCCTTGCCGTAGACGTCGGTGAGCAACGGGATGACCGCGAGCGGGTCGGCGACGTTCGCGTCGACCCCGGCGAGCAGGCCGGCGAGGTACTTGACGACGAGGTCGCGGTTGGCCTCGATGTACTTCTTCGAGGCGAACAGCACGTCGCCGTACGCCTTCAGACCGAAGTCGGAGTACGGCTTGGACGCGACGTCGTCGCCCTTCAGCTTCAGCTGGATCGGCTGGTTGGTGACGTAGCAGGTGATCACGTCGACATCGCCGTCGATCAGTGGCTGGGGGTCGTAGCTCATCGCGAACGACTTGTAGTCCGCTGCCAACCCGTTGATCTTGAAGATCGCGTTGACGCGGATCTCGTCGCCTGTGGTCAGGCCGATCGTCTTGCCGACGAGGTCCTTGGCGCTGTTGATCGGCGTCTTGGTCAGCCAGCAGTACCCGTTCGGCGACTTCTGGTACATCGCCCCGAGGATCACGAAGTCTGCGCCGTCGGCGTTGGCCTTGATCAGCTGCAGCTCGTCGCTGGCGACACCGACGTCGGCCTGGCCCGACGCCAGCACCTGCGCCACGGCTGGAGTGTTCGGGCCGCCGTGCACGAACTTCGCGGTGACGCCCTTCGCCGCGAACAGATCCTTCGAATCGGCGAGGTACCACGCCGCCCACTCGACGTCGGGCACCCAGTTGAACGCGGTCCGCACCGTTCCGACCGACGCGGGGGCACCACTCGCGGGAGCTGTGGTCGTCGCCGGGGTGCCCGCGGCCGTCGTCGCGGCTGCATTCGTGGTCGCCGTCGCCGCCGCGGTCGTGGTGGCGGTGCCCGGGCTGGCCGTCGTCGCTGCAGCGCCGGTCGTGGACGTCGCTCCCGCTGTCGTCGGGGCAGCGGTCGCCCCTGACGACTTGTCGTCGCTCCCGCACGCGGCGAGCAGCGCGGGGCCGAGGACGACAGCGCCGCCCATGACCCGGGCGGACCGAACCAGGAAATCCCTGCGATTGCTCATGGCGGATGCCTTTCGTTTCATGGTTGTCGAGTCAGCTCCAGCGGCTGTGCACGATGCGTTCGGCGGCACCGGCAGCGGCGAAAACCGCGACGGAGACGACGATGATCACGATCGCCGCACCGAACGCGCGCGGCAGCTCGATCAGGCGGTAGGCCCGCGAGAACTCGACACCGAGGCCGTTGCGGCCGATCAGGCTCTCGCCGACCACCGCCGCGATCACAGCGGAGCCGGCGGCGATCCGCGCCCCGCTGACGATGTGCGGCACCGCTGCGGGAAGCGTCACCAACCTGAACCGCGAGTTCGCGGAGACGCCGAGCGCGTCGACCACGTCGAGGCTCGGCCGCGTCGCCGCCGTCAGCCCGGAGCGGGTGAACACGAACACGGGGAAGAACACCATCGTGGCGGCGAGGGCGCGCACCGTCGACGGGTTGTACCCGAGCACCCGCGCGAACAGCGGCAGCAACGCGACCAGCGGGGTGGCCGCGAGCACGATGATCACAGGGACGGCGATCCCGGCCAGCAGCCTGACACGCGACGCGAGCACCGCTGCGGCAGCGCCGACCAACGCGCCGATCACGAAGGCGATCGCGGCGGTCGTCAGCGTGGCCAGCGTCGCCGACACGTAATCGCCCGGCGAGCTGACCAGGTCGTGCCACACCCTCGACGGCCGCGGGACGACGAGCGGCGAGACATGGTCGAGCTCGATCCACGCGTACCACGCAACGACCAGCCCGGTGGCGATGACGCCAACGGTCAGCAGCTCGACGGCGACGGTGATGATCGGATGGCGACGAGTGCGCCGCGGCTCGGGAGCGCGGGCCACTGCGGCGCCGTAGCGCCGCACCAGCAGCTGGCGCAGTGCCGCCAGGGCCCCGAAGGCGATCAGACCGCACACCGCCGAGAGCAACGAAGCCGCCCACAGCCGATCGGCGCGTCCGCTCTGCATCGCGCTGATCAGCAGCACCCCGAGACCGCGCGGCGCGCCGTACCACTCGCCGAAGATCGCGCCGGCCAGCGACGCGGGCGCGGCGAGCTTGAGGCCATCGACCACAGCGGGCCAGCATCCGGGGAGCTGCAGGCACCACAGGCGGAACCGTCGCGGAGCGCCGAGCGCGGCGAGCACGTCGGTCGTCGAGCGCGGCGCCGCCGCGAGGCCGACCGAGGTCGAGACGAAGACGAAGAAGAACACGGCGATCGCGGCCACGGCGACCGGACCGCGATCGCGCCCGAGGATCACCAGCAGGCACGGAGCGACGGCCACCCACGGCGCGGCGTTGGCGATCGCCGCGAGCCGGCTGATCGCGCCACGCAGGGACGGCAGGGCCGTCGCCACGAGTGCTGCCACGAACGCCACCATCGAGCCGATGGCGAGGCCGCGGCCGGCCTCCCACACGGTTGCCCGCGTGGCGCGCACGTAGAGGCTGTGCGACGCACCGAACAGCGGTCGGATCGCCTCTGCCGGGGTCACGACCATGCCGCTCGCCCAGCCGGCGCGGCCGCCCACGATCCAGATCGAGAGCGTGATGGCCACGCCGATCGCCGGAGCGACGATCCGTCCGGGCGCCAACCGGCGCAGCGGCGACGGACTGCCGAGCGTGCCCCCGCTGACGGCGGCGCTCACCGCCGCTCGTCTCCTGCGCCGGCTTCGGCCTCGCTCGCAGCGCCGCCCGTGGCAGCGGCGACGAGATCGGCCAGCACCCTGCGCATCTCGAGAGTGATCCGATCGGCGCGCGTGTGCACCTCGGCGTGCACGTCGAGCGGCGTCGCCTTGGTGACGATCCGCTCGAGCAGCACTCGGTCCTCTGCCGCCACTGCCATCTGGAAGTCGCGGGTCTCCTCGGCCGTCACCCGGCCGTCGGCGATGTCGTCGCGGAGATCGAAGCAGTAGAGCTTGGTCGTCGTCGCGTCGACCGGCTGGTGGAAGAACAGGATCGTCAGCACCACCCCGTCGGCGATGTAGTCGATCCGCAACCGGATCGCGAACGGCGCCACGTAGCACCACGTCGAGCGGCGCTGGGCAACCTCGAAGTCGTCGCCCAGGCTCCCCATCGAATCGGCGAGTCGTTTCGTCGAGTGGGCGTAGTCGCAGACGAACGCGAACCCGTCGCGCTGGACCGAGTAGTTGGGCACCTCGATGTCGTCGGGGTCGCCGAACGTGGATGGGTGGGTGAACGGGAAGTGCGCCAGATCGAGGAAGTTGTCGGTCATCTGCCCCGCGCCGGCATGCCAGGACTGGTCCGGCAGCGGGACGACGACGAACGCCGGATCGTCCCACTCCGGGACGTCGATGATCCCGGTCAGCGGTGCGTCAGGGGCGATCCAGATCAGGCCGTACCGCTCCTCCACGGAGTGAGCGGCACGCGCGTGGGCCTTCGGTGGGATCGTCGCAGCGGCGCCGAGTGCCGGGATCAGCACGCATCTGCCGTCGCTCGCGAACCGGTAGCCGTGGTACGCGCACTGCATCGTGCCGTCGACCACACAGCCGGCGCTCAGGGGCGAGAACCGGTGCGGGCAGCGGTCGATCAGCGCCGTCACCTGATCGCCGATGCGTGCGACCGCCCAGTCCTCGCCGAGCAGCGTCACCTTCACGATCTCACCGTCGGCGACGTCGCTGGAACGGCACACCGGATGGAAGCACCGCCGCAGCGCGGGGTGCTCGTTGTCGATGACGTCGGCCGCCGTGGCAGAGCTCGTGGAACCCATTGGGTGATAACTGTGAACGATCAGAGGGGCGGCGGCGTGTCCGCTTCGTGAACGTGGTGTTACCGGTCGCTGCGGCCGTCGCCGCAGGCGGCTCGAGGTGACATCATGCGGCCGATGACGACTCGTTGGAGCAGATGACGACCATGGAGCCCGGCGAACTGGTTCGTCGCTTCCACCTCGAGCTGTGGGGGGACGGCGACATCGCGGCGATCGAGCGCTTCGTGCACCCCGACGCCGTCACGGCGATGACCGGGTTCGTCGGGACGAGCGTCGACGTGATGCGCGAGGACGTGCAGCGCTACCAGGTTGCCTTCACCGGGGTGTCGACCGAGATCGTCGAACTGATCGGTGAAGGTGATCGAGTGGTGATGTGGTGGCGCACGACCGGCACCCACGTCGGTCCGTACGGAGACATCGCCCCCGAGCCGACCGGCCGCCGGATCACGATGGAGGGCGTCGACTTCTTCACGGTCGCCGGCGAGCAGATCGTCGCGGTGCGCAGCTTCTGGGACGCCGCCGAGGTCTACCGCCAATTCGGCCTCCTCCCCGCGAACCTGTGAACGGATTCGACAGAGCGGTGCGACGGCCGGTCAGTCCGTGGCCGGGAAGGCCCGGTCGACGCGGTTGCGAGGGATCGAGTGCTCCCAGTCGGCGAGGATGGCGCGGAGCGCTGCGACCAACGCGAGCGGTTGGTCGAGCGGCACATGATGGTAGGCCTCGGGGATCTCGACGATCGGCGAGTTCCGGTGAAGCAACTCGTCGATGTATTCCTGCACGTCGGCCGTCACCAGATCGCTGTGTTGTCCTTTGAAGACGGCGATACGGCAATGGACATCGGCGAGGTAGTCGTCAATGCCCTGGCGATGGCGTAGGAACACCTTCGGGTCGAACTTCCACATCCACGTGCCGTCGACCTCCCGCAGCGAGCGACGGGCGATGAAGTCGACGATGAACCCGTTCTCACAGGGCTGCGGCGGTTGCAGCCGGAAGTGACTGAGCGCCGACTCGAGATCGGCATAGGTCTTGGGGTTGCTGAACATCCGCCCCCGTTCGCCTTCCTCGGACTCCGGATCGGGGCGGCGCACGGGCGAGTCGACGACCACTGCGCCCGACAGCTGCTCGCCGTAGAGGTTGGCCGCAGCGATCGTCACGAGGCCCCCCATGGAGTGACCGACGAGCACCGGTCGGCCGCGCATGCCGCTGTCCTGTGCGCACTCCATGACTTCGTCAGCCCACGTCTCGATGCTGTAGACCGCCCGCCTGCCGCTGTCACCGTGGCCAGAGAGGTCGACGGCGATCACGTGGTACTGCGGGACGAACAGCGGCGCGATGAAGCTCCACCAGTGGGCGTGGGCGGCGCCGCCGTGGACGAAGACCAAGCCAGGCTGTTCGACGTCACCCCATCGCAAGTAGTGGATCGAGCATCCCTTCACGCGCACCGCACGGTCCTCCGGTACGGCGGCAAGTGCTGTGCTGAACCACCTGGGCCCGATGTGCTCGGTCATCGCGCGGATCGTACCGGTGACGGTGCGCAGCGGAACCCGAGGCCCCGCCCTCGGAGCAGCGCCTGTCCGTCCCCCACTGTGCAGCGGCCCGAGGGGTACTCAGATCACCGTGATCGGTAAGGTGACGCTCGGGTCGGGCGCGTGCACCGGCACCACGCCGCGACCATTGCTCCTCCACGGTCGGGGCTGATCGTCGAAAGGTAGACACAGATGTCCACTCCTCGCGAGGCAAAGACGGCTCGGTCGCCTCGACGTGAGCGCGTCGAGCGGCCGCAGCAGTACTACGACGACATCAAGGAGCGGTTCGCCGCTGAGCGTGACCTGCGCCTCTCGTACCGTCCGGAAGGGACGGGGCAGTTCATCACCGAGCTGTCCGGTTCGCTGTCGCGCTACGAGACCGATCCGTACGGCGGGGCGGTCATCCCGCGCGACCCGATCGAGGACACCGTCGAGGTCCTCTTCATCGGCGGTGGCTTCTCGGCTCTGCTCACGTCCGCGCGCCTGCGCGAGGTGGGTGTCGAGTCGATCCGCATCGTCGAGAAGGGTGGCGACGTCGGCGGCACGTGGTACTGGAACCGGTACCCCGGCGTGGCGTGCGACGTGATCGCGTACGACTACCTGCCGCTGCTCGACGAGATGGGCTACGTGCCGTCGCGCCACTACGCGCCGGGCGAGGAGATCCTCAACCACTGCCGGGCGATCGCCGAGCGCTACGACCTGTACGAGCTCGCCGTCTTCCAGACGACGGTGACGTCCACCATCTGGGACGAGGACGAGCGGCTGTGGCACGTCGGCACCGATCGCGGTGACCAGATGCGGGCCCGCTTCGTCGTGTGCGCCAACGGCACCCTCACCAAGCCGAAGCTGGCCCGCATCCAGGGCATGGAGCGCTTCCAGGGTCACTCGTTCCACACCAGCCGCTGGGATTACGACTACACGGGCGAGGATCTCGAGAAGCTCAGTGACAAGGTGGTCGGCATCATCGGCACCGGCGCCACCGCCGTGCAGGCCGTGCCGGGCCTCGGTGCGAACAGCAAGGAGCTGTTCATCTTCCAGCGCACGCCGTCGTCGATCGACGTCCGCGACGACTGGGAGACCGATCCCGAGTGGGCGGCGACGCTGCAGCCGGGCTGGCAGGCGAAGCGGCGGGCCAAGATGTTCACCGAGCCGCTGCTCACCATCAGGATCGACGAGAGCGCGCCGATGACCCGCGAACAGAAGATCCGCGCGCAGGAGAACGCCAACATCGACTACATGATGCGGATCCACCGCCGCATCGAGGAGGTGGTCGAGGACCCGGCCACGGCCGATGCGCTGAAGCCGTGGTACATGTTCATGTGCAAGCGGCCGTGCTTCCACAACGACTACCTGCCGACCTTCAACCGGCCGAACGTGCACCTCGTCGACACGCGGGGCAAGGGCATCACCGAGATCGTCGAGGAAGGGCCCGTCTTCGACGGCAACGTGTATCCCCTCGACCTGCTGATCTACGCCACCGGCTTCGAAGTGCAGAAGACCGGCACATGGAACCGGATCGTGGGCGAAAACGGCGTCGACCTGCAGGACAAGTACGCCGAGGGCATCCGCACCCTGCTGGGGATCCATACCAACGGCTTCCCGAACATGTTCATCATGGGCGGCTACCAAGCATCGTTCAACTTCAATCTGACCGACGTGCTGCAGGCGCAGGGCGACCACATCGCCGCTTGCATCGACTACGCCCGCCGCCACGACCACGTCACCCTCGACGTGACCCCCGAGGCCGAGGAGTGGTGGGTGCAAGAAGTGATCGAGCATCGCGGCAAGACCAACCGCAACCACGAGTGCACGCCCGGCTACTACAACTTCGAGGGTGAGTTCAACCGGCGCCAGGACGGCAACTACAACGCCGGGTTCCCGAAGTACTACGCCCACCTCGGCGGTGTGCGCGAGGAGATGGAGCGCCGCTTCGTCTTCACGGACTGAGTCAACGCCGGGCCGAACGCCTCCTCTGAGTTGTCCCCGACGCGCCGGGCGACGCTGAAGATGGTGGCGACGATCGTGGCGAGCAATTCGTCCGCGAGGTGCATGCGCCACGATCCGGCTTCGAGTCCACTGACAACGTAGGTGACGTCGATGTCCCCGGGGACCGTGACGGGACGCTTGGACCGGCGGGTTTGCCATCGGTTTACCAGGCAAGCACCCGTCGATGAACGACGGTCGGTACCGTCCGGCGCTTGGCGTTGCAGTGATCCCTCCCGACGAGAAAGGGAACGGCAGTTGGATCCTCGAGTTGGTCCGAGCAAGGCGTGACCGCCGGGGTTGTTGCGCCGGTCGGACCCGCGTTCGTGGCGGAGTCGGGGGTCTGGCGATTCGTGCGTCGCTGGATGGGGCTCATCGTCGGGGCGACGATGTGCGTCGGCTACCTG
>JBBQTN010000074.1:0-21821 GCA_038213195.1 Acidimicrobiales bacterium | reverse complement strand
TGCCCGCTCCACCACGTCGGGTAGACGAGCACGATCGCCTCGCACCAACGCAGGCGGCCGGCATACACGGCGAGATCGGCGGCGGCGGTGAGGTCGACCGAATCGTGGTCGACCGAATCGTGGTCGGTCGGGCCGTGGTCGGTCGGGCCGTGGTCGATCGGGCCGTGGTCGGTCGGGCCGTGGTCGATCGGGCCGCGCCCGGCGTGATGCTCTGCCGCCGACACGGCGGGACGGAACCCGTCCGCGTACAGGTCGCTGATCCGCACGTCGTGACCGCCGCCGCGCAGCACGGCGAGCACACGGTCGAGCACCGCTGTCGTCAGCGAATCGGCGACGGGACGGCAGGCCACGACGAAGACCCTCACAGCCGCCCCATCGCGGCCGCGACCTCCGCGAGGAACGCCTCGCGCTGCGCACGCGTTGTCGTGTCGAACCCGTACAACGCGAGCCACGTCACCCGCGTCCGCCAGCCGGTGGACATCCGCAGCGCCCGCCCGATCGTGCGCCGCCCGTTGTCGTTGACCAGCCGCACCCGGCGGCGCGACGAGCCGTACGTGCTGATGCCCACCAGCCTGCGGACGTGGCGCAGCCCCGGGCGGACGCGGTGGCGCTCATCGAACACGACCCCGACGCCCGGCACCATCACCCGCTCGAGCCAGCCCTTGAGGATCGCCGGCAGCGTGCTCCACCACGTCGGGTAGACGAAGATCAACGTGTCGGCGGCGATCACGTCGTCGCCGTGCGTGCGCACGAGCGGGTCGAGCACCGGTTCTGAGCCGTGGTACGCCTCGCGCTCCGCAGTGGACATCGCCGCCGCGAAGCGCTCGGCGTAGAGATCGTGGGCGACGACGGAGTGGCCGGCTGCGTGCAGCGACGTCGCGACGGTCTCTGCGATCGTGTGGCTGAAGCTCGCCGGGTCCGGGTCGGCGAGCACCACGAGCGTGCGCATCCACCGAACCTAGCGGCGCCGCCGGGAGTGGGTCGGGGAGCGCCGCCTGTGGTGCTCGTACCATGGCTGGTCGATGGTCGAGCCGGCTGCAACGTCGCGTCGTACCGGTGCGGCCGGCCGCCCTCCCGTGATGGCGTACCTGGCCGCCTTCGTGGTGCTCGGCCTGGCGAGCACGATCGCCGGCCCTGCGCTGTCGTACCTGCGCCGCCGCGCCGGCACCGACGACGCGGGGATCGGGTTGGTGTTCGTCGGGCAGTCGTTGGGCTACATCGCCGGGTCGTTGGTGTCGGGTCGACTGGTCGATCGCGGGGGCGGCCACCGGTGGTGGTCAGCGGCGCTGATCGCGTCCGCGGCCGGCGTCGGTGTGCTCGCCCTCATGCGCTCGCTGCCGGCGATGTTCGTCGTGTTCGTGTTCCTCGGCGTGGCATTCGGCGGCTGCGACGTCAGCGGCAACACGATCGTCGTGTGGAGCCGGCCCGACGGGACCGGCCCGCTGCTCAACGGCCTGCACCTGTGCTTCGCCGTCGGCGCGCTGCTCAGCCCGCTGCTCGTCAACCGCGCCCTGGCATGGAGCGGTTCGCTGTGGCCGGTGGCAGTCCCGCTGGCGGTGATCGTCGTGTGGTGCGTCGCGGCGATGTCGTTGCGCGAGGCGCCGGTGCGGACGCGCGTCCCGCCGGCGACGCCTCCGGGTGCACGCCGGTCAGCACGCACAGGCCAGCTGGCCGCGATCTGCCTGTTCTTCCTGCTCTATGTCGGGGTCGAAGCCGGTTTCGCCGGGTGGATCCACTCGTACGTCGAGCAGATCGGCGACGGTGGGGCGAACACCGCGACAGGGGTCACCGCGATCTTCTGGACCGGCTTCGTGTGCGGTCGGGTCGCCGCGATCAGGATCGCCCGCCGGGTCACGGCGGCGTGGATGCTGGCCGGGTCGATGTCGGCGATGCTCGTGTCGGCCGTCGCGCTCGTTGCGTTCGCCGGGCCCGGCGCGTGGTTGTGGTTGGCGACGTTCCTCTACGGGCTGTCCATCGCGCCGCAGTTCGCCGCGATGATCGCCTTCGCCGAGGCGCACCTCACGCTGTCGGGAGGGTCGACGGCGGCGTTCATCGCTGCGTCAGGCGTCGGCGGCCTGACGATCCCGTTCCTGCTCGGGCGGCTGTTCGACACCCACGGCGCCGGCGTCCTCCCACCCGTTGTGTTGATCGGCTCCGTTGCCGTCGCGGCGAGCACTGCACTGATCGCCTGGATGTTGCTCGGTGGGCGATCGGCGCATGGCCAGGGCCTGCGTCACCGACCGCCGGCAACGTCGACGAAGGCACCGGTGACGTAGCTCGCGGACGGCGACGCCAGCCAGACGACCGCCTCGGCCACCTCGGCGGCCGTGCCGGCGCGCAGCATCGGGATCCCCGGCGCCATCCGCTCCAGCCGGCCCGGCGGGGCGTGGCTGTGGAAGTCGCTGTCGATCAGCCCGGGACGCACGGCGTTGACGCGCACGCCGTACGGGGCGAGCTCCTTGGCGAGCCCTGTGGTCATCGTGTCCAGCGCGCCCTTGGTGGCCGCGTAGTGCACCCACTCGCCGCTGCCGCCGAGCACGGCCGCTTTCGAGGAGATGTTGACCACCGACCCGCCGCGACCGCCGCGATCGGTGCGCATCCGCTTCGCCGCCTCGCGCGCGCAGATGAATGCGCCGCCGACGTTGACCGCGAACAGCCGCGCCAGCATGTCGGCGGAGACGACGTCGAGCTCGCCGTAGCCGCCGGCGATGCCTGCGTTGTTGACCAGGGCGTCGAGGCGGCCGAACGTCTCGTCGATGCGCGCGAACATCGCCAGCACCTCGCCCTCGTCGGCGACGTCCGCCCGGACTGCGATCGAACCGTTGCCGAGCGAAGCGACCAGCGCATCCGCGGCGGCGACGCTCGCCGAGCAGTTGACCACCACCGTCGCGCCGGTCGCGGCGGCGGCGCTGGCGACCGCCGCGCCGATGCCCCGCGCCCCGCCCGTGATCAACATCACCTGCCGCTCGTCGCTGCTCACCTGTCGCCCGCAGACGCCGGCACCGTGAGGGGGATCACGGCCGGCGCTCGAGCCTGGCGAGCAGGTTGGCCTTCACCGCCGGCCACTCGGCGGCGATCACCGAATACATCGCCGAGTCGCGAGCCCCCTCGCCGGGGACGTAGGAACCGCGGTGGCTGCGCAGCACGCCCTCGAACGTCGCGCCGACGCGCAGGATCGCGGCCCGGCTGCGCTCGTTGCGCACGTCGGTGCACACGGCGACCCGGTTGACCGCGAAGACCTCGAACGCGTGCCCGAACATCAGCAGCTTCGCCTCTGTGTTGATCGGCGTGCGTTGCGCCGACGCGGCGAGCCAGGTCCCGCCGACCTCGACCTCTGCCGGGAGGTCGCGGCCCACCCACCACTCGAGCCGGAGGTAGCGGGTGCAGCCGACGAGCGCGCCGTCGCTCAGCCGGCGTTGCACGAACGGCACCATCGCGCGCTCGGCCTGCTCGCGCAGCATGTCGTCGACGTAGGCGGACATCGACGCGGTGGTGGCCGGGACGGAGGTCCACGCGTACGTCGTGCGATCCTCCGTGGACGCGGCGACGAGCTCGTCGACGTGCTCGCGGCGGAGCTGCTCCAACTGGACGTGACGACCGGTGATCGTGGGGCTCGGCAGGGTCATGCGCGGCCAGTCTGGCAGTGCTGCCGGCATCGTCGCCCACGCCTTTGTGGTCGTCCGGCTCGAGACCCGTCAGGAGACGTAGACGTTGCGCATCACTTCGTCGATCGTGGTGATGTCGCGGCCGACGAGGGCCATCGCCTCGGTGCCCATCGTGCGCATCCCCTGCGCGACCGCGAGCGCGCGCATCACCTGCGGCGCCGCCGCCGAGACCATCAGGTCGCGGAGCTCGTCGGTGACGGCCAGCACCTCGTACACGCCGACCCGATCGCGGTAGCCGGTGTCCGAGCAGTAGTTGCAGCCGACACCGTGGAAGAACGTCGCCTTGGGTGGGCCGCCGAAGGACTCGTAGGAGGCACGGTCCTGGGCCGCCGGTTCGTACGGCGCGGTGCACGACGGACAGATCTTGCGCACGAGCCGCTGCCCGACGACGCCGACGAGCGACGAGGCCACGAGGAACGGCTCGATGCCCATGTCGATCAGGCGGTACAGCGCCGACGTCGCATCGGTCGCGTGGAGCGAGGACATCACCACGTGACCGGTCAGCGCCGATTGGACCGCGATGCGCGCCGTCTCCTCGTCGCGGATCTCGCCGACCAGGATCACGTCGGGGTCCTGACGCAGGATCGTCTTCAGCCCGGCGGCGAAGGTGATGTCGGCCTGCAGGTTGATCTGCATCTGGTTGATCGCCGGGAACACGTACTCGACCGGATCCTCGATCGTCATCACGTTCAACTCGGTCCGGCTGACCTGGGCGAGCGTCGCGTACAGGGTGGTGGTCTTGCCGGAGCCCGTCGGGCCGCTGCACAGGATCATCCCGTACGGCTTGTGCACGATCGACAGGTACCGCTCGAGCCCGTCGGCCGGCATGCCCAGATCGGCGAGCTGCTTGACCGACCTGCTCTTGTCGAGCAGGCGCAGCACTGCGGTCTCGCCCCAGATCGTGCCACCCGTGGCGACGCGGATGTCGACGCCTGCGCCGTCGATCGTCATCTGGAACTGCCCGTCCTGGGCTCGGCGCCGCTCGACGATGTCCATCTCCGCCATGATCTTGATGCGGCTGACCAGTTCAGGACCGGCCGACGCCGGCAGGCTGAGCACCTCGCGGAGCGCGCCGTCGACGCGGTAGCGGATGCGCATCCTCCCATCGGTCGGCTCGACGTGGATGTCGGAGGCGCGGTCGCGCAGGGCCTGGGTGATGATCCGGTTGACGAGTTGGATGATCGGTGCCTCGTCGACGGCGCCGACGACGGCGTCGATGGTCTCCTTCGCGGCGACCGTCTTCCAGAACTCCTGGACCACGGTGTCACTGTTGGTGAGCACGCGGTAGTTGGTGTTGAGCGACGTCAGCACGTCCTCCGGTGGGGCGAGGAGCACGTTGACCTCGCTCACCTCGAGCCGCGCCAGCGCCTCGCGCACCGCCTCGCTGGACCCGTCGGCGACCGCGACGTCGAGCACGTTGCCGTTGAGGCGCAGCGGCACGATCTGGAACCGCCGGGCGATGCGTTCCGGTACGAGGGCCAGCGCCTCCGGGGTCGGGCGCTCTTTGCGTAGGTCGACGGTCGGCAGCCCGAGTTGGCTGGCCAGCGCCTGGGTGAGGGCGCGGGAGTCGAGCATGCCCTGCTCGACGAGGATCGTGCCCAGCTGGCGTCCTGACTCCATCTGCAGGTTGAGCGCACCCGCCAACTGCTCCGGCAGCAGGGCGTGCTCCGAGACGAGGACGTCCCCCAATCGCGACCTCGCGGCGGCGGAGATCATCGGCGTGACCTGCGCTGTCGGGGCGGGCTCCGCGTGCTGCTGCCGCTTGCGTTCGCGGCCTCTCACGTCTCGTCACCCTGCATGCCGCCATCCTCGCAGTGCAACGTGACGAAATCGCTCGATTCGGCAGAAATGATCTTGACGCCTCAAGTCGGCACTTCGTCAACCGATACACAGGTGTGAGTTTCGTCTGCTTCTTGTGTCGCGGGGTTCTGACCGTCACAGATGTCGACGCGCTCGATCGGGATCTCCGTTGACCAGCGAGATCGCCGCACCGCGGGCGAATAGGGGATGGCGGCGCGCCGCAAGACGCGATGAGCCCTCGACGGCGGAACACGTGCTTGCGTCGCTCGACTTGGCGGAGACCGACGACCCTCCCGAACGGGCGAAGAAGAAGTCGCCGCGCAAGCCGATGTTCAGCATCGGCAAGACCGTCAAGCCGGACGCCGTGATGGCCTTCTCACGTCAGCTCTCCTCGTTCCTGGAGGCGGGCATCTCGGTGCTCGACGCCCTGGAGACCGTCGGGCTCGAGACCGCGTCCGGACCGATGCGGGCGGTCATCGCCGAGATCCGGGTGTCGATCCTGCGCGGCACGAGCTTCGTCGAGTCGATCGCCGCCCATCCGGCCGTGTTCCCCGCTTACTACAGGGCGATGTTGGTCTCGGCGGAGTACACGGGGAACCTCGACGCGGTGCTCGCCCAACTCGCGGTGTACCTCGAGCGCGACATCGAGGCACGCCGTCAGGTCAAGAGCGCGATGACGTATCCCACTGTCGTCTTCTTCGTCGCCATCGCGGCGATGATCATCATGTCGGTCTTCGTGCTCCCCAAGTTCAGCGCCCTCTACCGCAGCCTCGGGGCGAAGCTCCCGGTGCCGACGCGGATGCTGCTCGGGTTCACCGACTTCATGACGAAGGACTGGCCGAAGCTCATCGCCGGCATCGGGGTCGTGATGTTGCTGGCGTACGCCGTGGCCGGTGGCGATCATGGCAAGCGCCGCCGCGACGTCATCGCGATGAAGGTGCCGATGGTCGGAAAGCTGTTCCACCTGATCTCGCTGGAACGGTTCTGCCGCGTGCTCGCCGCACTCTCGTCCGCCGGAGTGCCGCTGCCGGAGGCGATCGGTGTCTCGGCGGACAGCACCAACAACTCGATCTTCCAGGAGCGGATGGTGGTCGTGCGCGACACGCTCGTGCGCGGCAGCGGCGTGTACGAGCCGATGGCCGCGTCAGGAATGTTCCCACTTGCCGCTCGCCAGATGATCCAGGTCGGCGAACGCACCGGATCGCTCGGTAACCAGCTCGCCAAAGCCGCATCCTTCTATGAGCGCGAAGTGAACTTCAGCATCAAGCGTGCCACCGAGCTGTTCGAGCCAACCGTCATCCTGTTCGTCGGAGCCATCGTCGGATTCGTCGCCGTCGCACAGGTTTCGGCGATGTACAGCATCTTCGGTCAGGTGAAATGAGCGATCTCAGTTTGCCACCGTCGAAAGGTTAATACCCCCAGTCGCAACGCGCGACGCACCGAACAACGAGGAACCATGAACAGATACGTCAACCGCAAGTCCAAGGGCGGCCTTCACGACGATGAGCGGAACGACGACGGTTTCACCCTCGTCGAGATCCTCATCGCCATCGTGCTGGTCGGCATCCTGTCCGCCGTGGTCGTCCTCGGCATCAGCAACCTGACCAGCAAGGGATCGAAGTCGGCGTGCGCGGCGTCGGCGGACGCGGCCAAGACCGGCGCGGTCGTCTACTACGCGACCAACAACGCCTACCCGACGACCCTCACCGAGATGGTCGAGCGGAACAGCGACGGCACGTCCGCGGCTTTGACACTGCCGGCGGGCGTCACGGTCGACAAGGACGGCCTGTCGACGGTCGGTGCCACGTGGACGTTGACGATCGTCCCCGACGAGAAGGGTGGCGCAGCACCGACCTTCGACTGCTCCACCACCAAGAGCTAGTGGCCTGAGCCGCGGCGAACCTGTCCGTTCGGGACGTGCGCGTCCCGAACGGGCTCATGCCCGCGTACAGGTCCTGACCACCGGGTTCTCGGCCTGTCGCGCCGCCGACATGTCTCCGGCGGACCGCGGCAGATCGAGAGCAAGGAACCATGAAGAGGTACGCACATGCCGTGGAAGCGACCGTTGTCCGGCTCGCTGACCCTGTGTGCATCGCCGTCGACCCGCACGGGCGTGGTCGGCTGACCGGGCGTTTTCGTCGGAGGGCTGCGGACGGCGCGACGGACGCCGGTGAGTCGCTGATCGAGATCCTGTTGACGGTCGTCATCACCGGCCTCACGGTCGGCGCTCTGCTGGCCGGCCTGGCCAACGCCGGCGAGGCCGGGAATGTGCAACGCGCCAACGTGACCGGTGACAAGATCATGCGCAACTTCGCCGAAGCCACCAAGGCCGCAGCCCGGTCCTGCGTCGCCGGTGGCCCGCTGCTCGTCGTCTCCACCGAACCCGGCAAGTACCACGCCGTGATCAGCGATCCGCCGACCACGCCGCAGTGCCCGAGCAGCACGGTCGCAACCGTGCTCACCCTCGACGTCAGCGGACCGTCCGGCCTGCACGAGACGATGCAGATCGCAGTGCGGAGGCCGTGATCTGCGTCCGCGGCCGACGTGACGAAGGTGTCGACGCGCGCGCCCACGAAGATCGCGGCGCAACGCTGATCCTGGCCATCGTCGTCGTCCTCGTCGTCGGCACGATCGCGAGCGGCCTTTCCGCCCTCGTCACCTCCAGCTTGAGCAACCGCACAACCCTGGAGGCGATCCGCAACCGTGAGTACGCCGCCGACGGAGCCGTCGAATATGCGATCGCGCAGGTGCGACTGGCGTCGGTACCAGCGCGGGTCGACGAGCGCTCGCCCCTGCCTCCGCTGACGGCGTGCAATCAGATCAGCGGATCGGTGGCGCCGAACGGGCTGGCGAGCGGGATGCCGGTGCTCAACGGCTTCCCGATGCGGGTCGACTGGGACGACGTCTGCGGCGCAGTACGCGGCGCTGACGGAACCGTCGTCGTGCAGCGCAACGTGCTGTTCTCGGCGTGCCTCATCACCGCACCGGCGTGTCGAGGCACCAACGCGGTGATCGTCCGCGCCCTCGTCAACTTCGAGCAGGGCCCCACCGGCGGTGTCTCCGCGACCTACGTGCAGACGTGGAGCATCAACCGATGAGCGGCGAGCTCGGCTCTTCCTGCCGCTCCCGCTCCAGGCGGCCCGACGGCGGCTTCACGCTGATCGAGTTGATGATCGCGATCGTCCTCGGTGGCGTGGTCTCCGCAGTCATGGTGGCTGTGCTGTTCACCTCGTTGAGCGTCGCCAGTGCGACCACCGGACAGGTCAAGGACTCGATCGACGCCGGGCTGATCGCCAGCTACCTGTACCGCGACGCGCAATCGGCGGGCGGCGTGGATCCGACGAGCGCGATGCTCGACCCGGCGATCGGGGTCTCCACCACCAACTGGGGCAGCGGCTGCCTCGCGCCGTTGCCGAACCAGACGGCGACGATCCAGCACCTGGCTGCGACGTTGGTCGTGCGCTTCAGCTGGATCGATCGCTCAACCCTCACGTCACCGTCGAGGGTTGTCGTGACGTACGCCCTCGACGCGAAGCAGCAGCAACTGACCCGGCGGATCTGTCAGCCGGATGCGCAGACTGCGGTCGATACCGTGCTGGTCCTTGGACGAGGGGTCACCTCGGCGCTGGCGACGTGCACACCGGCGCCCCCGGACCCGGGTGCGACCGGGCCGGCGGACCCGTGCGCCGGCCGCCCCGCCTCGGTCACCCTGGCCGTCACCGGATCGGCCGCAGGCACCCCGTTCAGCTACCAGCTGGATGCCTCCCTGCGCGGCCAGACGCAGATCGCACCGACCGCCGCCAACTCGTCGCCGGTGGCGCTGATCACCCTCAATGCGCAACCCGGGACGTCCTGCCCGACGGTCACGCTCCAGGGCACGGCCGCTGTCACCGCCGGAGACGCACTCGTCCTGCTGCCCAACGGGTGCGATCCGACGAGCCTGCGTGGCTACCCGAAGGTGTTCGATCAGCTCGCCGGCACGGCGACCAGCTTCCTGCCGACGATCGTCGACCCGTTGCGGAAGGTGAAACCGCCGGACAGCACCAAGTGTGCGGCCGGTGGCGCGAACCCGAACGTCGACGGCGGCTACGTCGCCGGGTTGTACCCGCAGCCCGTCACGGTGAGCACTGCAGTCACCTTCCAGCCGGGCCAGTACGTCTTCTGCCATGGGCTTGCCTTCGCCAGTGGTGCCGTGGTCACTGGTACCGGCGACGGCGTGATGCTGTTCATCGCCGAGGGCGGGCTGACCGTCGATGCCAACGCAACCGCCGACCTCACCGCGTCGACGAACACCGCGTACTCGAACCTGTTGATCTGGGTTGCGACGACATTGCCCCAGCCCCAGATCGTGACGATCACTGGTGGATCGACGGCGAACAGCTTCCGTGGGCTGATCTATGCGCCGACGTCGCCGGTCACGCTGTCGAGCTCGGTCGGCGCGAACATCGGCGGCCTGATCGCCGCCAACCTCGTCGTCGGCAGCGGCAGCGGACCGGTGCGACTCGGCCTGGTCCCGCTGCAGACGATCACCCCGGCCGTTCTCTCCGACGTCGAGGTCGGCGTCCCTTCGTTCATCGGTCCCGCGGTGTCAGGTGCAAGCTCACCGGCCACGTGGAGCGCAAGGGGGCTGCCCGCGTGGCTGAGCATCGACCCGAGCACCGGCCAGCTCACCGGCACTCCGGGGCCGGCCGACGTCGGCTCTCCGACGTTCGTGATCACGACCCTCGATGCGACCAAGGCCGCAACATCGAAGCGGTACACGTTGGTGGTCAGACCGGCTCCGGTGGTGTCGGCGGTGTTGCCCGTCGGTGAGGTCGGGGTGGGCTACTCGAGCAACGGGGTTGGGGCGACGGGTGGGACGTTGCCGTACCGGTGGTCGGTGTCCGGGTTGCCGGCGGGTCTGGCGATCGACGCGTCGACGGGTGTGGTCGCGGGGACGCCGACTGTGGCGGGGATGTTCGGGGTGACGGTCACGGTCACTGACGCGGTGGGGGGTACCGGTTCGGCGACGCTGTCGTTGGCCGTACAGCCTCCGGTGTCGGTGACCGCGCCGGCCGCTCTGCCTACCGGTGAGGTCGGTGTGGCGTACACGAGCTCCGCGATCGGTGGTGGCGGCGGGTTGTCGCCGTACACCTGGTCGGCGACGGGGTTGCCGGCGGGTGTGTCGGTTGCTGTGTCGTCCGGTGTGGTGTCGGGTACGCCGACGGTCGCGGGGACGTTCGATGTGGTGGTGACGGTCGTCGATGCGTTGGGTGGGACCAGTTCGGCGCATGTTGCGTTGGTGGTCAGACCGGCTCCGGTGGTGTCGGCGGTGTTGCCCGTCGGTGACGTCGGGGTGGGCTACTCGAGCAACGGGGTTGGGGCGACGGGTGGGACGTCGCCGTACCGGTGGTCGGTGACCGGTCTGCCGGCGGGTCTGTCGATCGCCGCGTCGACGGGTGTCGTGTCGGGTACGCCGACGGCGGCGGGGACGTTCGATGTGGTGGTCACGGTCGTCGATGCGCTGGGTGGGACGGCGACCCGCGCTAGCACGATCACGGTCAACCCAGCGCAGTCGATCACTGGACCAGCGGCCCTGCCCACGGGCCAGGTCGCGATGCCCTACACCGCGACGACGTTCACGTCGACGGGCGGCTCGTCACCGTTCGTGTGGACCGCGACCGGCCTGCCGGCGGGTGTGACGATCGCCTCGGCGACCGGGACGATGAGCGGCACGCCGACGAGCGCCGGCTCGTACACGGTCGTCGCCAAGGTGACCGATGCGGCCGGCTCGGCGATTACGCGCAGCCTGCCGGTGACGATCAGAGCGGCGCCGGTGGTGTCGGGTCCGGCGACGATCCCGTCCGGCCAGGTCAACATCCCCTACACCAGCACGACCGTCACAGCCACCGGTGGGCTGACGCCGTACGTCTGGTCGGCCACGGCGCTACCGGCGGGCCTGGTGATCGATTCGTCGACCGGCATCATCTCCGGAACGCCGACCACCGCCGGCTCGTCGACGGCGACCGTGAAGCTGACCGACGCCGTCGGCGCGGTCGCCTCCAAGAGCTGGACGTCGACGGTGATCAGAGCGGTGCCGTCGATCTCGCTCCCCGCTGCGTTCCCGGCCGGCCAGGTGAACATCGCGTACGCCAACACGACCGTGACCGCCACCGGTGGGCTGACGCCGTACGTCTTCTCGGCGACCGGCCTGCCGGACGGTCTGGCGATCGCCTCATCGACCGGTGTGGTCTCCGGCGCACCGACCACTGCCGGTTCGTTCACGACGACCGCGACGGTGACCGACGCGCTCGGTGTGACCGGGTCGAAGACCTGGACGGTGGTGGTCAAGGCGGTGCCGTCGATCACCGGCCCGGCGTCCCTGCGCATGGGCGACGTCGCGCTGGCGTACACGTCGACGACGATCGTCGGCACCGGCGGGACCACGGCGTACGTGTGGTCGGCGACAGGCCTGCCGCCGACGCTGGCGATCAGTTCCTCGACCGGTGCGATCACCGGGACGCCGACGACGGCGGGGACCTACTCGGTGACCGTCACGCTGAAGGATGCGCTGAACGCGACGGCGACGCGGGTGTACCCGGTGACGATCAACGCAACCCTTGCGGTCGCTGCGCCGGCGGCGTTGCCGTCGGGCCAGGTCGGCATCGCGTACGCCCCGACCACCGTCACGTCGACCGGCGGCACGGCGCCGTTCGTTTGGTCGGCGACGTTGTTGCCGGCCGGCGTGGTGATCGATCCCTCGACGGGCGTCATCTCGGGGACGCCGACGGTCGCTGGTACCACGACGTGGACGGTGAAGGTGACTGACGCGCTCGGAGCGACGGCATCCAAGAGCTGGACGTCGGTGGTGGTCAAGGCGGTGCCGTCGATCTCGCTGCCTGCAACGCTGCCCGCTGGACAGGTGAACATCGTCTACACCAGCACCACCGTCACCGGTGCCGGCGGGACGACCCCGTACGCATGGTCGGCGACGGGGCTTCCCGACGGCCTCTCGATCGCGCCGGCGACCGGGGTCATCTCCGGCACTCCGACGGCCCCTGGTTCGTTCACGCCGACGGTGACGTTGACCGACGCCGTCGGAGCGAACGCAACGAAGCCCTACACCGTGGTGATCAAGGCGGTGCCGTCGATCACAGGTCCTGCGTCGTTGCCGTCTGGCGACGTCGGGTTCGCATACCAGTCGACGACCGTCGTCGGGACCGGCGGGACGACCGCGTACGTGTGGTCAGCGACCGGCCTGCCGCCGGGCATCGTCATCAGCTCCACGACGGGTGCGATCACCGGCACGCCGACGACGATCGGTAGCTACTCGGTGACGGTGACGTTGAAGGACGCGCTCAACGCCACGACGACTCGCGTGTACCCGGTGACGATCAACGCCGCGCAGGTGGTCAACGCTCCGGCGACGTTGCCGGGTGGGCAGGTCGGCGTCGCCTACACACCGACCACGATCACCTCGACCGGCGGGACGGCGCCGTACGTGTGGTCGATGACCGGGCAGCCCGCCGGGTTGACGATCGATCCGTCGACCGCCGTGGTGTCGGGTACGCCGACGGCATCGGGCACGATGACCATCACCGTCAAGGTGACCGACTCGCTCGGGGCCAGTGCGACGAAGGTGTACACCGTCGTGTTCAAGGTCGCGGTGTCGGTCTCGGCGCCGGCGACCATCCCGGACGGTCAGATCAACATCGCCTACACGAACACCATCATCGGTGCAGGCGGGACCACACCGTACGCGTGGTCGGCCACCGGCCTGCCCGCGGGCCTGTCGATCGCCGCCTCGACCGGCGTCGTCTCCGGCACGCCGACCGCAGCAGGCTCATTCTCCGTGAACATCACGGTGACCGATGCAGCTGGCGGGGTCGCGACGCGTGCCTACAACCCGACGATCCGGGCAGCGCCGTCGGTGTCCGGTCCCGTCGCGCTCTCCGGCGGAACCGCCGGGTTCGCCTATCCGACGACCACGATGACCGGCACCGGCGGGCTCACACCGTACACGTGGTCGGCCACCGGGCTGCCCACCGGTCTGGCGATCAGCTCCTCGACCGGCGCGATCAGCGGGACAACGACGACTGCGGGCACCTTCAGCACCGTCGTGACCGTCAAGGACGCGGTCAACGCCACGTCCACGCGCGCCTACTCGATCGTCGTCAACCCGGTGCCAACGGTGTCAGGCCCGGCGGCGCTCGCGGTCGGTGAGGTGGGCGCGGCCTACACGTCGACGGCGACCGCCACGAGCGGGACCACGCCGTACGCGTGGTCGGCGACCGGGTTGCCGGCGGGGCTGTCGATCGCGCCCTCGACCGGCGTCGTCTCCGGTACCCCGACCGCCGCAGGCGACGTCGCCGTGACCGTCACGGTGACCGATGCGATCGGCGCTGCGGCGTCGCGCGGTTGGACGCTGTCCGTGAAGGTGGCGTCCACGGTGTCGGGTCCGGCGACGGTGCCCGACGGCCAGGTCGGACTCGCCTACACACCCTCGACCGTCACTGCTGCCGGTGGGGTGGCGCCGTACTCGTGGTCCGCAACCGGGCTGCCCGCTGGTCTGGCGATCAACGCCTCCAGCGGAGTGATCAGCGGCACGCCGACTGCATCCGGCAGTTTCTCGGCGACGGTCACCGCGACCGACGCCATCGGCGCGACGGCCAGCCAGGTGTACGCCCTCGCGGTCGCCCCGGTCGCAGGGACCTGCCCGACGATGCTCGGCGCGTGGAAGGGGGAGTACTTCTCCAATGCGACGCTGACTGGTACGCCTGCGCTGTGCCGCGACGACCCGAACGTCGACTTCGACTGGGGGACGGGCATCCCCGCACCCGGGATCCCGGCGGACGGGTTCTCCGTGCGGTGGACCCGTACGGAGAACTTCACCGGCGGCAACTACACGGTCGTCCTGGGCGCCGACTCGGGTGCGCGGCTCTACCTCGACGGGAACCTGATACTCGACCGCTGGGCCGACCAGACCTACCTGCCACTGTCGAGCTTCACGGTGCCGATCTCGGGCATCCACACCGTGACGCTCGAGTACCGGGAGTCCACGGGCACCGCGCGGGTCTCGCTGGCCTGGTCGTCGGACGCCGCCAGTTGTGCGATCACCACCGCCGGTTGGGTCGGCCAGTACTACAGCACCGTCGACCTCACCGACTCGCCGACCATCTGCCGTGACGACTCGGAGGTGAACTTCGACTGGGGCAGCGGCGCGCCTGCGAGTGCGCTGCCGGTCGACAACTTCTCCGTGCGGTGGACCCGCGCGCAGACGTTCCTCGCCGGCACCTACACGTTCGCGCTCGGCAACGACGATGGGGCGCGGTTGTACATCGACGGCACACTCGTCCTCAACCGCTGGGTCGACCAGCTGTACCCGTCACCCGTCCCCACCGTGACGCGCACGCTCACCGCAGGATCGCACACGATCGTCGTCGAGTACTACGACCGAGCGGGCAACGCGAGGGTGTCGCTGTCGTGGTCCTGACCGGACGTCCGCCCTTCGAGTGGTCACCTGCGACGCCGTGATCGTGGCGCCACGTCCGAGTCGGTCGCGGCGAGCGCTGGCAGAAAGATCGTTCTGTTGTAGCCTAGATTCGACGCATGACCGCGACCAGCCAGCCGAGCACGAAGCAGCGGATCCTCAGCGAGACGGCACAGATGTTCACGCTGCAGGGATACGTGGCGACGGGGATCAAAGAGATCGCGACGCGGGCATCCGCGCCGTTCGGTTCGATCTACCACCACTTCCCGGGGGGCAAGCGCGAGCTCGCCGCGGCCGTGCTCCGGGAGTCCGGGACGGCGTACGGCGATTTCGTCCCGCTGATCTTCGATGCCGTCGACGATGTCGTCCTCGCCACCCGCGCCTTCTTCGGCGCCGCCGGCCAGCACCTCGCCGACACCGGCTACGCGGACGCCTGCCCGATCGGCACGGTCGCCCTCGAGGTCGCCAGCACAGATGACGAACTGCGCGTGGTGATCGCAGACGTGTTCGAGGGATGGCTGGCGTTGCTCGAGGCGCGGCTGGTCGCCGCCGGCATCGCTGCGTCCCGCTCCCGCGAGCTCTCCTTCGCGTTCCTCGCCGCGCTGGAGGGCGGGTTCATGGTCTGCAGGACGTTTCGCACCGTCGAACCGATGGCGTGCGCCGGCGAGGTCGTCGCCGCGGCGATCCAGGCCGCGCTGCCGACGCAGCGCAGCAGGAGGCAGGCGTGACCGGCGAACGCACGTCGATCGCGGCGGACCACCTGACCCGACTCGTGCCGGAACGGGCGCTGACCACGTCAGTTGCGCATCGCCACGATCGCCGCTAGGAATGGTCGACATGTTCGCCGGCGCACGTGCCGCCCTCCGTGATCCCGAGATGGTGCAGCGTCGGCGTTGGCTGACGTTGTTGGTGCTGTGCATCAGCCTGATCGTGATCACGCTCGACAACACGATCCTCAACGTCGCCATCCCGACGTTGGCGCACACCAAGCCGGACGGCGGTCTCGGGGCGACGGCGAGCCAGCTGCAGTGGATCGTCGACGCGTACACGCTCGTCTTCGCCGGCTTGCTGCTCACGGCCGGCAGCCTCGGCGATCGCTTCGGTCGTTACCGGTGCCTCGCGATCGGCCTCGCGGTGTTCGGCACGGGATCGGCGATGTCTGCGTTCGCGTCCGGACCGACGATGTTGATCTTCACCCGCGGTCTGATGGGTGTCGGCGGCGCGTTCATCATGCCGTCAACGTTGTCGATCATCACCAACGTCTTCACCAACCCCGCCGAGCGCGGCAAGGCGATCGGCATCTGGGCGGGCGTGTCGGCGCTCGGCATCGGGCTCGGGCCGATCACCGGGGGCGTGCTGCTCGAGCACTTCTGGTGGGGCTCGGTGTTCATCGTCAACGTGCCGATCGTGATCGTCGGGCTCGTCCTCGGTTTCCTGCTGGTGCCCGAATCGCGTGACCCGAACCACCGGCCGCTCGATCCGATCGGCGCAGTGCTGTCGATCGCCGCGCTCGGTGCGTTGCTGTGGTCGACGATCGAGGCGCCGAGCCACGGGTGGGGTTCGAGCACGATCGTCAGCGGCTTCGTGATCGGCGCAGTCCTGCTGGCGATGTTCTTCACCTGGGAGCTGCGCACCTCCGACCCGATGCTCGACATCCGGTTCTTCGAGAACCCGCGGTTCAGCGCCGCCAGCGGGGGGATCACGCTCGTGTTCCTGGCCCTGTTCGGCACGCTGTTCCTGCTGACGCAGTACCTCCAATCGGTGCTCGGCTACTCGACCGTGAAGGCAGGTGCCGTCCTGATCCCGCAGGCCGCGGTGATCATGATCTGCGCGCCGTTGTCGAGCGTCTGGGTCGCCAAGATCGGCAACAAGATCGTGGTCGCCGGCGGCCTGTTCCTGGTGACCATCTCGCTCGTGCTGTTCGACACCTTCCAGGTGCACATCAGCGCCCTGCACCTGATCGCGGTCACCGCCTTGATGGGCGTCGGGATGGCCAACGTGATCGCTCCGTGCACCGACTCGATCATGGGCTCGCTCCCGCGGGCGAAGGCGGGCGTCGGCTCCGCCGTCAACGACACCACCCGCCAGATGGGCGGCGCGATCGGCGTCGCCGTGTTCGGCTCGCTGATGGCCAGCCACTTCACCTCGACCGTCGGCGACGGACTGCGCGGTGTCGTGCCCCCGGCGATCGTCAACCAGATCGGCGACAACATCGGCCAGGCAGTCGGGGTCGCCAACGAGTCGCCTGCGGCCAAGCCGTACGCCGCGCAGATCCTCGGCGTCGCCAAGCACAGCTTCGTCGGCGGGCTGCACACGGTCGGCTTCGTTGCGGCCGGAGTGACGCTGCTCGCGACGATCGGCGTCGCGCTGTTCCTGCCGGCGCGGGCGCGGGTCGACGACCCCAGCCCGGACGAGCCCGTCGGCGAGCTCCAGCCGCAGTCGGTGTGAGCCGGCGCGCGCCGCGCGCCTTCTCGGGTGCCCGGCGCGTCTGTCGAAGACGAAGGTATGAACGGCGCGACGTGAAGGATCGACCGCAGCGTTTGGGTGCAGCACGGCATCGACCCGACGAGCTCACCCTCGGACAGCTGCGCCACGGCGGTCGTGTTCGCTGGGGATCGATCTCGCCACGACCCCTGCGACGTCCTCCGCAGATGCCGTGCGGTCCGCCGCCTGACGGCGACGCCGACGTGAGATGGCGTCAGACGCGCCGACGTGTGACGATCGGCGCCTGACGGACGCGCTGCGCCTGAGGATCTCGGCACTATTGTGCCGCGATGCGCGCCGTGTTGTGCACCGAGTTCGCCCCGCTGGACCACCTCCAGATCGTCGATCGTGATCCGGCGCCGTGCGGGCCGGGGCAGGTGCGCATCGACGTCACGGCCGCCGGTGTGAACTTCGTCGACGGGTTGATCGTGCAGGGCCTGTACCAGGTCAAGCCGCGCCTGCCGTTCGTCCCCGGTGGCGAGATCGCCGGCACGGTCAGCGAGGTCGGCAGCGACGTCGCCGGGTTCGCGGTCGGCGACCGGGTGTTCGTCAGCTCCGGGCTGGCCGGCGGCTTCGCCACCGAAGCCGTCGTCGACGCCCGGTCCGTGCTGCACACACCCGACAACATGAGCGACGGTCAGGCGGCGACGTTCGCGCAGAGCTACATGACGGCGGTGTTCGCCCTCCGCTCACGCGCGAACGCCCGGCCCGGCCAGTGGCTGCTCGTGCTCGGCGCCGGGGGCGGGGTGGGGCTCGGTGCCGTGGACGTCGGCCAGGCGATGGGCCTGAGGGTGATCGCGGCCGCGTCGACGGCGGACAAGCGGCGGGTGGCGGTGGAGCACGGCGCGGCGTTCGTGATCGACTCGTCCTCAGAGGACGTCAAGGTCAGGGCCCGCGAGATCGCGGACGGAGACGGCGTCGACCTCGTCTACGACCCCGTCGGCGGGACGGCGGGCGAGCAGGCGTTGCGCGCGCTCCGCGACGACGGCCAGTTCCTGGTGATCGGCTTCGCCAGTGGGCAGATCCCCAAGCTGCCTGCCAATCAGGTGCTGCTGCGCAACCGGCGTGTCACCGGGGTGGAATGGGGCGGGTGGGCGATCAAGTTCCCTGCCGAGAACCGCGCCCTGCTCGACTCCGTCGTCGCCGACATCGCCCGCGGCGCGCTGCACCCGGTGGAGCCGACCGGGGTCCCGCTCAGCCGCGTCGCCGACGCCCTGCGCAGCCAGCTCGAACGCGGCGTCACCGGCAAGACCGCCCTCGTCCCCGACGTCTCGTGAGGGTGCGCTCGCCGGCTCTGGCTTGAGAGCGGGAGCGGCCAGGTCGCTACCGTGCCAGCGATGGAAGATCGACCGACGGTTGCCGAGTTGCTGGAGGCGGTGTCCACGGCCTTGGACGACGAAGTGCTCCCGCTCACCGATCCGGCGGTCCAGCACAAGGTCCGGGTCGCAGCGAACCTGTGCAGGATCATCGAGCGCGAGCTGCGCCTCGGACCGCCTGCCCAGGCGCGCGAGCGCGCCGCGCTGGCGCAGCTGCTCGGGCGCGACGGGACGCTCGCCGAGCTGAACGAGGCTCTGAGCATCCATCTGCGCACCGCTGATGCGTCGTTCCTGCCCGGCGCGCTCGACGTGCTGCTCGATGCCGTCGTCGACAAGCTCGCCGTCGACAAGCCCGGCTACACGCTGGAGGAGGTGTCGTGAGCGTCGTCACGCCGTGGGCCGGACACACCAGCGACGGCCTCGCCCGCTACCTCGGGGACCTCTGGGGTACCGAGGTGAAGGTCACGCTGGACAGCGTCGCGTCGACCGGGGCGCGCCGGCGCAACGTGCTGTTCAGCGCCGACGACGGCACCAAGGTGCACGGCCTCGTCGCCACGATCGTCCCCAACCCGGCCTTGCAGATCCAGGACTTCATGCTCGAGCCGGACATGCTCCGCGTCGCCGAGGCGGGCGGGGTGCCGGTGCCGCACATCGTCGGGGCGACGTTGGACGAGTCGTACGTCGGCGGCCCGTTCTTCGTCTCCGGCCGGATCGACGGTGAGACCGTGCCGCGCCGCGTGCTGCGGATGATCGAGGCGCACGACCTCGGGCCGCGCCTGGCCGAGCAGAGCGGGCGGGCGTTCGCCGCGCTGCACGCGATCCCGATCGACACGGCCCCTGCTGCACTGGAGGTGATCACCGAGGACCCGCAACAGCGGGCACTGGCCCGCCTCGACGAGAACATCGGCCTGCTGCTGCAGCCGTCACCCGTGTTCTCGCTGGCCGTGCGCTGGCTCGAGCTGAACCGCACAGCGGTCCCTCCGCCGGTCACGATCGTCCACAACGACATCCGGGTCGGCAACATCATCGTGTCCGAGCAGGGCCTGGCTGCGGTGCTCGATTGGGAAGGCGTGCGCACCGGCGACCCGATGGAGGACACCGCATGGATCTGCGTGCGGATGTGGCGCTTCGGCAACGACGACCTCGAGGTCGGCGGGTTCGCCAACCCCCCCGAGCTCGCCGCCGCCTACACCGCCGCAGGCGGCACGTGGGACGACGAGCGCTTCCGGTGGTGGCAGATCCTCGGCACGTGTCGGTGGGGCGTCGGCCTCGCCGGCCAGGCGTTCGCCCACCTCGACGGCAGCGTGCCGAACGTGATCATGGCGGCCAGCGGCCGGCGCATCGCCGAGCAGGAGTACGACGTGCTGACGTTGATCCGCCGCCAGCTGCGTGCGGCCGGCGTGCATCCGTGAGGGCGCTCGTCCTCGGCGGCAACCGCTACATCGGCCTGCACCTCGTGCGCGAGCTGGCCCGGCGCGGCTTCGACGTGACGGTGATGAACAGCCACGAGGTCCCGCTGCCGGACGGGGTGCGCCGGCTGCACGGTGACCGCCAGCAACCGGGCGTCCTCGCCGAGGTGCTCGGTCCGCATCGCGACGAGTTCGACATCGTCTACGACAACACCTCGTACCGGCCGAGGGACATCGAGCCGCTCGTGGAGCTGTTCCGGGGCCGGATCGAGCAGTACGTGTTCACCAGTTCCGTCGCGGCCTACCGGCGCAGCTTCGTGCAGCCGATCACCGAGACGTTCCGGAGCCACGACCCGACCGAGACCGCGCCCGGCAAGGCGTATGGCGTCGGCAAGGTGCAGAGCGAGCGCTCCCTCGCCGAGCAGCACGAGCGTGGCGGGCTGCCGTGGACCGCGCTGCGGGTGACCCACTCGATCGGCCCGATGAGCCCGTTGCCGAGCCGCGAGCCGATCTTCTTCGCCCGCCTCGAGGCGGGGCGGCCGATCCTGATCCCCGGCGACGGGCTGCCATTCGTCCACCTGATCCACGTCGCCGACGTGGCGACGTTGATGGCCTCGATCGCCGGCAACCCGCGGACGATCGGCCAGATGTATAACGTTGCCGGTCGGGAGATCACCAGCGTCCTCGGTTCGATGCGGATGATGGCCGCTGCGGTGGGTGTCGAGCCCGACATCGTCCACGTCCCGACCGACATCGCCCGCAAGCTGCGCACCCCCCTGATCCACTGGGGTGAGGCACTCGACGGCGGCGCGATCTACTCGATCGGCAAGGCGCTGCGCGACCTCGAATGGGAGCCGCGGTGGGGCCTCGAGGCCGCCTACCGCGACTCGTACAGGTGGTGGTCGGGCGAGGGTCGCGACCGCTATCGGTACGACTTCTCGCTCGACGACGAGGTGCTCGCGCAGCTCGGCCGATGAGTGAGCGCAGCGCGCGAATCGGCAGCGAGCGCATCTGCCGGACCGAGGCGACGGGTGAGTGGTGCTCGCATTCGGCGCAGGCACGAACCACCTCGTCGCCGACCGCCGGCGTGGCGGGCTCGAGGTGAAGGTCCGGATGGGCATCGCGCTCGGTGGGCAGGCGTTGGCGACGGTGGACGACTACGGTGCGCGACTCGACGACCTCGAGCGACTCGGCTTCGACTCGGTGTGGCTGCCGGAGACGTTCCTCGCCGGCACGCTCGACCCGCTCGTCGGGTTGTCCTACGCAGCCGGTCGGGTGCCGCGGCTCAAGCTCGGCACGCACCTCGTCGCGCCGGGCCGCAACCCGTACGGGCTCGCCAAGGCGCTCGCCCAGCTCGACCGGGTGTCGGGCGGACGGCTGCTGCTGACGTTCGTCGCCGGGTTGAACGACCCCGCCGAGCGACGCGCCCAGGGCCTGCCCGCCGGCGATCGAACGGTCTGGTTCGACGAGCACCTGCCACGCATGCGCGCCTGGTGGGCCGGGGAGGAAGTCGACGGGCTGGTGCTCGATGCGCGGCCGGCCCAGCAGCCGCTCGAAGTGTGGCTCGGCGGTCAGGCAGCCGGGGCGCTGGCCCGCGCCGGCCGCGTCGGCGACGGCTGGTTGCCGGGCGCGATCACGATCGACGACGCCATCGCCGGCCGGGCGGCGGTCGACGCCG
>JBBQTN010000073.1:0-21826 GCA_038213195.1 Acidimicrobiales bacterium | reverse complement strand
GTGCACCCGATGGCGGTGAACTCGACCACGTCGATGCTGCGCGTGCTGCTCGTGAACGGGAGGCGCTATCGGGTCGAGCTGCGCTACGAGAGCTGGGTGATGCTCACGTCGCGACCGGTGCTGCCACGACCGGACCTGCGCCCGCTCGCGGAACGTCTCACCGGGTTGGAGCCCGGCCAGTCGCGCTGGACGGCCGACCCACCCGGTTCGTTGACGCCGTTCCTGCGTCTCATCGACGATGTCGAGAGCGGGCTGGAGCCGCGCGTGTTGCGCGCCGAGCTGACCCGGTTCTTCGCCGTGGCGCCTGCCGCCTGGGACCCGTTTCGCACCGGTTGACGGCGCGTTGACCGGCGGGCGGTGGGCTGTACTGTTTCGCTCGGTCAGATGAGGAAGGGGTGCAGGATGGCGTTCCTGTCACGAGAGTTCGTTGCGGTACCGGACAACAAGAAGGACCAGATCGTCTTCAAGTGGCCGGACCACAACCTCCGCAAGGGCACCCGGGCGATCATCGAGCCCGACCAGCTCGCGGTCTTCGTCAACCGCGGCCAGGTCATCGGCACCCTCGGGCCAGGCCGCCACGCGGTCGAGGCCGACGAACTGCCGTTCCTCGGCGTGTTCATCGACATCGGCACAGGCGGCAACGCGTACCGGGCCGAGCTGTTCTTCGTCGGCACGCGCGAGTACCCCGGCAATCGCTTCGGCGGGCGGATCGACGACGTGCGCGACCCGCTGACCGGGCTGATCGTCACGCTGCGGGTGTTCGGCGAGTACTCGTTGCGGGTCACCGACCCGAACAAGATCATCCTCAACCTGACCGGGACGGTGAACGTCGAAGACAACACCCGAATCACCGGGTGGATCAGCGAGCAGCTTCTGAAGGTGATGCGCACAGAGGTCACCCGCCAGATCGTGCGCAACGGCTGGCCGATCCTAGGTCTCTCCGCGTACACGCCGGAGCTCGAGGCCGCAGTCATGGAGTCGGCCAACGCGGCGATCTTCGACTACGGGCTCGGCATCGTGCGGATGGGCAACTTCGACGTCAACCTCGCAGAGGACGACGAAGCGCGGCTGAAGAAGCTCGCCAAGGACGTCAGCTACTCACAGCTCGCCGGCGGCTTCCAGCAGTACGCAGCCGGCGAAGCGATGCTCGGCGCAGGCGAGGGCATGGCCCAGGGCGGCGGCGCCGTGCAGGGAGCGTTCCTCGCAGCCGGGCTCGGCTTCGGCCAGCAGATGTCGGCACCGCAGCAGCAGCAGCAGGCTCCCGCCGCGGTCGCGGGTCCGCCGCCGGCTGCGGCGATCGGCGCCGCCAACGGCGCGGGGTGCGCCGCGTGCGGCGCGGCCAACCCGCCAGGGGCGAAGTTCTGCAGTGGGTGCGGCGGTCAGTTCGCTGCGCCCGCCGTGCACTGCACGGAGTGCGGGGTGGAGGTCGCCGGCAAGTTCTGCTCCGGCTGCGGCGCGCCGCGGCCAGGCGCGGGCGCCGCCCCTGCTGCGGCCGCGCCCGCTCCCGCCGGTGCCGCGGCGCCATCAGGTCCGCCCGCCGCGCCCCCGCCGCCCTCCGGCCCGCCACTGTCGACGGGCTTCGCGCCGCCACCGCCCCCGCCGGGGGTGTGAGACCCGGCGCCGGGCGCGCTGGACTGCATGCACCGTGGCGCAGCGCCGACGTCTGACGTCCGAGGCGCCCGCCGCTCGAGCCGGCCGCGGCGCTGACGTCCGAGGCGCCCGCCGGTCGAGCCGGCCACCGTGTCAGACCGTCGGCAGGCCCGCCGCGGCGAACGCCTTGAGCCAGCCGAGCTGATCCTGGGCGGGCATGCGGCCCTGGATCTCGACGGTGAACGTCCGTGCGTTCTTGGTGATCACCAGCACGGACGTGGTGTCGTCCTTGCGCTTCCAGCTCGCAGGGAAGCCGAGCCCGTCGACCTGGTCACCGCCACTCGTGCCCCTGGTCGCCAGTGACCCGACCATGTTGTTCAACTTGCCGGTCAGCAGCGAGCTGCGCGACCCGAGCACACCGGCGATGTTGCCCAACGCCGCAGTGGCCACCGAGGTGTCGACCACGGTGCAGGTCACCTGGATGCCGGCCGGATGCGTGTACTGGTGGGCCTTGCTGATCCCCCGGTTCTTGTCCTTGCCGGCGGCGAAGCCCTGGGCCGTGGCGAACGCGTCGAGCGCGGCCTCGAACGGGGCGTCGTCGAACGAGCTGGACATCGCCGCGCGCATCGAGTCCATCTGCATCGAGGCGCGCTGGTTGTTCCAGTCCATCGTCGTGCAACTCGAGGTGTTGACGATCCGACCGGTGCTCTCCATCCGCTCGTACGCCGACGACACGGCGACCCGGCCGGGACCTGTGAAGCGCAACCACGGCGTGGACGGCTGCCACGACGAGAACCAGCCGCCGCTGGCCGGCCGCTCGAGGTGCATGATCAGCGCGACCGACGAGTCCTTCCACACGAACGAACCCGGGTGCACGCAGATCGTCTGCCCGGGTTGCAGGTCGCGCACGAACACGTTGCCGCGCCCGTGCAGCATCAGCAGTCCCGGCGTGTCGGTGGCCGAGAACCTGTCCACGTACATCCCCACGGGGTAATGCGTCTCGGTCTCGTCGCCGCTGCGCGTGGTGTACCAGACACCGGGCGAGTACCAGTCGTAGGAGACGTTCAACGAGGCGGTGAGGAAGCGGTGCTCGCGCACGTCGACGGTCCTGCCGGGCATCAACGGAACGGCGATCGTCTCACCTGCGTGGTTGTCGGCGAGGGCGAGCGTGCCGGGGCCTGTGGCCTCCATCATCACCAGGTCCATGCCGGCCATCTTGCGGTTCCACGCGCCCTTCAGCGGCTGGTTGCCGAGCTGCACCTTGGGGTCGGCCCACAGCAACGTGTGGTGGGAGAAGAACACCCCCTCGCCTTGGGCGAGGCGCAGCTCGGCCGCCGGGACGTACATCCCCGAGATCTGGCACGTGCTGTGGCCGAACTGGATCTTGGCCATGTCCTTGATCGCCGGCTGGGCCTCCCACCCGCTCGCGCTGACGCGGGCGCGGACGTCGACCGGGGCGCCGCAATGCAGGCAGTACGTGCCACTGCCGTCGCCTTCGAGCCGGCAGTACGGGCAGGTGTACGTGGCAGTCGGCTGGGCGAGGGTGGGCGGCGGGAAGTTCGACATCAGTCGCTCCCGTGGTGGACGTACATCGACTGGATCCCGAGCCGCCCTGGCCCGACCATCTCGGCCATGTACATCCCGCGGCGCAACAACCCGGTCTTGACCGGGAGTTGAACGGTGTTCATCGTCACCGAGGAGTCCTTGAACAAGAACGCGCCCGGCTCGACGATCAGCTTCTCGCCGGCGCCGAGGTTGCGCTCGAACACGTTGCCGTTGCCGTGCAGCAGCAGCAGTCCTGGGCCGCCCTGGGTGATGAAGCGGTCCATGTACATCCCGCTGCCACCGTGGAGGATGTTCGTCAGCCCCTTGATCCTGTAGAAGCTGTAGCTGATCGACGACGACGCGGCAAGGAACGCGTGCTCACGTACGTCGATCTCCATCGACGGGTGCAGCGGCAGGACGACCATCTCGCCGGGTGCATCGCGCGAGACCGCGATCCGGCCGGGGCCCTGGGCGACCGTCACGACGAACGGCATCCCGCCGAAGCTGCGGCTGCCGGTGTTCATCGCCGAGACCGGGACGTTCTCGTCCTTCCACAGCAGCACGTGGTGCTCGAAGAACATCGAGTCGCCCTGACCGAGGTTGAGCTCGGCGACCGGGACGATCTCCCCCTCGACCTGGCAGGTGGACGTCCCGAAGCGGAACTCCTCCATGTCGCGCAGCCGCGGCGCCTCGCGCCAGCCCGAGTCCGAGACCAGCGCGGCCTGGTCGAGCGGTGCGCCGCAGACCTCACAGCTGGCGCGTCCCATCTCGCTCTGGCCGCCACACCACGAGCACTCCACCCGTTCCATGCGTCCTCCTCTGCCGGTGCCACAGTAGACGCGACGTCGGCGCGCACTCGGCCGCGCGACGCCGGCGCACGCGGTGAGCGATCAGCCGTCGGGTGCGCTCGATCGGCGCTGCAGCGCCACGCCAGCGGCGACGGCCGCGTCCCGGTACGCGGCCGCGAGCGTGGCGATCGTCTCGTGCGCGTTGAGCCCGCTCGGGTTGGGCAGGACCCACAGCTCGGCGCCTGCCAGGTCGTGCACCTGGCGACCGACGCGGGTCGCCGGGCGATCGAACGCCTGGCGGTACGCGGTCAGGCCGAGCACCGCGACGACCTTCGGATGGAGGCGTTCGGCAAGCGCGATCAGCTCGCGTGCGCCGTCACGCAGCTGGGCGCGGGTCAGTTCGTCGGCGCGGGCGGTGGCGATCGGGACGATGTTGGAGATCCCGACCCCGATCTCGATCAGGTGGCGCCTGGCCTCCTCCGGCATCCCCGCGCGCGCGTCGACGAGGTCGAGGGTCAAGCCGGCGGCGTGCAGCGCGGGCCAGAAGCGGTTGCCGGGCCTCGCGAAGTGCGCGTTGGCGGCTGCCGTCCACAACCCGGGGTTGATCCCGACGAACAACAACCGGATCTGCGGACCGACGAGGTCATCGACCACCGCACCACGGTGAGCGAGCAACTCGGCCCTGGTGTACCTCCCTGCGGGCATCGGCGGATCAGCCGCGTCGAGCGCCCAGCGGGTGATCCACCCGATCGCTCAGCGGGTGATCCATGGGGTGACGAGCATGCCGACCACCCGCAGCCGGACAGGACCGTGGGGCACGCTGGCGCTGAACCGACCGAAGGCGTCCAGCTCGGCAGGGATCGCCAACCCGTCGAAGCGCTCGATGTCGAGGCGCTCCACGCCGGCCGGGGTGACCTGCCCGACGATGGTCGTGCCGTCGCCATGCAACTCCACGTCGAGCGTGAGGTAGTCGTTGACGAAGCTCAGCAGCCGCGTGTCCAAGTCGACCGAGCGCATCGCCACGACTTCGTGCTCTGCAGCCGAGTCGAAGACCAGCGCGGCCAGCTCCTCCTGCAGACCGTCCATCTCGACCGCGGCGAAGGCAGCGGCGACCGCGTCGTCGGGGACCTGCTCAGTGATGTCGAGCATCGCGCCCATCAGACGGGTGAGCACGAGATCGTCGTGGATGTCCGAGTTGTTCATGTCAACCTTCTTCCGCCGTTCAGGAACGGGCTCAGCTCAGGGCTCTGTCGCAACCGGTCGAGGCAGCGCTGGCGCAGCGGACCGATCGACCCGCGAGGGATGTCGAGGATGCTGCTGATCTCGTCGTAGGAGAGCGGCGGATCCGTGGTGAGCAGGCGCATCAGCGCCTGCGCTGACGCCGACAGCCGCTGGAACGCGCCGTGCAGCGCGACGCTGAGCTCGTCGGCGAGCAGCTGGTCGGTGTCTTCGACCACCGGCGTGTCGCGCAGCGGGAGCTCGTCCATCGGCACGACGCGCTTGCGCCGACGGAAGATCGTGTGGGCCTCGTTGCGCGAGGTGGTGGCGACCCAGCCCGGCAGCTTGTCGACCTCGCGGATCGTGCCGAGGTGCTCGTAGAGCCGGAAGAACGTGGACGCGAAGGCGTCCTTGCGGTCCTCCTCCGTCATGTCGAAGCCGTAGAGCACCTTCCAGGCGATGCCCTTGAGCCGCTCGACGAGCGCCCGCCAGGCGTCCTGGTCGTGATCGAGCGCCCGCTCCACGAGCTCGTGCAGCGAGGTGTTGCCGTCTCGCCTCGTCTCCACGCGGCCCAGCCTAGGCATCGCCACCGGTCGCGCTTCCGAGGGGATGACGGTCGAGGTCATGCCGCAGTGACGTCGCACCGTCCGGCGCGGATACACCGATCACCCGATCAGGCCTCACGGGGCGGCCGCCGCACGGCGCCCGCCGGCACCTGCCGGCCGAGGCACTGGAACGACGCCGCGGCGGCGAGGCGACCGGGATCGTCACCGGCGAGCGCCGTCGCCGTCGCCCGCGCCAGCGCCTCTGCCGGGGTCAAGCCGTCCACGAGCGCGCGGTGGATGTCGACGGCGAACGGCGCCGTCGACTCGTCGCGCACGGGCAGCAACGGGGCGATCACCGACCGGACCCCGAGGGACAGCAACGCGACGCCGGTGCCGAGCAGCTCGTCGCCGCCGTAAACCCCGCTGCGCCCCGCGTTGCAGGCCGTGAGCACGACGGTGTGCGGGCTGCTGGCGAGGCGCTGCAGGTCGTACACGTACAGCGGACCGTCGGCGAGGCGCAGCGAGGAGAACATCGGGTTGTCGGCCCTGAAGGAACCGTGGGCGGCGATGTGCACGAGCCCCGCCGTCGTCATCGCCGCCAGTACGGCGCCCGCTGTCGCCGCCTGGCCGGCGAGCTCGGTGACCCCGTCGAGCACCGTTGCGATCGCATCGAGCTCGGCCGCGGCGTGGGGCAGGTCGGGTCCGTGCACGAGCAGGACGCCGTCACCGGCGGGCCGATCGGAGGTACCGCTCATCCACCACGCCGCGCTCGGCGCGATCGTCAGGCCGGCGGCGCGCTGCAATCCCGGCAGCGCCGACCAGGGCAGCGAGTGCAGCGGCCCGGTCGGGACGACGATCACCGGGCCGGCGCCGAGGCGCAGCGGGCCGACGATCAGCGAGTCGAGCTCGCCGGCGGTGCGACGGTAGGACGCAATCGCCGCCGCGGCCCTGTCATGGCCGGGCGGGAACGCCGAGAGCCTGCGGATCTCGAACGCGAGGTGGCCCACCAACCCGAGCACCTGCTCACGCGGGGCGAGCGCGACGAGCCGGGTGCGCGACCGGGTCACGACGGTCGCGTACAACCGCCCGTCGACGTCGACGAACTCGACGAGCGTCGAGTCGCCGAGCTCGGCGCGCAGCCGCCGGACGTCGAACCGCGAGCCGAGCGCGCGAGGGTCGCCCGGCGCGAGACGGGTGATCGCGGTGATCCGGTGCTCGAGGCGCAGCAGCTCCTTGTGCGCCGCATCGAACTCCGCTGCCGCGTCCGCGCCTGCGCCGACATCCACCTCGCGCAGCTCGCGCTCCAACCGCCGGAGCTCGGCGAGATCGTGGTCGGCCGGATCGTCGCCGACGAGAGGGGCGGCACGCTCGGCCAGCGCGCCGGCGCGCCAGCGCTCCGCGGCGACGAACACATCGGCCGCCTTGCCGCCCTCCAACGCCAGGCGCACGCCGAGCGCCGCGAGCTCCACGCCGTCGGCCGAGGCGCGCACGCGCAGGTCGCTCGCGCCGAGCGTCGCCCGATGCCGGTCGACGACGCGCAACCCGGCGTCGATCGCCCGCCGCGCAGCGGTCCGCCCGCCGTCGATCGTCTGGAGCAACGCGGTCGCATGCCACGCCTCGGCGCGCAGCCGCGCGGACCCGTGGCGGCGGCTCGCCGCTGTGGCGGCGAGCACGTCGCGGGCGAGGTCGCGCTGCCCGTTGTGCAAGGCGATCCGGGCCATCCGCACCCGTACCTCCGCCGCCTCGCCCGCCCAGCCGAGGCCCTCGAGCGTCGCAGCTGCGCGATCCAGGCGGCCGAGCGCGCTGCCACCGTCGGACTCGGCGTCGGACATCGCCCCGACGTACTCGGCGAGCGCCGACCAGGCGGTGCGCCCCGTGCGCCGGAACAGCTCGGCGGCCGTCGCCGCAGTCGTCGCCGCCTCGTCCATCTCACCGAGCAGGTTGAGCGCGCGAGCGAGCAGGAGGTGGCTCTCGGCGAGCTGCAGCACGTCGCCCGACGAGTTGGCGTCGGCGAGCACCGCTTCAGCGACGTCGCGCGCCTCGGCGGGGAAGCCGGCGAGCAGCAGCAGCTCGCACTCGTCCGCGTCGAGCGCGGCGAGGAACCGGCCCGGCGAGCCGAGCTTGTGGTAGCGCTCACGGGCCTGGGCGAGCTGCGCCAGCGCCTGCGGCCACCGGCCGAGCCTCATCTCCAGGAAGCCGAGGTTGTGCAGAGCCGTCGCCACGAGCAGGTGTTGACCGTCCTCCTCCGACAACCTCCGGGCCAGCTCCAAGTCGGCCTTCGCGGCGGCGGTCCTGCCGAGCCGCGTCAGGGCGATGCCCCGGTTGCACAGCAACCGCGTCTCGCCGAGGCGGTCGCCCGCGGTGCGCAGCAGGACCACGGCAGCGTCGTACTGGGCGATGGCCAGCTCGCTGTCGCCGAGGAGCATGTGGATCGAACCGCGCTGGGTCAGCACACGTCCGAGCAGGCTTTCGTCCACCGCCGGCTCGGCGAGGTCGAGCTGGGCCAGCGCCGCCGTGTGCTCGCCGGCCGTCTGCAGCGAGGTCGCCCAGCTGAGGCGGATGTGCGGCTCCTCCGGATAACCGCCGGCGAGCCTCGATGCGTTGATCGCCGATTCGAACAACGAGCTCGTCGCGGCGACGTCACCCGCGTCGTGGAGCACCCGCCCGAGCCCCCACAGCGCGTACATCCTGGCTCGCGGCGACGTGTTCGGGTCATCGACCAGCCGGCGCAGCACGGACGCCGCAGCTGCCGGATCGCGGTGCACCGCGTCGAACGCGCGGCGCGCCTCGTGCTCGTCGTCCAGCACCGCCTGGGCGGGCTGCGATCCGGTTCTCGTGTCTGTCATGCTGTGCCGAACTTTCGTTCCGCGCCGACAGGCACGGTAACCCACGCACGATGTCGAGGTCCTCCCGATGAGCGAGCACAGCGAGCGCAGCGAGCGAATCATTGAGCAGGTCGCCTGATGAGCGACGCTGAGCTACCCGAACTTCCGCCGCCCGACCCGGAGCGGCCGCCGACGGACTACGGCGAGCCGAGCCGTGCCGAAGCGATCCCCCCGTACACCGACCCGTGGAAGTCGACGATCCGGTTCAGCACCGGTGCGTCGGGCGCGAGCTATGCGTACCGGCCGGGCGAGGTGATCGTCGACATGGAGGCGGTCGAGTACATCCGCCAGCGCGTGCCCCGCGACATCCACACCTACGCGTTGCCGGGTGGCCTTGCCCTGGTGACCGGCGTCGCCGAGGTCAGCGAGACGTTGCGATCGGTGCGCGCCCGCGGCTTCCGAGCACAACCGAACCACGTCCTGTTCGCCACCTCCGATTCGATGTCCGGCAACCCTGCGGTCGTCAGCAACCCCGCCATGTCCGGCAACCCTGCGGTCGTCAGCAACCCGGCGGTGGTCAGCAACCCGGCGGTCGTCAGCAACCCTGCGGTGGTCAGCAACCTGGCCGGCGTCGGCGCGACGCCGGCCGCTGCACCGGTGTGCTGCTGCCCGCCGACGGGCTGCGGGTGCAACGGCGCCGCCGTCGTCTCCACACGGCGGGCGCCGACGCGCAGCTCGGTGCGGAGCACGTCGGCGGAGCCGGACCTGCTCCGCCACCACACGCAGCCCCGGGAGTGCACCGTCGTCGTGCTCGACACCGGGCTCGCCCCGAACGCCCTCGGCGGCGTCCTCCCCGACGTCGAGGCGCGACCCGACGAGCCGTGGGGCCCGACCCAACCGGATCCGTCCTCGTCGGCCACCCCGCCCTACGCCATCACCGACAATCGCGACCACCCCGACGAGAACCACGACCTGTGGCTCGATCCGGTATCCGGTCACGGCACGTTCATCGCCGGGTTGATCTCGCGTCTCGCCAGAGGCGCGAAGGTCCGCGTCGGGCGGGTGCTGGAGACCACAGGCGAAGGCAATGACGCCGATGTCGCGTTCCGCATCGGGCAGCTGCTCCAAGGCGGCAGACCGGACATCCTCAACCTGTCGATGTCGTGCTACACGGAGGACGATCAGCCTCCGATCGCGATGGCGGCCGCGATCGCAGAGCTGCAGTTCGCCGGCACGGTGGTCGTCGCCTCGGCCGGCAACGACTCGAACTGCAGGGTTTGCTGGCCCGCCGCGCTCCCCGGCGTCGTCTCCGTCGGCGCGCTCGGCCCGACCGGCCCGGCGTGGTTCACCAACTACGGCAACTGGGTGCAGGCCTGCGCTCCCGGCGTCGACGTGGTCAGCCGGTTCTACGACCACGTCGACCTCGTCGACGATCACAACCCGCACACCGCGTCGTTCTGGGGTTGGGCATCGTGGTGCGGCACGTCGTTCGCGGCACCGATCGTCGCGTCGGCGATCGCCAGGGAGATCCTCCTCAACGGGATCTCGCCCGAAGCCGCCGCTGACCGCGTGGTCTACGACGAACGGCTGTTCCGCTACCCGGGCCTCGGCACGGTCGTCAACCTGCACTGACGGTCGCCGCGCGGCACGCGCCGCCGGAGTGATGACGGTCAGGACGCGGCGCCAGCCACTACCGTCCCGGGTCCATGCGGCGCGGTGCTCCGACCTCCCGTTGGCGTGTCCGGGCGGCTCTCGCCGGCGTCGCCGCGGTGGGCTGCGTCGCCCTGACCTCGATCGGCACGCGGCCGGACGCGTCCCACGCGACCCCGCCGGCGGCGGGTGCCGATCGGCCGGACGCCGGCGCGATCACCGCGACCACCGCCACCACCGTGACGACGACCTCGAGCACCTCGACGACAACGTCCAGCACGACGACGACATCGAGCATAACGTCGACCGTGCCCGTCTACGGCGCGCCGGACATGCCGGTGCCCGGCGGGATGACCGGCCCCGGCCCGACGGTGCCCGCCGGGGGCAGGCCGGACGCGGCGACGACCGTGCCAGGTGGCGGGTCGTCCAGCGGCCCGACGACCGTCGTGATCGCGGTCGCGGCCGTCGACGTCCTGGCGCCCGTCGACCAGCCGCCGACGCGCTCGACCACGTCGACACCTCGCGCAGCAGGCGAGGACGGCGCGTCCGGCGCATCGACGTCGTCGGTGCCGGGTGCGCAGGGCACGCCGAGCACCACCACGCTGGTCCCCCTCACCGACGATCGGCCGGCGTTCGACATGCTCCGGCTGACGCACCTGGACGCCGCGTTCGACACGCTGTTGGGCGGCAACCTCGCTGTCGCGGTGACAGTCGTACGCGACGGCCTGCCCGTCTACCGCCACGCCGTGGGCGCCACGCTCGGGGGTGGGCAAGTCACCACGGCGACTCCGATGGTCCTGGCCAGCGTCAGCAAGCTGATCACCGCCGAGACCGTCGCCAAGCTCGTCGAGGCGCACCGGCTCGAGCTCGATACCGCGGTCCCCTGGTCGGCGATGGGCATCGCCCACGATCCGGCATGGGACACCGTCACCGTGCGCGAGCTGCTGACCCACACGAGCGGGATGCCCATCGCCCGCGAGTCGTGGCTGAACGACCCGGGCTCGTGCGCGATCCCTCTGCAGGCGGCCCTCGCGTCACCGCCGAGGGGGTGGCGCGGCACCTGGGTCTACTCGAACGGCAACTACTGCGCGCTGGGGCTGCTCGTCGAGCACGTCACCGGCCTGGCGCGCGACGCCGCGGCGCGCCAGCTCGTGCTCGACCCGCTGCACCTCACCGACGCCCACCTGACGACCGACGGACCGGTCGCGGGTGATGGGCCGTACGCACAAGGCATTCGGCGGCTGGAGCGGCTCGGCGGCGCCGGCACCTGGATGGCCTCGACCGACACCGTGGCGATGATGGTTGCCCAGATGACGCCGGAGGATCACGACACGCTCGTCTACCCGGGGATCTTCACGGACCAGTACGGATGGGGCCACACCGGCACCGTCGATGGCGCGAAGGCCTGCGCCTGGCAGCTCGAGGGGGGTCGCACGACGATCGTCGCGATCGTCGCCGGGAACCGGCCCGACAGCGGGGGCGGGCTGTGCGACGTGGTGGTCCCCGCGCTCGCCGGCGACCTCGGCCTGGGCGCTGCCAAACCGGTTCGACTCCCGGACTAGCGCGCGCCGGCGGAGCACGGTCTGCGTCGGCCGGCACCGATCGTGCGTCCGCCGGATCCGCTACGGGGCAGCGGAAGGTCGCACGGGTACGGTGTGCGCATGGCAGGTTCGATCCTCGGAACACGGGTGCTGCGCACCGAAGACCCGGAGTTGCTCACGGAGGGCGGGACGTACGTGTCCGACCTCCCGCTCGACAACCCCTTGCACCTCGTGTTCGTGAGGTCCGAGATGGCGCACGCGCGGATCACCGGGATCGACGTCAGCGGCGCCGTCGACTCGCCCGGCGTCGTCGCGGTCTGGACGGCGGCGGAGCTCGACGTCGCGCCCCACCACGGGATGATCAAGGTGCACGACGACTTCGCCCGCGCCCCGTTGGCAACCGAGCGGGTGCGCTTCGTCGGCGACGCGATCGTCGCTGTGTTCGCCGAGACCGCGACGCAGGCTCGGGACGCCGCCGAACTGGTGCTCGTCGACTACGACCCGTTGCCGGCGGTGATCTCGCCGGAGGACGCGCTCGCCGACGGCGCCCCGCTGATCTTCGAGGCCCACGGCAGCAACATCGCGATCTCCTCCACGGACCCGCACCGGCCCGAGATCTTCGGCGAGGCGGACATCGTCGTGCGCGGCCGCTACGTCAACCAGCGGATCGCCGTGGCGCCGCTGGAGCCGCACGCCGCAGCGGCGGCGCTCGCCGACGACGGCCGGCTGACGATGTATCCCTCGACGCAGATGCCCCACCTGGTGCAGATGCAGGTGGCCGGCGCGCTCGGCTTGAAGCGCCGCCAGGTGCACGTGATCACGCCGCATGTCGGCGGCGGGTTCGGCGGCAAGGCGGGGATCTACCCGGAGCAGACGGTCGTCGCCAAGGCGGCGATGACGCTCGGCCGCCCCGTGCTGTGGACCGCGACGCGCAGCGAGGACATGATGACCCTCTCCCACAGCAGGGCGCAGATCCAGTACGTCGAGCTCGGCTGCAAGCGCGACGGCACGTTCACCGGGCTGCGCGTGCGCCTCGTCGGCGACGCGGGCGCGTACCCCGGGATCGGGGCGTTCCTGCCGTCGGGCACGCGGCGGATGTCGAACGGCACCTACCGCTTCCCGGCCATCCAGTTCGACGTCGCGGTAGCGGTCACCAACACCACGCCGACGGGTGCGTATCGCGGCGCGGGCCGCCCGGAGGCAACTGCGCTGCTGGAGCGGGCGGTCGACCACGCCGCGCTCGAGCTGGGGATCGACCCGATCGAGCTCCGCCGGCGCAACCTGCTCACCGACGACGTGTTCCCGTTCACCACCCTCACCGGGGTCACCTACGACAGCGGCCGCTACTCGTTCCCGCTGGACGAGGCGGCACGCTACGCCGGGTACGAGGAGCTGCGCGCCGAACAGACCGCGCGGCGCAAGGCGGGCGACAGGATGCTGCTCGGCATCGGCGTCTCCGCGTACGTCGAGATCACCGCCGGCGGAGGGGCCAAGGAGTACGGCGCGGTCAGCGTGCACGAGGACGGCTCGGCGACGGTGATGGCCGGCACCTCGGCCCACGGGCAGGGTCACCAGACCGCGTTCGCGATGATCCTCAGCTCGCGGACCGGCATCCCCGTCGAGCGGATCCGGCTGGTGCAGAGCGACACCGACCTCGTCCGCAGCGGTGGCGGGACCGGCGGATCGCGCTCGCTCCAGCTCGGCGGCTCGGCGGTCCTGCAGGCGACCGAGGTGATGGTCGACAAGGCCCGCCACCTCGCCGCCCACGTGCTCGAGGCGAACGTCGACGACATCGTCGTCGACACCGTCGCCGGCACGATCGGCGTCGTAGGCGTGCCGGCCAGCGCACTGGACTGGGCCGCGCTCGCAACCGCGGCCGCGACAGCACCTGAGGGCGTGATCGACACGGCTGACGGCACGCTCGGGTTGGCTGCGCAGCTCGACTTCGACCAGGGAGAGGCGACCTTCCCGTTCGGTGCGCACATCGCTGTGGTCGAGGTCGACAGCGAGACCGGCAAGGTCACACTGCTGCGCCACGTCGCCGTCGACGACTGCGGCACGGTGCTCAACCCGCTCCTCGTCGAGGGCCAGCAGCACGGCGGCGTCGCCGCAGGGATCAGCCAGGCCTTGTACGAGCAGGTCGCGTTCGACGAGATCGGCAACCCGATCACCGGCAACTTCGCCGACTACGCGATCCCGTCGGCAGCGGAGTTCCCGTTCTTCGAGGTGCACAGCACCGAGACACCGACGCCGCTGAACCCGCTCGGCGCCAAGGGCATCGGCGAGGCGAGCACGATCGGCAGCACGCCGGCCGTCCAGAACGCGGTGATCGACGCGCTGGCTCACCTCGGTGTGCGCCATCTCGACCTGCCGTGCACGAGCCAGTCCGTTTGGCAGGCGATCGTCGACGCCGGCCGCGGCACGCTGCCCGATCCGTGGCGCGAGCCCCCTGGGATCTTCGCCAAGCTCGCCGAGGGTCAGGCCGTCGACGAAGAAGGGCTGAACGCAGCCGAAGGCATCTGACACCGCGCCGGCCGGGCGGACCGGCGGAGGGGATCGCGGTCAGGTGCGACCTGCGACGCATGCACCTGATCTGCCCACCCGTGAGCAGATCACGGACACGCGTCGCGCGGTGTGGGAACCGCGCGCGCCAGCCCCGCGCCGGCGGCGCGCATCTGCAGCTCGAAGAACGCGGGCTGGTCGGTGATCACGTTGTGGAGGTGGCCGAACAGCTCGAAGCTGATCGCGCCGAACAGGCCGGCCCAGGCAGCCAATCCCCTGGCGAGCACGTCGTCCGGCACGTCCACCGTCGTCTCGCGACGCAGGCGAGCGAGGTCGGAGCGGACGCTGCGCGGCATCGGGCCCGGTGTCGAGGCAACCGTTCCTGCGTTGACACCGTCGGCGACTGCGTGCAGGAACGCCAGCGGGGCCAGCCCAGCAGGGCCGATGGTGTCGGCAGGAGCCGCGTAGCCCGGGACCGGGCTGCCGTAGAGCAGCGCCCACTCGTGCGGGTTGTCGACGGCCCAGCCGCGCACGGCCGCGCAGATCGCCCACCAGCGCCCTTCGAAGTCGCCGCGACGGCGTCGCGCTGACGCCTCCTCGACAGCAGCGCCCACCGAGTTGTACGCGTCGACGATCAGCGCGGTCAGCAGCTCGTCGCGGCTCGGGAAGTAGCGATAGACGGCGGACGAGACCATGCCCGCCTCCCGCGCGACTGCGCGCAACGACAGCCCCGCCGCGCCATGCTCGACGAGGTGGCGGCGGGCGATCGACGTGATCTCCTCGGTCAGTTCGGCGCGCACCCGGGCGCGCACGCTTCCGGCGGGCGAGTCGCTCATGGCGGACAGCTTGCCACCGTGAACGAGATCATTGCAACTATTCGAGAGCACTGCTCTTGACATCCCATTGGCGATCGAGGATGCTGTGGCCCGGGACGAGAGCACTGCTCTCGCAAAATGAACGGGAGCATCAGATGAACGCCACCGAGACGACTCGCTACCTCCGCCCGGGATGGTTCACCCGCAATGTCTTCAACCGTCTGATGGCGCGGGCGGCGAAGATGGGGCTCAGCGTCCGTGGCTCGCGCGTGCTGCACGTACGTGGCCGTACCACCGGCGAGTGGCGCACCGTGCCGGTCAACCCGATCACCGTCGAAGGTCAGCTCTACCTCGTCGCGCCGCGCGGGGTGACCGACTGGGTACGCAACATCCGGGCGGCCGGCGGAGGTGAGCTGCAGATCGGCCGCAAGCAGCGGCCGTTCACCATCGCCGAGGTCGGCGACGACGCCAAGCCGGCGATCCTGCGCCCATACCTGCGCGCATGGAAGGCCGAGGTCGGCGCGTTCTTCGACGGGGTCGGACCGGACGCTCCGGACGCCGACCTGCGCCGCATCGCGCCGGGGTATCCCGTGTTCGCCGTGCACGACATCGACGCCGGCTGAGGTAACGCTGCTGGCCGCTGGCATCCTGCGGGGGTGGCGATGTGGCGGCGACGGCGCGGCCGGATCCTCCCCGAGGACGCCGACAGACTGCTCGGCCGCCACGTCGGCGAGTGGACCTACCTCGACGACGGCGAGCGCAGATCGTTGCGCGCCGCGACCGCGCAGCTGCTGGCGACCAAGAAGTGGGAGGCGGCGAGCGGGTTCCAGCTCACCGACGAGATGTGCACGGTGATCGCCGCGCAGGGCGCGCTGATGTCGCTCGGCCTCGGCGTGGAGGTGTTCCACGAGGTCGGCGCGATCGTCGTCCACCCGACCACGATGACCAGCATCGGCGCCCGGCCGGGTCCCGTGGGCGGGCTGCTCACCGACGAGCCGATCTACCTCCACGGCGAGGCCCACCACTTCGGTCCCGTGCTGCTCGCCTGGGACGCGGTCCGCCGCGACACCCGCCGCTGGGGACACGGCTACAACGTCGTGATCCACGAGCTGACCCACAAGCTCGACATGCTCGACGGCATGGTCGACGGCACCCCGCCACTGCCCGATGATCAGCGGGCGCGGTGGATCGAGGTCTGCTCGGCGGAGTACGAGGCGCTGCGCTGCGGCCTGGACGACCCGTTGCTGCGCGACTACGCGGCCACCGACACCGGCGAGTTCTTCGCGGTCGCGGCCGAGGTGTTCTTCGATCGACCAACCGCCATGGCGGACGCGAAGCCGCAGCTCTACGCCGTCTTGCGCGACTACTTCGGCTGCGATCCCGCGGCGCGTCGCACCCGATCGATATGGGAGGATCGGCAACGTGCATCTCCACCACCATGACGACGGCCCGCAGACTCTCGTCGGGATCTCGTTTCCGGACATCTACCGGGCGCAGGAGTTCCTCACCGCCTCCACCCGTCTGGCAACGAAGGGGTCGTTGAAGCTCGTCGACGCGGTGATGGTCGTGAAGAACGCCGACGGCCACACGACCGTGCGCGAGACGGTCGACCCGCAGCCGCTGCCGACCGCGCTGTCGGGAGCGGTGTGGGCTGGACTCCTCGGGCTGATCCTCGGCGGTCCTGTCGGCTGGGTCGCCGGGATGGCGATCGGCGCGGGCGCGGGCGCGGCAACCGCGAAGGTCGTCGACCTCGGCATCCCCGACGAATGGGTGACGTGGTTCCGCGAAGCCGTCCAGCCGAACACCGCGACGGTCGCGTTGCTGCTCACCGAGCTCCACGAGGGGCCGCTGGTCGAGGAGGCCAAGCGCTTCGCCGGTGGGCACCTCGTCTACGCCAACGTCGCCGCTGGCACGATGCGCCGGTTGCAGGAGGCGCTCGGCGAGGCGCCTGCCGACAGCACCATCGCCCCGGCGGGCGACGCGGGCACGCCGCCGCACGATGCGCCCAGTGACCCGCCCCCGGGCGCGGCAGCAGATTCCGCGTCGGGCGACCGCACCGACGACGGGGTGGTCAATACGCTGGAGCCGTGACCTCCGACGATCCGCTCCGCGCGCTCGTCGATGCGGCGGTTCAAGGCGACGGGGCGGCGGTCGCCGAGTTGGTCCGGCGCACGCAGCCGATCGTGTGGAGCGTCTGTCGCGCGCTCGGCACCCCCGGCGAGGAGGCCGACCTCGTTCAGGAGACGTACCTGCGCGCGCTGCGCTCGCTCAGCAGCTACCGCGGTGAGGCACCGACGCGGGCGTGGCTGCTGTCGATCGCCCGGCGGGTGTGCGCCGACCACGTCCGCCGCCGCCAGCGGCAACGCCGCCTGATCGACAAGCTCGGACGGCACATCGACACGGCGCCGGCGCCGGCGACCGAGACCGTCGATGACCTGCTCGAGGCGTTGCAACCCGACCGTCGCGACGCGTTCGTGCTCACCCAGTACGCCGGTCTCGGCTACGCGGAGGCGGCCGTCGTGCTCGACTGCCCGGTCGGCACGATCCGCTCTCGGGTCTCGCGGGCGCGTGCCGACCTCCTCGCCGCGCTGTACGCGGACGAAGCGCGCTAGGCGCCCGATGATCGCCCTCCGCGGGCAGACGAGGCGACGCCTGCTCGTCGGTGGCGTGCTGGCGACCATCGTCACAGGCCTCGCCTCGTGGGGCGTGGCCAGCGCCCATGCCGAGCTGCTGTCGACGAGCCCGACGTCGGGGGCCGTGCTGACGACGGCGCCGACCCAGATCGTGCTGACGTTCAGCGAGCACGTCGATCCGGTGCCCGACTCGATCCGCGTCGTCGCCGGCGACGGTACTGCCGTCGCACTCGGCTCGATCAGCCAGAGCCTCGGCGACGACACGATCTCCGCGAACGTGCCGGCACTCTCCAAGGGGAGCTACGTCGTCGCCTGGCGGGCGATCTCGGCTGACTCGCATCCCGTCGCAGGTGCGTTCACGTTCTCTGTCGGCGCGGCGAGCACCACCGACCCCAACCTGGTCGCGAACCTGCTCAGCTCGAACGAGCCGGGACGGCCCGCTGAGGCGTGGCTCGCGGTCGGGCGCTGGTCGAGCTACCTCGGCATCGCCGTGCTGCTCGGCGCGGTGTGGGTGCTCGCCGGTGCGTGGCCATCGGGCTTGCGCACCCGCAGGGCCACGGTGCTGCTGGCGGTCGCGACCACCGTGGCCGTGCTCGGCACGGCCTTGATGATCTCCGCCCAGGCGTCGGTCAACGTCGGCAGCGCGACGAGCTGGGGGGAGGTGGTGCGCACCCAATCCGGCAGGTGGTGGCTGGTGCGGTTGATCGTCGTCGCCGTCGCCGGCGTCGTCGTGGTGTTCCTGCGCAAGTACCTGCGCCGCACCACCCTGTGGCTCGCGGTCTCGTGGCTCGGCGGGCTGGCGCTGCTCGCGATCGTGGCCGCCGGCGGGCACGCGGTGTCAGGGCGCTGGGTCGTGCTCGGCCTCGCGGCAACCGTCGGGCACCTCGCGGGGATGGCGGTCTGGGTCGGCGGACTGGTCGGCCTCGCCGTCGTCGTGCCGCGATCGCGCCTTGCCCGCGCGGCGACGATGTTCTCACCGATCGCCCTCGGTGCGGTGATCGTCCTGGCGTCGACGGGCACGATCAACGCGTGGCGGCAGTCCGGATCATGGAGCGATCTGGTGCACAGCAACTACGGGGCGTGGCTCGTCGTCAAGCTCGTCCTGCTGGTCGGCGTGCTCGCCGTCGCTGCCGCGAGCCGGTGGACGGTGCACCACGCGACGACCGAGCGCACCCCGAGCGCACTGCGGCGCACGATCACCGCTGAGGTCGTCGGCATCTTCGTGGTCGTGGTGGCCGCGGCCGGGTTGACCAACTCGCCGCCACCGCGTGCCGCGGCACTCGCGCCGGCGAGCGCGAACGTGGTCCAGGGGACGCGCATCGCCCAGATCGACCTGTCGCCGCCCGTCACCGGCGGCACGGTGATGCACGTCTACCTCTCCGACACGACCGGCTCGTTGAGCGCCCCCACCTCGATCACGGTGTCGGCGCTGCTGAAGTCCCAGAACATCGGGCCGCTCGACCTGCCGGTGACGTCGGAGGGCCCGGGACACGTCATCTCCAACGACGCCGAGCTCCCCCTTGCCGGCACGTGGACGTTCACGATCACGGCGCGTTACAGCGAGTTCGACCAGACTGCGTTCGTCACCGACCTGGTGGTGCGCTGAGCCGGTCGCAGTGGACCGGCTCGTCCCGACAGGGCTCGAATCAGCCGAGGTCGACGACCTCGAACGCGAGCAGATCGGCACCTTGGGCGACGGGGCGCGGGCCGTCGGCTCGAGCATGGCCCTGGCCGAACGCCTGGCTCTTCACCCAGTTCTGGAACGAATCCTCGTCGGCCCACCGGGTGTAGATGAAGTAGCGGGTCTCCCCGCTGACCGGGCGGAGCATCTCGAAGCCCTCGAAGCCGGGCATCGTCTCGACCATCTTGGCGCGGGCCCCGAAGCGCTTCTCCAGCTCGGCGCCCATCCCTTCCGGCACCGAGATGGCGTTGATCTTGACGACGGACATGGATCCTCCTGGAGGGCGAGCGGCGCCTCGACCATACCGTTCAACCTGCCGCTTGGCCGGCGACGCTCAGCTCGACGACTGCGCGCCGACCCATGGCGCCCAGCGGCCGATCCCGCCGTCGACGAGGACCATGTCCGTCAGCGTGCGCTCCGCGTGGCGCGAACGCCAGGTGAGCATCGCCTGCGCCTCGGCGAGCACCTGCGCCGGATCGCTCACCTCGGTCCGCCACGTCGGGTCGGCGGCAAGATCGAAGCACCGCCACGAGCCGTCACCGAACTGGACGTACGCGGAGCCTTCCCCGCGGCGCACGGTGAGGTGCTGGCGCTCGAGCCGACGGTCCCACGGCCACGGGTGCGCATCCATCGGCACCAGCGTCGAGCGCCAGTCGAACTCCCATGCGGCTGCGTCGCGCCACCACGGCGGCTCCTCGCCGCGCAGGAACGGTGTCAACGGCAGGCCGTCGCACTGCAGCGGCACGTCGACACCGATCGCCTCGCAGATCGTCGGCAGGATGTCGACGTTCTCCGTGAACCGCTCGACCACCGTGCCGTGACCGGCCGGCACGTGCGGGTCGCGCACGATGCCGACGACGTGGTAGCTCGACTCGAAGAAGCCGGCCTTCTCGATCAGCCCGTGGTCCCCGAGTTGCTCGCCATGGTCCGCTGTCACGACGATCAGCGTCTGGTCCCACGCCCCGCTCGCCTGGAGGGCATCCCAGATCCTGCCGAGCTGGGCGTCGACCTCGCCGATCATCCCGAAGTACTGGGCGCGCAGCTCGCGGACGCGAGCCGGATCGCCGGGCGCGGCGAGCCCATCCATCTGCAGCAGCACCTCGTGCAGGGGGTGGCGGGCAGTGGCGGGCACCGGGGCGATCGGCTCGCCGACGTCGCCTGGCGGGTACTCGTCGGCCCAACTGCCGGCCGCGGCATACGGCGGGTGGGGCCGCAGGAAGCTGACGTGCGCGAACCACGGCCGATCCTGGCGACGGGTCCACGACAGCAGCCGGTCGGTGAGGAACGCCGACATGCTGTGCTCGGCAGGCCTGTGCGGTTCGCTGCGCAACACGGCCTGGTCGTCGCCGGGGATCTCGTGGCCGAGCCCGCGCAGCCACTCGGTCCACGGCGTGTACGGCCCGGAGAGGTCGACCTCGACGTCGAACCCGGGCAGGATCCCCCACGCCGTGCTGCGCCGCGGATCCGTTGGATCGGTGACGACACGCGGGTCGACGCCCTGGTCGGTGTAGCCGAACAGCACGGGCCGGTAGCCGGCACGACGGGCCACCCGGGCGACGTTGTCGAGCCGATCGTCCAGCGGCGTGCCGTTGCCGACCACGCGGTTGTTCATCTGGTACGTCCCCGTGTACAGCGCCGCCCGTCCCGGCGCGCACGGCGCGGCCTGGCTGTAGTGGCGGCGGAGCGCGACGCCCGCCGCGGCGAGGCGGTCGAGGTTGGGCGTGCGCACCACGGGATGGCGTGCGCTCGACAGGCAGTCACCGCGGAACTGGTCGAGCGTGATGAACAGCACGTTCGGCCTCGGCGGAACCGGCGATCGCAGGGTGGCCGGCACGGCCGGCAGGCTATGCGACCGGCGTGGCCGGCACGGCCGGCAGGCTATGCGACGGGCGTCACCGGATCCGGCGCGATGATTGCAGCTGTGGCGTCGGTGGTCCTGCATCCTGAGGTGCGCGCAGCGCTCGAGGCGCGTCTGCCGGTGGTGGCGCTGGAATCGACGATCATCAGCCACGGGATGCCGTACCCCGAGAACGTCGAGATGGCGAGCGAGGTCGAATGCCTCGTGCGCCAGCAGGGCGCCGTGCCGGCGACGATCGCGGTGCTCGGTGGAGCGTGCCGCGTCGGTCTCACCGCCGCCGAGATCCGCGAGCTGGCCACGGCGGAGGGCATCGTCAAAGCGACCACCCGCGACCTGCCGTGGCTGCTGGCCACGGGCGCGAACGGGGCGACGACAGTCGCGGCGACGATGCGGATCGCCGCGCTGGCCGGCGTCCGCGTGCTCGCCACAGGGGGGATCGGCGGGGTGCACCGTGGAGCGGCGACGTCGTTCGACGTGTCTGCGGATCTCGCCGAGCTGGCTGGGACCCAGGTCGCGGTGGTGTCGGCGGGGATCAAATCGATCCTCGACATCAGGCTGACGCTCGAGCATCTGGAGACGCTCGGGGTGCCGGTCGTGGTCAACGGCAGCGACGACTTCCCGTCGTTCTACAGCCG
>JBBQTN010000072.1:0-21998 GCA_038213195.1 Acidimicrobiales bacterium | reverse complement strand
ATGTCCTGTCACGAACGTTGCAGTCATGTTACAACGATGACACCGAGATGTCAACACCTCATTCCGATGACATCAGATCGAAGGCTTCGAGCCTGGCCCGGAGGGCGTCAGACGGTGCGCACGATCAGCGCATCACCCTGGCCGCCGCCACCGCACAACGCGGCCACACCCGTTCCGCCTCCCCGACGACGCAGTTCGTGCAGCAGCGTCAGCGCCAGGCGGTTGCCGCTCATCCCGATCGGATGGCCGAGTGCGATCGCTCCGCCGTTGACGTTGACGATCTCGTCACTGATCCCGAGATCGGCGATCGAGGCCAGGCCGACGGCAGCGAACGCCTCGTTGATCTCGAACAGGTCGAGGTCGCCGAGTGCCATGCCGGCGCGCCCGAGGGCGGCGTTGATCGCCCGACTGGGTTGCTGCAGCAGCGAGACGTTGTCCGGTCCGGCGACCATCCCGTAGGCCACGAACTGGCCGAGTGGTGTCACGCCGTGCGCTTCGACGGCCTTCTCGCTCATCAGCACCACGGCCGAGCCACCGTCGCTGAGCTGCGAGGCGTTCGCCGCGGTGATCGAACCGTCCTTGTCGAAGGCCGGCTTCAGCCCGGCGAGCGACTCCATCGTGGTGCCAGGCCGCACGCCCTCGTCAGTCTCGACGAGGATCGGCTCCCCCTTGCGCTGGGGGATGCTGACCGGCACGATCTCGTCGGCGAGACGCCCGTCCTTGATCGCCTCGGCAGCACGCTCGTTGCTCTTGACGGCCATCTCGTCCTGCTGCTCGCGGCTGATCTGACCGGCCGTGTAGCGCTCGGTGCCGAGACCCATCAGGCACCCGTCGAACGAGCACCACAGCCCGTCGGCGATGATCGCATCCTGCAGCTCGGTGTTCCCGTAGCGGAAACCGCCACGTGCCCCGGGCAGGACGTACGGCGCGTTGGTCATGCTCTCCATCCCGCCGGCGACGACGATGTCGGCGTCGCCGGCGACGATCATCTGGTTGGCGAGGTAGACGGTGTTCAAGCCGGACAGGCAGACCTTGTTGATGTTGACCGACGGCGTGCTCAGCGGGATCCCCGCGTTCGCCGCGGCTTGCCTGGCCGGAACCTGCCCCTGCCCTGCCATCAGCACCTGCCCCATCAGGACGTACTCGACCTCCTCGGGCGAGACGCCGGCGCGCTCGAGCGCGGCCTTGATCGCCAACCCGCCGAGCTCGGCGGCGCTGAACGACGACAGCGCGCCGCTCATCTTGCCGATCGGTGTGCGCGCTCCGGCGACGATGTACGAACCAGGCATGACCAGCCCCCTCGATGCAGGTGTTCAGGTGTAGGCAGACAGCGTACGCCTGATACCCGGATCGGCGACCATGGCAGTCGGTGGCGACAGACCCGGGACGGTTCAGTTGATCGTGCGCAACGCGTCGTAGACGTCCTCGGACTCGTAGCCACCGGCCCAGATGATGATCCCGCCCCACTGGTTGTCGAGGGCGACCTGCGCCGCCTGCTTGATGCTCTGGCCGTCGGGATAGAACACGGTCTCCTGCACGGTGCACGTCACGACGACCGGCGGAGGTCCGAGCCGGACTGCTGCTGCGCCACCGTCCGCGTCGGAGATCGCAGGCGCGACCTGCGTCGGGATCACCAGAGGGGGGAGAGGCACGGTCGTGAACGTGTGCAGCCCGGTGAACGTCTCGCTCCGGCCGTAGGTGACCTCGCCGGACGCGTCGCGTCGCGGTGCGGCGCCTGCCGCGGCGGCGGCGCCCGGCGCGGCGGCGGTGGTGACCGAGTTGGTCGTCAGGTTGGTGCCGTCCGGACACGGCAGGCCGCCGACCGACCGGCGCCAGTGGCGCCCGTACGCGGGCACGCCGAGCTCGAACTTCGAGCGCGACTGGTTCGTCGCGTCGGCGACGCTGTTCGAGTATGCGACGACCTGCTGCACCCAGCTGATCGGGGCGGTCGCGCTCGGCGTACCGGGGCTCCAGTCGTAGACCATCAACCGCAGCCGGTCGACGAACGGCAGGATCTGATCCTGGGCGTACAGCCAGTAGTCCTTGGTCGTGTTGCCGGTGGCGGGCGCCGTCGCGTTCCACACCGGCGGGATGGTGACGGTGAGCAGCTTGCCCTGGGCGTGCAGCGCAGCCCCGAGCTCGTTGACGAACTCGATCCACAACGGCATCGTCGTCGCCCACGTCGCCGAGCCGTCGGTGAACGCGAAGCCCTCGTAGTCGAGATCGATCCCGTCGAACCCACCGCTGCCGCCGCCGACAGCAAGCGCGACGAGGTTGGCGATGTGCGCAGGTCGGGCGACCGGGTCGGCCAGGATCGCCGCCATGCCACCCTTGCCTGCGCCGTCGGTGACGGTCGGGATGACCTTCAAACCCTGGCGGCGGGCGGTGGCAACGGAGCTGGCGAGACGTGACGCCTCGAGCGCGCCACCGACCTGGACCACCCTTGCGTCGGCCAGCGCCGTGAAGAAGAACGGCGAGACCTCGCCGTAGAGCTGCGCATCGAGGTCGCTGCCGTAGCTCTTGGCGCCGGCCGCAGCGTCCCAGTACGGCACCCACACACTCACGAACGGTGCGCGGGCGGCATGGACGCTGTGTGCGCCGCCGCCGGCCAGTGGCGTGACCGCCGCGGTGGCCAACACGAGCGCGACGGCGCCGACGCGGCGCGACCGGCGACGGGAGTGGGGACGCGGCTGCGCAGCGGGGCGGCGGAGCATCCGTCAACGGTAGCCGCGGCCGTCGACTGCGTCGCACCGGGTCCCGCGTCCGCCAATTTCGACCGCACTCTCTACCGGTCGGTAACATCGCCGGATGCAGGAGATCCTCGACGCCATCGAAGCGGGCGCCAGCGGGGCAGACATCGGCAACCTCCGGGTCCCCGACCACTATCGGGCAGCACACGTGCTCAAGGACGAGCAGGACGTCTGGGCGGGTGTCGCCTCGGCCGACAAGGACCCGCGCAAGAGCCTCCACGTCGGCGACGTGCCGACGCCGGAGCTCGCCCCGGACGAGGCCTACATCGCCGTCATGGCCAGCAGCATCAACTTCAACACGGTGTGGACGAGCATCTTCGAGCCGGTGAGCACGTTCGGTCCACTGGCCAGGCTCGGTCGCGAGAGCGAGTGGGCCAAGCGCCACGACCGCGACTACCAGGTGGTCGGCAGCGATGCGGCCGGGGTGGTGCTGCGCGTCGGGTCGGCTGTGCGCAACTGGAAGCCCGGCGACCGGGTCACGGTGCACTGCAACCACGTCGACGATCAGGACCCCAGCGCCCACGACGACTCGATGCTCGCCACGAACCAGCGCATCTGGGGGTACGAGACCAACTTCGGAGGCCTCGCCGACCTTGCCGTGGTCAAGGCCAACCAGCTGATGCCGAAGCCGGCCCACCTCACCTGGGAGGAGGCCGCTGTCAACGCGCTGTGCAACTCGACGAGCTACCGGATGCTCGTCTCGCGCAACGGGGCGCGGATGAAGCAGGGCGACGTCGTGCTGATCTGGGGCGCCACCGGCGGGATCGGTGCGTACGCCGCGCAGTACGTCCTCAACGGAGGGGGGATCCCGGTGTGCGTGGTCTCCTCGGGCGACAAGGTCGAGATCCTGCGCACCATGGGCGTCGAGGCGATCATCGACCGTCGCGCCGCCGGCTACCAGTTCTGGAAGGACGAGCACACCCACGACGAAGGGGAGTGGCGCCGGCTGGGCAAGGACATCCGCGACCTCGTCGGCGAGGACCCCGACATCGTCTTCGAGCACCCCGGGCGGTCGACGTTCGCCGCGTCGATGTACGTCGTCAAGCGCGGTGGCACGGTTGTCACCTGCGCGGCGACGAGCGGGTTCATGCTCGAGTTCGACAACCGTCACTTCTGGATGCGCCTGAAGCGCCTCGTCGGCAGCCACTTCGCCAACTACAAGGAGGCGTGGGAGGCCAATCGTCTGGTCAGCAAGGGGATGATCCACCCGGTGCTCAGTCAGGTCTTCCCGCTGGAGGAGACCGGCGAGGCCGCGTACCAGGTGCACCACAACATGCACGAGGGCAAGATCGCGGTGCGCTGCCTGTCACCGGAGGACGGCCTCGGCGTCACCGACACCGAGTTGCGCGACAAGGTCGGCGACCGGCTGCACCTGTTCCGCCGCTGAGACCCCCGGCATTGACCCGAGCGCGGCGGGATCTGTTTCACTGGGCGGATGCTGCTCACCGAGATCGACCACGTGGCCATCGCCGTTCGCGACCTTGACGCCGCCATCGAGTACTACCGCCAGGCGTTCGGCGCCGAGGTCCACCACCGCGAGGTCGTCGAGAGCGACGGTGTCGAGGAGGCGTTGGTGAAGGTGGCCGACAGCTACATCCAGCTCACCGCAGCGACGCGGCCTGATTCGCCGATCGCGAAGTCGATCGAGAAGCGCGGCGAGGGGCTGCACCACATCGGCTACCGGGTCGACGATTGCGCGGCAGCGCTGGCGTCGATGATCGCCGCCGGGGCGACGCCGATCGATGCCGCGCCGCGTCCGGGAAGTCGCGGCACGACCGTGGCGTTCGTGCACCCCAAGGGCAGCTTCGGCACGCTGATCGAGCTGGTCCAGGAGTAGGGCGCCGGCTGCCGGCGCCCCGGTCAGTACTTCGGGTACTCGTCGGTCAGCAGGTAGATGTACGCGTAGTGCTGCAGCACGTACTTGTGCCCCTTCACGAGGAAGGCGTGCCACCCCGTCGGCAGCTTGCCGGTGATCAGGATCACGAACCAGGCGATCACCGTGAGCACGAAGATCGCGAATCCGAGCACGGCGCTGATGATGATCGCCGGGATCGCCCAGATGAATCGCAGCCCGACGGTCAACCGGTTCACCGGCTGCTCCTCGACCTGCATCGAGAAGCGGACCGGCGTCTTGCCTTCGTCGGTGATGAACTCCGGGTATTGGTCGAACAGCAGGCCGACGTAGCTGTAGACCCGGGCGCTGTAGCTCAGGTACGCCACGGTGAAATCGCACAACGCGCGGTTGCGTTTGCCGGTGAACAGCTGGATGAACCACTGGATCACCGCGACGATCCCCATCAGGTCCGACCAGAGCGACACCAGGATGAGGTGGGGAATGGCGAGGATGATCCTGATCGCCACCGTGCCACGGTTGCGTTGCTCGCTATATGGAACGTCGTACTGAACCTGTGCCATGTGACCCTCCAATTTGGACGTTGACGCATTGTCTATCGCAAATCCGCAGACGCAGCGGATGACCGACGACTTGGCCTCGGATTTTCATGGGGCTTCGAGCACGAGGCCTTTCAGATATTCGGCCTCCGGGAACGCCAGTGGGACGGGGTGATCACTGGCCTGGTGCAGGCGATCGACGATGCGCACCGTGCGCCCCGCGTCGAGGGCCGCGCCCGCCACCACCTTCTGGAACAGGTCCATCGACATCGCCCCACTGCACGAGAACGTCAGCAGCACGCCGCCCGGCGCGAGCAGCTTCACTGCGAGCAGGTTGAGGTCCTTGTACGCGCGCGACGCCCTGTCGAGCTGCGCCACGGTGGTCGCGAACTTCGGCGGGTCGAGCACGATCAGGTCGTACTGGCGGGCGCGATCGCGCAGGCCGCGTAGGGCGGTGAACGCGTCCGCTTCGAGCAGCTCGCCGGCGTCGGTGTCGTTCAGCTCGGCGTTGCGCACGGCCTGCGCGAGCGCTGGGCCTGAGGAGTCGATGCTGAGCACGCTCGTGGCACCGCACGACGCAGCGATCACGCTGAACGCACCCGTGTACGCGAACACGTTGAGCACGCGCCGGCCGGCGGACAACGATTCGATGGCGCGGCGGGCGTTGCGCTGATCGAGGTAGAAGCCGGTCTTGTGGCCGGCCGCGACGTCGACACCGAACCGCCACCGGCGCTCGCGCACGACGAGGTCGGGCGATGGTGGTTCGCCGCGGACGAGGCCGAGGCGCGGCTCCAGGCCTTCGCGCTCGCGCACGTCGGCGTCGCTGCGCTCGAAGACGCAGCGCACACCGGGCAGCGCGGCGAGCGCGGACGTGATCGTGTCGCGCCAGTGCTCTGCGCCCGCCGTGGTGAGCTGGGTGACGATCGTGTCGCCGTAGCGGTCGGCGATCAGACCGGGCACGTCGTCCGCCTCGCTGAACACGAGGCGCGCCGCGTCGGTGTCGCCGGCGAGCAGCGCGGCGCGGCGGGCGGCCGCTGCCGCGATGCGCGACTCGACGAGTGCGCCGTCGACGCGTTCCTCCGGGTCGAACGTCCACATCCGGGCGCGGATCTGCGATGCCGGGCTGTACGCGGCCCACCCGAGCACCGTGGCGCCCGACGACCTGACGCACACCGTCGTCCCCGGGCCCGGGTCGCCCTCGACGCGCGCCACCGCGCCGCTGAAGATCCACGGATGGCGCCGCGCCAGCGACTTCTCGCGGGCCGGCCGGAGCCACAGCGTCGGTGTCATCGTCGCCGCCTGGCGGCGTCGCCCGTCGGCACGATCAGCCCTCGGCGGCCGCGGCTGCCGCAGGCGGCGGATCGGGAGGTGCGTGACCGGCGTCGTGGGCGTGCATCGCCAGCTGCGCACCCGCCATCGCCTGGGCGACCACCGACTCGACGTGGTCGACGTCCAAGCCGAGGGCCTGGCCGATGTGGATCGACCAGATCTCGGAGCGGATGTTGGTCTCGAAGTCCAGCTGGTTGCGGGTGTCCTCACGCGCCGCCTGCCGGTTCTGGCTGATCATCACGAACGTGGACAGGAAGATCGCCTCGAGCGAGACGATCATCGTCAGCAAGCCGAACGGGAACTTGTCGAACTCGAGGCCGACACCGGCCAATCCGACGTTGAACGCGATCCACACGCCGAACCAGATGGTGTGGATGTAGATGAACCGCATCGAGCCGGCGAAGGTCGTGATCTGGTCGGCGGCCACATCCTGGGCACGGAGCAGCGTCGCGAAACGGCGACGGTTGGCGACCTCGGCGTAGTGCGCGGGGTTCCACAGGTGGCCGTCCTCCACCCCGTCGAACCGGTCGATCACACGGCACGCGGGGCAGGTGAGCTCGTGCGGTTGAGCTGCATCGGTCATCGTCGCATCATTGCCGCTCGTCGAAGGATGCGCCGCGCTATCGGCCGGGTGGTGTGTGGCCGCCGCCGGTGGCGCCGAGTCCGTTCAGCTGCGCCTGCACGGTCGCCCCTTGGGCGATGATCTCCTTCGGATAGGCGCTCACGGATGCCGCCTCCTGGAGCGAGATTGCCCCGGTCGCGACGAGCCTGCCGAGGTCCATCTCGAGCGTCTGCATGCCCTCGCGCTGGCCCGAGATCATCGAGTTGCGCAGCTGGCGGGTCTTGCCCTCGCGGAGCATGTTGCGGACCCCGTCGTTGGCCATCAGCACCTCGTACGCGGCGACCCGTCCGCCGTTCGTGGCAGACAGCAGGCGCTGGCTGATCACGCCCTGCAGGCAGCTGGCGAGCTGGATGCGGATCTGGTCGCGCCGTTCGGCGGGGAAGACGTCGACGACACGGTCGAGCGCCTGCGGCGCGTCGTTGGTGTGCAACGTGGCGAACACGAGGTGGCCTGTCTCGGCGAGCGTCAGCGTGATCGCGATCGATTCGAGGTCGCGCATCTCCCCGAGCAGGATCACGTCGGGGTCCTCGCGCAACGCGCTGCGCAGCCCGTCGGCGAAGCTGTGGACGTCGGTGCCGACCTCGCGCTGGTTGACCATCGCCACCTTGTGCTCGTAGAGGTACTCGACGGGATCCTCGATCGTCAGGATGTGCAACGGCTTCGTTGCGCTGATCCGTTCGATCATCGCGGCCAGCGTTGTGCTCTTGCCCGACCCGGTCGGGCCGACCACGAGCACCAGTCCGAACGGCCTGTCGAGCAGCGCCGCCGCCGCCCACGGAGCACCGAGCTCTTCGAGCGAACGGACCTTGAACGGCACGAACCGCAGCGCGAGCGCGTACGAGCCGCGCTGCTGGTAGGCGTTGCCACGGAACCGGCCGAGACCACGCAACCCGAACGCGAAGTCGACCTGCCGGTCGCGCAGCAGGTCGGAGCGCTTGTCCTCGTCGAGCAACGACCAAACCATCCTGCGGGTCTCGTCGGGGCCGGTCGGCGGTGCGCCCTCGATCGGCCGGAGCACGCCGTTGTGGCGCGCCGCGGGTGGTCTGCCGGCGGTGACGTGCAGGTCGCTGCTCGCGGTGCGGACGACGACGGTCAGCAGTTCGACGAGCCGGCCGTCCGGTTCGGGCACCGGGCTACCCTTGCCCCGTGCTCGCCGCAGTGCGCGGTTCGTGCTGACCTGTCATGACGCTCCCTGTCACCATCGTGCTCGCCGCCGTCGGCGGTCTGCTGATCGGCTCGTTCCTGACGGTCGTGGTCGACCGTGTCCCCCGTGGCACATCGATCGTCGCTCCGGGTTCTGCTTGTGCGAACTGCGGGCTGCGGCTCCAGCCCGTCGACCTGGTCCCTGTGTTCAGCTGGTTGTTCCTCCGTGGACGCTGTCGACGCTGCCGAACTGCTATCGGCGTGGAGCCGCCGCTGCTTGAGCTGGCGACATCGCTGGTGTTCGCGTTGCTGGCCTGGCGGTTCGGGCCGAGGTGGGAGCTCGGCGCGTTCTGCGTGTTCGCGGCCGGCCTGATCGCGCTGTCGGCGATCGACCTGCGGATCAAGCGCCTGCCGCGCCAGATCACGTACGTCACGCTCGCCGCCGGGCTGCCGCTGCTCGTCGTGGCCGCACTCGTCCGCCACGAGCCGCGGCGCATCCTCACCATGGTGTTCGGGGCGCTGATCGCCCTCGTGATCATGCTCGGCGTGTACCTCGCCAGCAGGGGAGGGATGGGTGACGGGGACGTTCGCCTCTCGCCGCTGATCGGTGCGTTCCTCGGCTGGCTGAACCCGGGGATCGTCCCGATCGGGTTGCTGTTCGGCTTCTTCGCCGGCGCGCTGGTCGGTGTCGTGCTGCTCGCGATCGGTTCTGCGGGACGCAAGACGGCGCTGCCGTTCGGGCCGTTCCTCGCCCTCGGTGCGATCGTCGCGGTGTTCGCCGGTCAGTCCTTCGTCGGCGTGGTGTGGCGGACCCGCGGCTGATCGCTGACCGCTCGTCCGCTTCCCCGGCGAGGTCGCTGCGGATACGGTGATCGGGTGCGCGTCCACCTGATCGATGGCACCTACGAGCTGTTCCGCCAGCACTACGGTCAGGCTGCGCGGCACGCCGACAGCGGCCCGACGGCTGCTGCGGCGGGCGTCGTGGTGTCCACGCTCGAGCTGGTCGCCGAGGGCGCCACGCACGTCGGCGTCGCCAGCGACCACGTCATCGAGAGCTTCCGCAACGACCTCTGGCCTGGTTACAAGACGAGTGCCGGGATGGAGCCGGTGCTCCTCGCGCAGATCCCGATCATGGAAGAGCTGCTCGTCGCAGCCGGGTTCACCACCTGGGCAATGGTCGAGCACGAGGCCGACGACGCACTCGGCGCGGCCGCCGCGGTCGCCGACGCCGACACGCGGGTCGACCAGGTGTGGATCGTCACTCCGGACAAGGACCTCGGGCAGTGCGTGCGCGGCCGGCGGGTGGTGCAGTACGACCGGCGCAAGCGCGAGCTCGTCGACGAGGAGGGCGTGGTCGCCAAGTTCGGTGTCTCGCCGCGGTCGATCCCCGACTACCTGGCGCTCGTCGGCGACAGCGCCGACGGCTTCCCTGGGCTGCCCGGCTGGGGATCGAAGAGCGCAGCCGCTGTGCTCAGCAGGTTCGGCACGATCGAAGCGATCCCCGCTTCCTCAGGCGACTGGGGGCTCGGCGGCCTGCGCGGCGTCGAGAAGCTGGCCCGCACCCTGCACGACCAGTTCGCCGACGCGCTGCTGTTCAAGCGGATCGCCACCGTCGAGCTCGACGTCGACGTCGGAACGGTCGACGACTGGGAGTGGGGCGGCCCGACCGACGCGTTCGCCGAGCTGGCAGAACGGCACGGCGTGCCGGAGCTGGTCGGCCGGGCACACGGGGCGCTGAAGCGGCGCGCGGCCCTGCGCGGTTGAGCGCTCCGGGTCGCTGAAGCGGCGCGCGGTCCTGCGCCCCTGGCGCTGCGCCGCCGTCGGCGCGGCACATCCGCCGGGTGAGGTGACGGCCAGGCGGCCTGCGGCGCCCGAGCGGCACCGTTGAAGGCTGCTACCTCCCGGTCCTGACCTGGTTCCCGGTCGCTCGTCGCACAGGGCCCGACCGCCACCTCACCCGGCGGATGTGCCGCCCACCCTACCTCCGAGACGGGGATCGTCCGCTACCCTTCCGGCTCCCCGGGAGGGGTGCGAGAGCGGCCGAATCGGCACGCTTGGAAAGCGTGTGAGGGGCAACCCTCCGTGGGTTCGAATCCCACCCCCTCCGCACTTCCGGCCACTGGTGTCGGTGCGCGGGTGCATCGTCGCTGGGACCTGCCCCGCTGGGTGGCCGGTTACGGTCACGGGATGGAGCACGCCGGCGGTCGCCGTGTCGGGATGCGCGTCGGCGACGACACGGCGGCGATGCGGTTCGCGCTCGCCGAGGCCGAGGCGGCTGCGTCGCACGGCGACGTGCCCGTCGGTGCGGTGGTGGTGCGCGACGGCGTGGTGATCGCGGCGCGGCACAACGAGCGCGAGCTGACCGGCGACCCGACGGCGCACGCCGAGGTGCTCGCGATCCGCGACGCAGCCGCCGTCGTCGGGCACTGGCGGCTCGGTGCGTGCACGCTGTACGCCACGCTCGAGCCGTGCGTGATGTGCGCCGGCGCGCTCGTCAACGCGCGCATCGGTGCGCTCGTGTACGGCGCCCCCGACCCGAAGGCGGGGGCGGTCGCCAGCCTGTACCGGATCTGCTCCGACACACGCCTGAACCACCGTCCTCCCGTGACGGCCGGGCTGCTCGGCGCCGAGGCCGGTGTGCTGCTGCGCGAGTTCTTCGCGGCCCGCCGCGCCGCGATCCACGAAGACCCTGGATGACTCGTCCCCCGCGCCGGTAGTCTGCCTGCCCGGAAGGGTGCCAGAGTGGACGAATGGGACGGTCTCGAACACCGTTGAGGTCTTTTGGGTCTCCGTGGGTTCGAATCCCACCCCTTCCGCCACACGCCTGGTGCAGACGGCTCTGCCGTGGACGACCCGGTGCCCGAGGGTGACACGATCCGCCGGCTCGCCGAGCGGATCAACCTGCGCTTCGCCGGGCAACGCGTGCAGCGCTGCGTCACCCGCGATCCGCGCCTCGTCGGCGTCGACCTCGCCGGGCGGGTGCTGGTCGACGCCGACGCGGTCGGCAAGCACCTGCTGATCCGCTTCGACGACGGGCGGACGCTGCACGCCCACCTGCTGATGACCGGCTCGTGGCGCGTCGGCCCGGCGGCCACAGAACCGGAGTGGCGCCGCAGGGTGGAGCTGTGGCTCGACGACGGGCGGCTCACGGGCCTGGACGTGCCGCTGCTCGGGATGATCGCGACCGCGCAGGAGGCCAGCGTGGTCGGTCACCTCGGGCCTGACCTGTGTGCACCGGACCTCCCCGACCTGGTCGAGGTCGCCGTCAACCTCGTGCGCGAGCCCGATCGGCCGCTCGCCGCGGCGCTGCTCGATCAGCGCAACGTCGCCGGGTGGGGCAACCTCTACGCCAACGAGCTGCCGTTCATCGTCGGGGTGTCACCGACCCAGCCGGCGGGCACGATCGGCGGCCTCGGCGCCCTCGTGGCCATCGGTGCGGCCCTGATCCGCACCAACGCAGCACGCGGGCCGCAGAACACGACGGGGCGGCGGCTGAACACCGACGACCACTGGATCTATCGTCGGCGCGGCAGACCGTGCCCGCTGTGCGCGGCCCGCCTCGCCGGCCTCGAAGAGCGCGACAGCCCGTGGGGACGGGTGACCACCTGGTGCCCTTCGTGCCAGCCGGCGGTCCCGGCCGCGACGGTGGACGTCGATGTCGCACGGGCGCGCCGGCTGCTCGCCCTGCACCCCGCGCGCCGCCAACCGATGTTCCCGTGACCCTGGCCGACGGACGAAGCGCTGCCGTCACTTGCACTCGGTGCCGTCTGCAGGCACATGGCCGACGGGGTCGATGAGGTAGTCGTCGACCGTCGTGATGGAGCAGACGTTGGCCCCGTAGCCGGTGTGCTGCTGGGCGTCGACGACGAGGAGCACGCCGTGCTCGAGCGCCTCGGCCATCTTGCGAGATCCGGCGAGCGGCGTCGCCGGATCGCCCGTGGTGCCGACCACCAGGATCGGCCCCGCTCCCTTGCCGGTGATCGCGACGCGCGGGTCGGTGCTCGGAGGGAAGAACGTGCACTCGTACGATCCCGTCGACCCCGGGAACATCCGTGGCGCGACGGCCGCTTGCTGCGCGGCCTCGGCGTCGTCTTGCGCGACCGTGTCGCGAACGGGGTCGTCCGCGCACAGGATCACGTTCAGCGCCTCGAGCGTGTTCGCGTACGTGCCGTCCGGCCGCCGCTCGAGGTATGCGTCGTTCAGCGCCATCAACGCGGATCCGTTCTGCCGTTGTGCCGCGGCAAGGGCCTTGGCGAGCGTTGTCCACGCGTCCTTCGTGTAGCTGTACATCGAGTAGGCGACGCCGGTCAGCGCTGCGCCGCGGGTCAGCGGCGGACGGCCCTCCTCGGCCGGCAGCGGATGCTCGTCGATCGACTGCATCAGCTGGTCGAACGCGGTGTCGGCGTGTCCGCCGTTGTAGAAGGCGCACTTCGTGTTCGTGCTGCACTGCGTCAGGAACGTGTCCAGCGAGGTCTCGAAACCCTTGTCCTGGTCGACCCCGCGCTGCACGAGATCGGCGTTGGGGTCGACGGCGCCGTCGAGGGTGGCAGCGCGCACCGTGTCCGGGAACAGCGTCGCCCACGTCGCGCCGAGCTCGCTGCCGTAGCTGAACCCGAAGTAGGTGATCTTCTGCTCACCGAGCGCTCTGCGGATCGAGTCCATGTCGCGCGCCGAGTTGTTCGTGCCGACGAAATCGAGGATCGCTGCGTTCTTGGTGACGCAGTCGTTGGTCAGCTCCTTGGCGAGGTCGATGTTCTGCTGCTTCTCCCCGGGCGTGTCGGGGGTGATGTCGGCGCTGGCGAAGAAGTGGTCGTAGTCGGAGAAGCAGTCGATCGCGGGCGTGCTGTTCCCGGTGCCGCGCGGGTCCCAGCCGAGGATGTCGAAGTCGTCGAGCAGACCCTTGCCGAAGTTGCCGGCGGCGTAGAGACCGAAGTCGCTGCCACCGGCGCCGGGGCCGCCGGGGTTGACGAGCAGCGTGCCGATGCGCTGGCTCGGCTTCGCGGCGAGGTGGCGGACCATGTACAGCGAGAAGTTGCCCTTCGCCGGGTCGTTGTAGTCGATCGGCACGTCGAGGTTGCCTTGCTGCACACCCTTGACGCCCTTCACCGACTTCCACGCGATCGCCGCGTCGGCCGCCGGCACGGTCGTCGCCGGCGTCGAGCCGCGAGCGATCGTGGTCGCCGTCGCCGTGCCGCTCGAACCACCCGTCGTGTCGGGTGCCGGGTCGCTCGACCCGGTCGGCTGCCTGGCGACGGCGGAGCCGTCGGTGGCGACAGTCGCCGGGGCGGCGACGGTGTTGCTGTGCACTGCGGAGGGCGCACCGGCCTCGCCGCTGGTGCACGCCGCCACTGCCACCAGCAACGGCACGAGGGCCCGGATCAGCAGCTTGCGCATCGCGGCGAACCTACCGGCGGGCGGCTCGCCGTCACGGGCAGCTGAGGCCGTTCGCGGGCGGCTTGGCGGGGTCGACGAGGTAGCCGTCGACGGCCTCGTCGACGCACGCGTTGACCCGGTAGCCCGTGTGCTGGTTGGCCTGCACGACCACCAGCCGGCCGTCCTCGAGCGCCGCCGTCATCTTCCTGCTGCTCGCCAGCGGGGTCGCCGGGTCGCCGGTGGTGCCGACGACGACGATCGGGCCCGCCCCCTTGCCGGTGACGGTGAACGCGGGCACGGGCGGGACGGGCCACACCGCGCAGAACGTCAGCTCTGCCATCCACCCGGGTCCGAGACGCGGCGCCGCTGCGGCGAACTCGGCCTCGTGGCTGTACAGGTCGGCGGGCCCGGTCGAGCCCGGGTGGTCGAGGCACTGGATCGCGAAGTAGGCCTCGATGAAGTTGGTCTCGGAGCGTCCGCCGCTCTCGTCGATGTTGAAGTACGCGTCGTACAGCTTGAGCAGCTTGCTGCCGTCGCCGTCCTGTGCGGCGGCGAGCGCCTTCGCCAGGTCCGGCCATGTCGCCTCGCTGTACAGCGCCCCGTTGACGGCGGCCTTCAGCACGCCGTCTGTCACCGGCGTTCGCGTCGGGTCGACCACGATCGGCGTGGCCTCGATCGATGCCGCCAACGCGTCGTACGCGGCGTCGGGGTGGCCGGCGTTGTGGAACGCACATGTCACGTCCGAGCTGCATTTCGCGAGGAACCTGTCGAACGCCGCCTCGAACCCGGCAGCCTGCTCGAGGTTCTGCTGCAGGTACCCGACGGTCGGATCGACGGCTCCGTCGAGCACTGCGGCACGCACGGTCGCCGGGTACAGCGTCGCCCACGTCGCCCCGAGCTGACTGCCGTAGCTGGACCCGAAGTAGCTGATCTTCTGCTCACCGAGCGCGGCGCGGAGCGCGTCGATGTCGCGCGCCGAGCTGACCGTGTCGACGTGCGGCAACAGCTTCGGGTCGCGTTGCTCGCACACTGCGGCGAACTGCGTCCCGGCGTCGATCAACGCCTGGCGTTCTGCGGGCGTGTCCGGGGAGGAGTCGAGGCCGAAGTAGCGGTCGTAGTCGTCGGTGCAGTCCACAGCCGGCGTGCTTGCGCCGGTGCCACGCGGGTCCCAGGCGATGATGTCGAACCGGGCGACGAGCGAGGCGTCGTAGAGGTACGACGCCTCGCTGGCGAGGAAGGTTCCGGCGTGGCCGGGACCACCCGGGTTGACGAGCAGCGACCCGACGCGGTGTGCCGGGTCCGTGGCGAGGTGGCGTTCGACGGCGAGGGTGATCGTGCCCTTCGTCGGATCGGCGTAGTCGAGCGGCACCTCGAGGGTGCCGTGCGCCGACCCCGCACCGTCCGCGCGCCACCCGAACCGGGCCTGCGTCGGATCGTCGGGACGTGTCCCGGGCTGTTTGCTGTCGGGCGCGGTCCCCGTGCCGTCGGGCCGTGTGCCGCCCGCTCCACCGCTCGTGTCCGGAGGAGTGCCGGCGGTGTCACCGGTCGTGCCGGGCGTCGTCGCGGTCGACGAGCTGTCCGTGCCCGGCTCCGTCCCGCGGGTCGTGCCGCCGGTGGCGGCGGTCGCCGGCCGATCCGTCGCCCCTGGGGAGACATCGGCGGTCGAAGGCGATGTGCTCGCGCCCTGACCTGCGGCGGTGCCGTCGCTCGTCGTGCGCGTCGCCGAGCGGCTGACGGGATTGCCGCTCGCGCACGCGCCGAGGGCCAGCGCCCCCGTCACGGCGAGCGCGGCGAGGCGACGGGGCGATGGCATTCGAGCCATCGTAGAAGTCGGCGACCATCCGTATCCTGCAGGCCATGCGAATGGGGCAGCCTGGCATGCACCCCCGCGACAATGACGCGGTGCGCGGCGCGAAGCTCGGCCGCGGCACGTTGCGTCGGGCGTGGCGCTTCGCCCGCCCGTACCGGTTGATCATCATCGTGTTCCTGGTCGCGATCGTCGCCGACGCACTGATCGGCCTCGTGCCCTCGTTCGCGTTCCGCGCGATCCTCGACAGGGGGATCCCCCATCGCGACCGCGTGCTGATCACCGTGCTCGCCGGACTCGTCGTCGCGCAGGCGGTGGCCGACGCCGGCCTGACGATCGTCCAGCGTTGGTGCAGCGCGCGGGTGGGCGAGGGGTTGATCTACGACCTGCGCGTCGCGTTGTTCGTCAAGGTGCAGCGGATGCCGATCGCGTTCTTCACCCGCACCCAGACCGGTGCGCTGACCAGCCGGCTGAACAACGACGTCGTCGGCGCGCAGACCGCGGTGACGAGCACGCTCGGCAGCGTCGTCAGCAACGTCGTCGTGCTCATCACCACGCTTGCGGCGATGCTCGCGCTGGAGTGGCGTCTGACCCTGATCGCCCTCGCGGTGCTGCCGCTGTTCGTCGTCCCGGCCAAGCGCGTCGGCCGCAAGCTGCAGGCAATCTCGCGCGAGAACATGAACACCAACGCCGAGATGAACTCGCAGATGGCGGAGCGGTTCAACGTCGCCGGCGCGCAGCTGGTCAAGCTGTTCGGCCGTTCCGGCGACGAGATCGACACGTTCTCCGAACGCGCCGGCCGGGTGCGCGACACCGGGATCCGGGCGGCGATGTACGGGCGGGTGTACTTCGTCGCGCTGGGGATGGTCGGCGCGCTCGGCGCCGCAGCGATCTACGGGCTCGGGGCGCAACTCGTCGTCAACGGCCACCTCTCCAGCGGCACGCTCGTCGCGCTCGCGGCGCTGGTGACGCGGGTCTACTCGCCGCTCACCGCGCTGACCAACGCCCGCGTCGACCTGATGACCGCGATGGTCAGCTTCGAGCGGGTGTTCGAGGTGCTCGATGCGCCCGAGAACATCACCGACCGGCCGGGCGCGATCGACCTCGTCCGGCCCAGCGGGCGGATCGAGCTGGACGACGTGTGGTTCCGCTACCCGCCGGCGGCGAGCGTCACCGTCCGCTCGCTGGAGGCACCTTCCGCGATCGCCGGTGCGGATTCGGAGCGCGACGTCCTGCGCGGCGTCACGCTGTCGATCGCGCCGGGCGAGACCGTCGCACTCGTCGGCGCGTCCGGCTCGGGGAAGACGACGCTGGCGGCGCTGATCCCCCGGCTGTACGACGTCAGCGGCGGCGCCGTCCGCATCGACGGGAACGACGTGCGCGACCTCACCCAGGAGACGCTGCGCGCTGCGATCGGCGTCGTCTCCCAGGATCCGCACCTGTTCCACGAGACGATCGGCTCCAACCTGCTGTACGCCAAGCCGGACGCGACACGCGCCGAGCTCGACGCGGCGTGCCGCGGCGCGCAGATCATGGACGTGATCGACGAGCTGCCCGACGGCTACGACACGGTGGTCGGCGAGCGCGGCTACCGGCTCAGCGGTGGCGAGAAGCAGCGTCTCGCAATCGCCCGGCTGCTGCTCAAGGATCCCGCTGTGATGATCCTCGACGAGGCCACCAGCCACCTCGACAACGAGAACGAGGCGCACGTGCAGACGGCGCTGGAGACAGCGCTGCGCGGCCGCACCGCGCTGGTCATCGCCCACCGGCTGTCGACGATCCGTGACGCCGACCGCATCGTCGTGCTCGACACCGGCCGGATCGTCGAGCACGGCACCCACGACGAGCTGATCGCGCTCGACGGCCTGTACGCCGCTCAGGTGCGCGCCGGCGAAGCGGCGTTCGGCGACGAACCAGTGCCGACGTGACGCCCCACGCGGGCGGGTACCTGCGCAGGATCCTCACCGCCCGGGTCTACGACGTCGCCCGCGAGACCGAGCTGGAGGTCGCCCCCGGGCTGTCGGCGCGCACCGGCTGCACCGTCCTGCTCAAGCGCGAGGACAACCAGCCGGTGTTCTCGTTCAAGCTGCGCGGCGCGTACAACAAGATGGTCCGGCTGCCCGCCGACGTGCTCGCCCGCGGCGTGATCGCGGCCTCCGCCGGGAACCACGCCCAGGGCGTCGCGCTCGCCGCGGCGCGCCTGCGCTGCACGGCGCTGATCGTGATGCCGGTCACCACGCCGACCGTGAAGGTCGACGCCGTGCGCGCCTTCGGCGGGGATCTGGTCGAGGTGGTGCTCACAGGCGACTCGTACTCCGACGCCAAGGCCCACGCGGACACGCTCGCCGCCGCTCGGGGGCTGACGTTCGTGCACCCGTTCGACGACCCCGACGTGATCGCCGGCCAGGGCACGATCGGGATGGAGATCCTCCGCCAGCACCCCGGCCCGATCGACGCGATCTTCGTCGCGGTCGGCGGAGGCGGGTTGATCAGCGGCATCGCCGCGTACGTCAAGGCCGTGCGCCCCGACGTCGCGGTGATCGGGGTGCAGGCCGCCGACTCGGCGGCGATGACCCGCTCGCTGGCCGCCGGCCGGCGGGTGGTGCTGCGCGACGTCGGCCTGTTCTCCGACGGCACCGCGGTCAGGCAGGTCGGCAAGGAGACGTTCCGGTTGTGCCGCGAGCTGGTCGACGAGATGGTGCTGGTCGACTCCGATCAGATCTGCGCGGCGATCAAGGACGTGTTCCAGGACACCCGCAGCATCCTCGAGCCGGCGGGCGCCCTGTCGGTTGCCGGGTTGAAGTCCTGGGTGGCGTCGCACGCGGCATCCGCGTCCGGGCGGACGTTCGTGGCGGTGGCCTGCGGGGCGAACATGAACTTCGACAGGCTGCGCTTCGTCGCCGAACGAGCCGAGGTCGGCGAGGCCCGGGAGGCCGTGTTCGCGGTCACGATCCCCGAGGAACGCGGTTCGTTCCGCAGGTTCTGCTCGCTGCTCGACGGCGCGAGCGTCACCGAGTTCAACTACCGCATCGCCGACGCGTCGCCCGACCACGGGCACGCCGACGGCCCCGATGCCGCGCACATCTTCGTCGGCGTGCAGATCGGTGGACGCGCCGACGCGTTGCGGGTCGCCGACGACCTGCGTGCCGGCGGGTTCGACGTGCTCGACCTCACCGACGACGACCTCGCCAAGCAGCACCTGCGGCACATGATCGGCGGCCGCTCGACCCGCGCCGACGACGAGGTGCTGTACCGCTTCGAGTTCCCGGAGCGGCCGGGTGCGCTCCTGCGGTTCCTCTCGGCGATGAGCCCGAACTGGAACATCTCGCTGTTCCACTACCGCAACGAGGGCGCTGACTTCGGTCGGATCCTCGTCGGCATGCAGGTGCCGTCCACCGACCGGCGGGCCTTCCGTGGGTTCCTCGCCAACGTCGGCTACCCGAGCAGCGACGAGACGGCCAACCCCGCGTACCGCCTGTTCCTGCGCGCGACGCCGACGCCCTGAGCAGGCGCGCTCTGCCGCATCCGCGAACCCTGTGAGACCCCCTTGCAACGATGGGCCACATGCAGATCGCACTCGTCCTCCTGGTCGCCGCGCTGGCCGCGCTCGTGGCCTGGCTGCTGGCGACGCGCCGCATGGCGGCATCCCCGGCCGCCGGTGGCGCGCCCTCACCCCAGCCGTTGCCACCCGTGGTCGCCGACGTGCCGGAGGAGGTCATCGCCCGCGCGGTCGCGCTGGCGGTCGCGGACGCCAACGCCCGCTCGGCGCGGGACCGGGATCAGTCGGTGCAGGCCGCCGTCGAGCAGGTGATCACGATGAGCCGCGAGCAGCTGGGTGCGCAGACGCAGGCCGCCGATGCGGCGTTCGCCGGCCGTCACCGGATGATCGACCAGCGCCTCGGCGAGGTCCAGCAGGGGGTCCAGACGGATCTCAAGCGGTTGTCGGAGCTCGTCGGCAGGCTCGGCGAGTCCACGTCGGAGCGGTTCGGGCAGGTCGACCGCTCGTTGCAGGTCCACGCCGAGATCACCTCGACGCTGGCCGGCACGACCGCCAGCCTGCGCGAGGCGCTGGCCAGCTCCAACGCCCGCGGGCAGTGGGGCGAGCGGATGGCGGAGGACGTCCTCCAGCGCGCCGGCTTCCACCCCGGGGTCAACTACGTCAAGCGCACCGCGGTGACCGGCGACGGCCATGGCATCCCCGACTTCACGTTCCTGCTGCCGAAGGGCCACGTGCTGTTCATGGACGTCAAGTTCCCGATGGCCGCGTACCTGCGGTTCCTCGACGCCACCACGGAGGCCGAGCGATCGGCGCACCGCGCGGTGTTCGTGCGCGACGTCCGGGCCAGGGTCCGTGAGCTGGCCAAGCGTGAGTACGCGGAGAGCGACGATCGTCCCGCTGTGGACAACGTGCTGCTGTTCGTGCCGAACGAGACCCTCGCCGCGTTCATCCACGAGAGCGACGGCGCGCTCGTCGACGAGGCGCTCGGCCTGCACATCGTGCTCTGCTCGCCGCTGACCCTCTTCGCGTTCCTCGGTGTCATCCGCCAGGCCTTCGACAACTTCGTCATCGAGCAGACGAGCAGGGAGATCCTCGGGCTGCTCGGCAAGTTCTCCCAGCAGTGGACCAAGTACGGCGACTCGGTGGACAAGGTCAGGCGCCAGTTCGACACGGTCGCCCGCTCGTTCGAAGAGCTCGCCACCACCCGCCGGCGTGCGCTGGAACGACCGCTGATGGCGATCGAGGACCTGCGTCGCAAGCAGGCGCTGCCCGTCGACGGCCAGCTGTTCGACGACGACGCCGATCCGCCGGCGTTGGACAACGTTCGCGAGCTCGGCGCCTGATCCGCCGCGCCAGACTGACAACCATGACCGCGACCGAGCCCCGCACACCACCGCAGGCTGTCGCCAGATGACGAGCGCAGCGAACGAATCATCAGGCGCGTTGTTTCGGCGCGCAGCGCCGATTGGCTCATCCGCACACCGCCGCAGGCGGTCGCCAGATGAGTGAGCGCAGCGAACGAATGATCAGGCGCGGATGAGCCAGGTCGCGTTCGACTTCGAGCTCGACGACGGGGGCGAGCCGACGTACACCGTCGGCGAGCTCGGTGACCTGATCAACGGTGCGCTGCGGCGTCGGTTCAACGACGGGGTGTGGGTGCGCGGTGAGATCCAGGGCTGGAACGAGCGTGGCAACCACGCCTACTTCCGGCTGGTCGAGGAGGCCGAGCGCGATGACGGCAGCGTCGCCAAGGCATCGTTGAACGTCCAGTTCTTCGCGAACGCGCGGATGCGTCTGCGGCCGATGTTGCAGAAGAACCGCTTGCGGCTCAGCGACGGGTTGCGGGTACGGATCTTCGGCCACCTCGACTTCTATCCCCCCTCGGGCACGCTCGGCTTGAAGATGAGCGGGATCGACCCGCGCTTCACGCTCGGCGACCTGGCGATGCAGCGCGACGAAGTCGTGCGCCGGCTCGTGGTCGCCGGGCTGTACGACGCCAACCGCGGCCGCGCGCTGGCCGCCGTGCCACTGCGCATCGGCGTGGTCACCAGCACGTCGGGCGCGGCGTGGGGCGACTTCGTCCACGAGCTGGAGCGCAGCGAGCTCGGTTTCCGGCTGCGGGTGATCGACGTGCGGGTGCAGGGTGAGCAAGCGGTCCAGATGATCACCGACGCGGTGCGCACGCTCGGACGCCACAGCGACCTCGACGTCGTCGCCGTGATCCGTGGCGGTGGGGCACGTAGCGAGCTGGCCACGTTCGACGACGAGCACATCGCGACCGCGATCGCCCGCTGCGCGCTGCCGGTGTTCACCGGCCTCGGGCACGAGATCGATCGCAGCGTGGCCGACGAGGTCGCCCACACCAGCGTGAAGACGCCGACCGCCTGCGCCGCGGCCCTCGTCGAGCGGGTGCTTGCGTTCCGCCAACGCAGCGAGCTGGCGTGGGCCGGCATCAGCCGCGTGGCCGATCGTTCCGTCGGGCGCGCCGGCGCCGACCTCGGCGAGCTCGCCCACGCGCTGCGCCACCGCGTCGTCGCGGCCGTCGAACGCGGCGACGAGCGGCTGGTCCAGCGCATCGCCCGGCTGCGCACCGGTTCGGAGCGCGTCCTCGATCGTGCCCACGCTCGGCTCGACACGGCGGCCGGAGGCGTGCGGCGGACGCCGGCGCGGCTCGAGCCGGAGAGCCGCCACCTCGATGCGCTCGTCACGCGGGTCCGTCTGCTCGACCCGGCGAGCACGATGGACCGCGGCTGGAGCATCACCAGGACCGCCGACGGGCGCGTCGTGCGCGACGCTGCCGATGTGCGCCGCGGTGACGAGATCGTGACGACGTTCGCCAGCGGTACAGCCCGCAGCGTGATCGAGGAGGTTCAGTCGTGAGTGCCACCACGGGGCCCGTCGCCGCCGGCTACGCCGCGGCGCTGAGCGAGCTGGAGTCGATCCTGCACAACCTGGAGCGCACCGACGTCGACGTCGACGTGCTCGCGGCCCAGGTCACGCGCGCCGCCGAGCTGATCTCGTTCTGCCGTGACCGCATCGGCAGCGCCAGGATGCAGATCGAGCAGGTGGTCGCCGAGCTCGGAG
>JBBQTN010000071.1:0-22111 GCA_038213195.1 Acidimicrobiales bacterium | reverse complement strand
TCCGGGCAGGCGGTCACGTCGCCGGCGAGGCCGCCGTCGGCGCACGCGGCAGCGAACCCGTCGGCATCACGGCGCAACGCCGCGAGGAAGTCATCGTGATCCATGTCGTGACGCTAGGCCGCAGCGCGAATCGATCGCCGGTTCGATGCGGGTGCTCGCGAGCGGGATCAGTGGGCGGACCGAACGCTGCGTCAACGCTGGAACGGCTGTCCAACGGCCGAACTACCGTCGTTCCCATGACGACGCCGTCCACCGAGCAGCCGAACAGCAAGCACGCCGAGATCGCCGAGCGGATCATCGGCAACGTCGTCCAGGCGAGCGCACCGGCGGTCGCGCCGGACGGCAGCAACGTCGCGTTCGTGGTCACCAGGGTCGACATCGCCAAGAACAAGTACTTCTCCCAGGTGTGGCTCGCCGACGTCGATGGGTCGACGCCGGCGCGCGCGGTCACCAGCGGTGACCGCGACGGCGAGCCGGCCTGGTCGCCGGATGGTCGCGCGCTCGCGTTCGTCTCCAAGCGCTCCGAGCAGAAGGGCGAGACGACCCTGCACCTCCTGCCGATCGACGGCCCGGGAGAGGTGCGGTTGCTGGCGACGATGAAGGACGGGATCCGCAACGTCCAGTTCAGCCCGGACGGCCGGCTGATCGCGTTCTGCAGCCGGACCCAGGACGAGCGGTACGCGGCGGAGGACGAGAGCTGGCAGGCCCCGCGCAAGGTGGAGACCCTGTTCACAAAGCTCAACGGTGAAGGGTGGATCTTCGATCGACCGTCGCACGTCTACGTCGTTGCCGCAGACGGCCTCGGTGCCCCGCGCAACCTCACGCCGGGGCCGTTCCAGCACTCGGGCGTGGCGTGGCTCCCGGATTCGTCGGCGATCGCCACCTCCGCACAGCGCCACGAGACGTGGGAGCGCGACTTCGCCGCCGACATCTACCTGATTCCGGTGGACGAGGGCGGCCAGTCCGAAGGTCGCGACATCCGCGATCTCACCAAGCAGCGCGGCATCTACTTCGCCCCATCGGTGTCGCCGGACGGCTCGACGATCGCGCTCCTCGGCCACGACGATCCGAGCACCGACCCGCAGAACGTGCACATCGCGCTGGTCCCGGTGTCCGGGGGCGAGCATCGATGGATCACCCGGCGGCTCGACCGCACGTTCGAGACGACGGCCGGGACCCAGGCACCGCAGTGGCTCGACGCGCAGACGGTCGTCGGCACCGCAGAAGACCGCGGGCACACCCACCTCTACCGCGGTCCGGTGGATGGTTCGGGAGCGGAGCCGTTGACGAGCGGTCCGATCACCGTCAAGGCGTTCGACAGCAGGGGCGGGACGATCGCGATGGCGATCGGTGCGGTCGACGAGGTCACCGACATCTTCGTGCGCGACGCGTCGGCGCCTGCCGGCACGGCGCCAAGGCGGCTGACGACGTTCGCCGAGCGCTACAAGCCGCTCGGCCGGCCGCTGGGATGGGAACGCTTCACGGTGCCGACCACTGATGGCACCGGCGAGATCGACGCGTGGATCATGCGCCCCGCCGACTTCGATCCCGACACCACGTACCCGGTGATCCTCAACGTCCACGGCGGTCCGCACACCCAGTACGGCGAGACGTTCTTCGACGAGGCCCAGGCCCAGGCCCATGCCGGCTTCGTCGTGCTGATGAGCAACCCACGCGGCGGCTCGGGGCGTGAGGAGTCGTGGGGCCAGTCGATCCTCGGACCGCACCATCCGGTCGCTCCCGGCACCGGCTGGGGCAGCGTCGACGTGGAGGACGTGCTCGCCGTCGTCGACGCAGCGCTGTCGAGGTACACGTTCTGCGACCCGCAGCGCGTCGGCATGCAGGGCGGCAGCTACGGCGGCTACATGGCGACGTGGCTGGCGGGCACGACGGGGACGCGGTTCAAGGGGATCTGCAGCGAGCGGGCGGTGAACAACCTGTTCACCGAGGACTACACCAGCGACATCTCGACGTTGTTCAGGGTCGAGCACGGGCCTGCGCACATCGACGCCGCCGACGAGTACATGCGCATGTCGCCGATCCGCTGGGTGCGCGACATCGAGACGCCGGTGTTGATCATCCACAGCGAGCAGGACTACCGCTGCCCGATCAGCCAGGCAGAAGAGCTGTTCGTGGCGATGCGCCTGCTCGGCAAGGACGTGACGTTCTACCGCTTCCCCGGCGAGAGCCACGAGCTGTCGCGCAGCGGCTCACCGGTCCACCGCCGCCAGCGCGCCGAGATCATCCTCGACTTCTTCGCCGACAAGCTGAGCTGAACGGTCGGGGGCTGGCGTCAGCCTCGACGCTCACTCCCCCGCGAGCCAGTCGTCGATCAGCTTGCGGGCGATCGAGATCTTCGGGGGGATGTTGGGCATCGAGTCGCGGTGGTACCACTGCGCGTCGACGATCTCGACCGGGTCGCAGACGATGTCGCCCGAGATCCAGTCGGCGCGGAAACCGATCATCAGGCTGTGCGGGAACGGCCACGGCTGGCTGCTCTGGTAGCGGACGTTGCCGACCAATACGCCAACCTCCTCCATCACCTCGCGCACCACCGCTCCCTCCATCGTCTCGCCCGGCTCGATGAACCCGGCGAGGCACGAGTACATCGGCCCGCGGAACTGCACGCCGCGAGCGAGCAACGCCTCCTGCTCAGGGCCGGGCTCGCCGCGCGTGACGAGGGTGATCATCGCCGGAGCCAGTCGCGGGAAGGCCATCAGCCCGCAGTTCGGGCACTTCATCGCCCGCTCGTGGTCCAGCGCATGGGTTGCCGTGCCGCAACGCCCGCAGAACCTGTGGGTGCGCGCCCATTCGGCGATCTGCACCGCACGACCGGCGGCGATCCACTCCGGCTCGCTGACCCGGCCGAACATCGAGAACAGGTCGAGTGCCGCACCGTCGGACGGGTCGTCGTCGGTCGGCACGTCCACTGCCCACACCCCTGCCCCGTCGAGCACCCCGATGAAGTGGGCGGCAGAGCTCCCGACCTCGTTGCGGTCGGCGACGAACACCGATGCTCCGACGACGTGGAAGTAGCGATGCTCGGTCAGTGCGTCGGACGGCACGACCCCCGGAGTGAAGCTCGGCATGACGGCCACCGTAGGCTCGGATCATGAGCAACGTTGTCATCGTCGATGCCGTCCGCACACCCATTGGGCGTCGCGGCGGCGGCCTGTCCAGCATGCACCCGGCCGAGCTGCTCGGCATCGTCCAGAACGCGCTGATCCAGCGCACGGGCCTCGATCCCGTTGAGGTCGGACAGGTCGTCGGCGGTTGCGTCAGCCAGGTCGGCGAGCAGAGCTTCAACATCACCCGCACGGCATGGCTGGCCGCCGGCCTGCCGATGACCACCGCGGCGACCACGATCGACACCCAGTGCGGGAGCAGCCAGCAGGCGACCAACCTGTCGGCCTCGCTGGTCGGCGCTGGCGTCGTCGATGTGGCCATCGCCAGCGGCGTGGAGATCATGAGCCGCATCCCGATCGGGATCAACTCGTCGAAGAAGCTCGGCCTCGGCATCCCGATCCCGAAGACGTACTTCGGCCGCTACGAGATGACCTCGCAGTTCGAGGGCGCCGAGCGGATCGCCGACAAGTGGACCATCACCCGCGAGGACACCGACCAGTTCGGTCTGCGCAGCCAGCGACTCGCCGCCCAGGCCTGGGCCGAGGGCCGCTTCGACGGTCAGTGGGTCGAGGTCGACGCCCCCGACGTCGACGAGGAGGGCAACCCGACCGGCAGCACCCACAAGGTAGTGCGCGACGAGGGCATCCGCGAGAGCTCGATCGAGAAGCTGAGGACGCTGAAGCCGGTCGCCAGGGAGAACGGCGTCCACACCGCCGGCAACTCGAGCCAGATCAGTGACGGCGCCTCCGGGGTGCTGCTGATGACCGAGGAGAAGGCCGCAGCGCTCGGCCTCACGCCGCGGGCGCGCATCATCGACACGTGCCTCGTCGGCGTGGATCCTGTGCTGATGCTCACCGGCCCGATCGACGCCACCGAGCGGCTGCTGTCGCGCACCGGTCTCGGCATCGACGACATCGACGTGTTCGAGATCAACGAGGCCTTCGCCTCCGTCGTGCTCGCCTGGCAGAAGGAGGTCGGCGCCAACCCCGACAAGGTCAACCCGAACGGCGGGGCGATCGCCCTCGGCCATCCGCTCGGCGCGACCGGCGGGTTCCTGATGACCAAGGCGCTGTACGAGTTGGAGCGCACCGGCGGAAGGTACGGCCTCGTCAGCATGTGCTGCGGTGGCGGCCTCGGCACCGGCACGATCATCGAGCGGATCTAGACACCCCGCCCCCCGAACGGGCGATCGGGTCGCCGGGCTCGCCCCCGGGTGCCGTCCGCCTGGAAGTCGGGTCCGGCGGCGGTAGAACCTGCGGATGTCGCGCGGGCGGATCGTCACCATGCTGGTCGTCACCGGCGCGCTCGTGGCCGGGTGCGGCACGACCGGCGCGTCGAGCGGGCCGACCACAGCAGCGGCACCGCCGCAGAGCACCTACGTCGCCAACGCCACGGTCGTGCGCGTCATCGACGGCGACACGATCGAGGCGATGGTCGCCGGCAACGACGAGCGGGTGCGGTTGATCGGGATCGACACGCCCGAGACGAAGAAGCCGAACACCCCCGTGCAGTGCTACGGCCCGGAGGCCAGCGCGTACACCGAGTCATTGCTCCCGGCCGGGACGCCGATCTACCTCGAGCGCGACCTCGTCGCCCGCGACGACTACGGACGCCTGCTCGCGTACATCTTCCGCACCACCGACGGCCTGTTCGTCAACGCCGACATCATCACCAAGGGCTACGCCCGGGTGCTCGAGATCAAGCCCAACCTCGCCTACCACGTCACGTTCGAGCAGGGCGCGCAGCACGCCGAGACCATGGACCTCGGCCTGTGGGCCAACTGCACCGGATAGCGTTTCGGGCCAGATGAACGAGCGCAGCGACGACGCGTGGGAGCGGGTGCCACCGTTGGTCGAGCGGCTCGGCCACCCGGCCGGCAGCAAGCTGGTGATCATCTCGTGCGACGACCTCGGATCGTGCCATGCCGCCAACGAGGGCGTCTACGGCGCGCTGCGCGACGGACTCGCCACCTGCGCCTCGTTGATGGTCCCTGCGCCGTGGTCCCGTCACGCGGCGTCGGAGTACCGGCCGACCGATGACATCGGCGTGCACCTCACGCTCAACTGCGAGTACGACGCGTACAGGTTCGGGCCGATCACCCACGCGCCGTCGCTGCACTCGGGCGAGGGGGGCTTCCCGCGCAACGTCGACGACCTGTGGGAGCACGCCGACCCGGAGGAGGTGTTGCGCGAGTGCCGCGCCCAGATCGAACGGGCGCTGGCGTGGGGCGTCGACGTCACCCACCTCACCCCGCACCTCACCGCGATCACGCTCCGTCCGGAGTTCTTCGACGTCTACCTCGAGCTGGCCATCGAGTTCCGGCTGCCGGTGCGCCTGCCGTCGACGATCTCCCCCGAGCAGGCCGGGTTCCCGTTCCGCAAGCTGGCCGACGCCGAGGGGGTGCTGTTCCCGGACCACTACGACCACGACTGGCGCGCCGGGAGCCGTGAACGCGTCTACCACGAGGTCGCCGAGCTGCAGCCCGGTGTCACCGAGATCCACGTCCAGCCGGTGATCGACACCCCGGAGGTCAGAGCGTTGAGCAGTCACGCCGCTGGGTGGATCGACGACTACGAGCTGGTCACCGCGGACGAGCGGCTGAGCAAGCTGCTGGCGGCGAGCGGCGCAGTGCGGATCGGCTACCGCGACCTCAGGGACGCGATGCGAGCCGGCTGATCGTGGCCGCGGCGGTGCCGTCGTGGAGCAGCTCCAGCAACGGTCCGGTCGGCCCTGTGCTCTTCAACCGGCCGCGCATGTATGCCACCGCAGGCTCCATCGCCGCGTCCGCTGCGGCGATGGTGATGACGACCGTCGCGTCGTCGGGCCCCTCCACGACCTCGTCCTTCTTGCCGAACGCGACCCGGTACTGGACGCTGAAAGGTGCCACCGCGGTCACACCCGGCTCGGCGACGGCTCGCGCAGGCCGGCGAACATGTCGGCCTCGAGGGTGCCCGCAGCCGGACCCGGCACGGTGGACTTGGCCAGCATCCAGTCCTCGAACGGGTAGACCTCAGCCATCTCCTCGTCGGTCAGGCCGAACCACCACGACTCCTTCGGATCGACCTGTGTGGCATGGGCACGCAACGATTCGGTGCGCGCCCACAAGTAGCCGGTGACGTCGAGCTTCGTCGTGATCTTGGCGTCGTGATCGGGACGGTCCATCCACTTTGCGTCGTACGGCGACTTGCCGCGCAGCCGGATCAGCGCCTCGTGGCTGGCGACCATCCGCGCCCGCGACCAGATCGTGTAATACAGCTTGTCTGGCTGGAACGGCTCACCGAGCTCCGGATACCAGGTGCTGTCTCCTGCACGCTCGAAGGCCAGCACGGAGATGTCGTGCACCTTGAGGTGATCGGGGTGCGGGTATCCCTTCTGGTCGTCGCCGTAGGTGATGATCACCTGCGGTCGCTCCCGACGGATGACCGCCACGAGCCGGCCGGTGGCCTCGTCGATCGGCGCCATGTTGAACGAGTCGGCGCGCTGGTTGGGTTCCGTCTCGGGCATCCCCGAATCGCGGTAGCCGAGCATCACCACGTCGTCGAAGCCGATGATCTCCGCGGAGCGGGCCAGCTCGAGCGGGCGCAGCTCGGCCAGCCGCGCCCGCTCGTCCTCCGCGGCGACACCCTCGAACGGTCCGCCGGGCTCGCGCAGCGCCGGGTTCTGCAGGTCGCCCTCCTCGCCGCCCGTGCAGCACACGAGGACGGTGCGCACGCCCTGAGCGTGGTACATGGCCAACGTGGGCGCCCCTTTCGAGGCCTCGTCGTCGGGATGGGCGTGAACGGTCAGCATGCAGAGGTGCTGTTCAGTCATCGACTGAACCCTACCGACGGGATCCCGCGCGTAGGCTCGCCACCCGTGCGCCGGATCGTCGGGATGTCAACGGCCTGCGTGTGCCTGATGGCCCTCGCGGGTGGCTGCAACCACGATGGTCGGTACCTCCGCCCGGCGACGCCGGATCAGAACGCGACGATCAGCACCACCGCCGCCCCGTCGACGACAGCGGCCGCCATCTTCGGAGCACCGGACAGCGCCGGCGAGGACGCCGCCGGCTCGATCGAATCGACCGCCGAAGTGAACGTCTCGACCACACCCGCCGCGCCGATGGCCGCCGTCGCACCATGGCGCGACGGCGCTCCGATCGACGCCCGCTACACCTGCGACGGCCTCAACGTCAACCCACCGCTGTCATGGCCGGCTGCCCCGACGGACACGGTCGAGATCGCGATCACGCTCGGCGACGAGCAGCTGCCGACCTTCATCCACTGGGCGGTCGCCGGACTCGATCCGAGCGTGACCAGCGTGGCGGAGGCAACGCTGCCCGACGGCGCGATCGAGGGCGTCAACGGCAACGGGACCACCGGCTACACGGGCCCCTGCCCGCCGAAGGGCACGATCCACACCTATCAGTTGACCGTGCACTACCTGGGCTCGCAGATCGAGCTCGCCGAGGGCGCCGCCGGAGCCGACATGCTCAGCGCGATCCAATCCAACACCATCGCCAGCGCCGTAACGACCGGAACGTACACGCGCGCCTGAAGGGGAAGACGCCCGAGCTGCCACGCTGGGCAGATCAACATGGAACCGATCGACGACGAACTGCCGACCCTGTCCATCGGCCTGTTCCGGGCGACGCCCGACGGCCGGGTGCGCGACGCCAACCCCGCCTTCACCCAACTCGTCGCGGCCGGCTCCGGGCTGGTCTCCGGCAACTCACCGTGGGTGAACGCCGACCCAGGTGACCGCGCGATCGCCGAGTCGGTGTGGCGCGACGCAGCCGGCGCCGGGCGGGCGGTCTGCGTCGAGTTCAGGGTGTGGCAGCCCGACGGGCGGACCGTCTGGGTGCGCCTCGACGCGGGCCCGCAGCGCGACGCTGCCGGGGCAGTCGTCGGCTACGCCGGGACGGGCGTCGAGGCCTCGAAGACGGTCGGCGACCGGCTGCTGCTCGACCGCCTCGTCGGGGTGATGGACATCACCGGCAACGCGGTGATCGTCTTCGACCGCGAGGGCGCGCCCGTGTTCACCAACCGCGCCGCCCGCGAGCTGTTCGGCATCGACGAGTCGACGGATCCGACGCGCGACCCGGCCGTGCACGGCCTGATGCAGCTGATCCGCGACCAGCTGCCGCGGGAGATCGTGCAGGCCTCGTCGACGACGACCTGGAACGGCGAGGTCGGCTTCCGTGGTCCAGACGGACTCGAACGCACCCTCGACGTCGACCTGGTGCTGCGCCGCGAGGACGCGGTGGTCGACTACTGGGGCTGCGTGGTGCGCGACGTCACGGCGACGAAGCAGTTGCAGAGCGAGCTGATCCGCCAGGCCAACCACGACGGGCTGACCGGGCTGCCCAACCGGCTGTTGCTGCTGCGCACGGCCACGGACGCGCTGGAGCACACCCGCGGCTCGCGCCACAGGGTCGCACTGCTGTTCTTGGACGTCGACCGGCTGAAGGACGTCAACGACGCCGTCGGCCACGACACCGGCGACGCGCTGCTGGCCCAGGTGGCGGCGCGGATCAGCGCGGCGACTCGCCCGAGCGACGTGGTCGCGAGGATCTCGGGCGACGAGTTCGTGGTGCTGTGCACCGGCGAGATGGACGAGCACGCTGCGTTCGAGCTCGCCGAACGGGTCCGCCAGGCGATCACCGGCCGGCTGATGGTCAACGGGATCGAGATCGACCTCACCGTCAGTGTCGGCATCGCCGTGTCGTCGATCAACGAGCTCGACAGCGAGAGCGCGCACGAAGCCGCGCTCGCGCTGCTGCACAACTCCGACTTCGCGATGTACGTCGCCAAGCGGCGCGGCCGGTCGCGCTGCGAGCTGTACACCGAGGCGATGCGCGCCGAGTCGCGCGAGCGCAAGGTGCTGTCCGGTCAGCTCGAACAGGCGCTCGCCGGCGGGCAGCTGCGCCTCGCCTACCAGCCGATCCTCTCAGCGCTCAGCGGGCGGGTGATGGGCGCCGAGGCGCTGTTGCGCTGGGACCACCCCGACCACGGGACGCTGATGCCGGCGCAGTTCGTGCACCTCGCCGAGGAGTCGGGGGCGATCGCCCCGATCGGCGATTGGGTGCTCCGTCAGGCGTTCCAGGACTCCAGGGCCTGGCAGGACGCGGGGCTGGTCGACCGCGCCTTCAGCGTGCACGTCAACGTCTCCGGGCGCCAGCTCGCCGAGGGGACGTTCGTGGAGCGGATCCTCGCCAACATCCGCCAGTCCGAGCTCAGCCCGCACCAGGTCACCCTCGACTTCGATGAGGCGACGCTCAACGACAACGCCACCAACCTGCGCTCGCTGCAGGCGCTGCGCCGTTTCGGGGTGCAGCTCGCCCTCGACGGGTTCGGCACCGGCGCGTCCTCGCTCACCGCGCTGCGCAGCTGCGGGGCCGACGTGCTCAAGCTCGACGGCACCATCGCGCGCACGATCGGTGTCACCGGCGATGACGATCCGATCGTGCGTGCGATCATCCAGCTCGCGCATGCCTTGGACATGCAGGTGGTGGCCGAATGGGTCACGTCGGCGGACCAGTTGCACCGCCTGCGCGCCCTCGGCTGCGACATGGTGCAGGGCTACCTGCTCGGTGCGCCTGCCGGCGCCGACGCGTTCGCCACGCGGGCGACGCGCTGAACGGTCAGTGGCCGGCCTCGGCCGCGGCGTCGGCGTCGGTCAGTTGCTCACCGCGAGCTGATCGAGGTACTCGCTGAACTTGGCCTCTGCGGCCTTGCGGCGGGTGGGCACATGCTCGATCGACGGATCGGACGGCCGGTAGTTCTTGAGGATCTGGCGGGCGACGGTGACCTTGTGGACCTCGTCGGGCCCGTCGTAGATGCGCGCCGCGCGGGCGGCGCGGTACATCCCCTCGAGGGGCAGGTCGGTCGTGTAGCCGAGCGAGCCGTGGATCTGGATGGCGCGGTCGATGACGTTGTAGAGCACCTTCGCGCCCCAGAACTTGATCACGCCGATCTCGACCCGGGCGTCGCTGTAGTGCTTCCCCGCGTCGTGCAGTTGGTCCATCTTCCACGCTGCCTGCAGCGTGAGCAGGCGGGCGGCCTGCATCTCGGCGTAGCTCTCGGCGATCCAGTCCTGCACCATCTGCTTCTCGGCGAGGATCGAGCCGTGCGTGTAGCGCGTCAGCGCCCGCTCGCAGAGCAGGTCGAAGGCGCGGCGCGACTGGCCGAGCCAGCGCATCGCGTGGTGGATGCGGCCGGGCCCGAGACGCTTCTGGGCGAGGGCGAAACCCTGCCCGATGCCGTCCTCGCCGCCGACGATGTTCTCGAACGGGACGTGCACGTTCTCGTAGAGGATCTCGGCGTGGCCGCCCGGTTCGCCGGTCTTGTGGTCCGGCTCGCCCATCGTCGGCACGTCGCGGAGGATGTTCACGCCGGGCGTGTTGGTCGGCACGATGATCATCGAGAAGTTCTTGTACGGCATCTCGTAGTCGCCGGTCTTGACCATCACGAGCAGGAAGTCGCTGATCGAGGCGTTCGACGAGAACCACTTGTGCCCGTTGATGATCCACTCGTCGCCATCGCGCTGCGCCGTGGTGGTGAGCAGCGTCGGATCGGCGCCGGCGCCCGGCTCTGTCATCGAGAAGCAGCTGCGGATCTTGCCCTCGAGCAGCGGCTGCATCCACTTCTCACGCTGTGCGTCGGTGCCCCCGACCGCGATCAGTTCGGCGTTGCCACTGTCGGGCGCGTTGTTGCCGAAGATGCTCGGGCCGTACGGGGTCGCGCCGAGGATCTCGTGCATCAGCCCGAGCTTGACCTGACCGAAGCCGAGGCCGCCCATGTCCGGCGGGAGGTGCGCCGCCCACAGACCCTGCCGCCTGACCTCTTCCTTCAGCGGCGCAGTGATCTGGTCCAGCACGGCACGTCCCTCGGTCGAGCGCCATTCGTGCTGAAGGGTCTCCAGCGGCATGATCTCCTCACGAACGAAGCCGCGCATCCACGCCAGCTTCTCCTCGAACTCCGGATCGGTCTGGAAGTCCCATGCCATCGCTGCACCCCCGTGCTGGCCGGCGCGAGGCGCCGGACGTCGTCAGCGCGGCACTGTACCGGCCGCCGCCGGTGGCCTTCGCAGCGGCCCCGGCCCGCCGCCGCCCGGGTTGGTGGGCGGGTGGGCGCGGCGTGAGCCACGGGGTGGCACGTCTCGCGCCCACCTCACGTCTGGCGGGCGGGCGGCCCCGAAGCACACGGCAGGCCGCCCGTACACTCGGGCGCGTGGACGGCGGGCTGAACACCGTGCTCACCGTCGGCGTGCTCGGGTTCGTCGGGGTGCGCCTGGTCAGCGGGGCGCGCTACGCGCGCACCGGCGACGGCCGGCTGCTCGCGGTCGAGATCGTGCGCGGCATCCGCTGGCGCCACGTCTGGCCGGTACCGCTCGTGCTCGCCGGCGTCGTCGCCGTGGCGACCCCGCTGTTGGCGGTCCCCGGCCTCGATTGGGGCTGGTGGTCCGCGCTCGGCGGCCAGGGCAACCCGGTGTTCGGCTCGTCGTCGGCGACAAGCGGGTCGGTGTGGGAGTGGCTGGTCCCGTTGGCGTTCATCGCCCTGCTCGTGCCGGCACTACCGCTGTTCGCGCACGCCGAGGAGGTCATGTTCCGCCGCGGCGCAGAGGGCTGGTCGCGGCGCAAGCGGGCGTTGAAGGTCATTCAGTTCGGGATGGTCCACGCCCTCATCGGCATCCCGATCGGTGCCGCGCTGGCTCTGTCGGTCGGCGGTGGGTACTTCATGGCGGTCTACCTGCGCACGATTCGCAGCGGGGCAGGCCAACGCGAGGCGACGCTCGAGTCGGCGCGCGCCCACACCGTGTACAACGGGGTGCTCGTCGTGGCGGTGTTCGCGCTGGTCGTCGGGGCGGCGTTCGCATGAGCGAGCGCAGCGAGCGAATCAGCGGGCAGAGCGACGCGGATCGCTACGAGGTCGTCGACATCGAGGTCCAGCGCGGCGCCGGTGTGCGGGTCACCTACGGCGACGGCGCGGTGGTCGGCGTCGCGGTGGAGACGTTGCGCGCCGTGTGCCCGTGCGCGACCTGCCGTGGGATGCGCGAGCGCGGCCAGGTTGCGTGGCCACGCCCCGGCGGGCCGGCGACGATCAGCGTCGAGGACGCTCAGCTCGTGGGCGCATGGGGCCTGTCGATTCGCTGGAGCGATGGCCACGACACCGGCATCTACGCGTGGACCGTGCTGCGCGACTGGTGGGACGCCGGCCGGGGCGGATCGCTCGTCGTCGACCCCGCCCCAGAGGGCTGACCCTCACCAGATCCTCACCCGGGGCCGAGCGGGCCCGGCTTTCGACACCGGCCCGGTCGATATCCTGACCGCGTGGCGATCGAGCAGCAACCGGTGGTGACCCACTGCTACCGACACCCCGACCGGGAGGCCGGTCGGTTCTGCACCCGCTGCGGGCGTCCGGCGTGCAGCGAATGCCTCGTCCAGGCAGCGGTCGGCTCGCACTGCCTCGAGTGCGCCAAAGCGGCTCGTCCCGACGTCAAGGCCCGCGCCCAGATCTGGAACTCCCGCCAGCTGACGTTGACCACCTACTCGCTGATCGCGATCAACGTCGCGATCTTCGTGATCATCGGGCTGGCCGATCCGAAGACGTTCGGGCTGAGCGGTGACCTCAGCGCGCTGCAGGTCCGCCTCGGGCTGAGCAAGGGCGTCCTCCGATACGGGGTCGGCTTCGGCCACCAGGTGTTCCAGCCCCACCAGTGGTACCGGCTGGTCAGCTCCGGCTTCCTGCACTTCGGGCTGATCCACATCGGCTTCAACATGCTGCTGCTGTTCCAGCTCGGGCAGCTGCTCGAGCGGCGGCTGGGCCGGGTCCAGTTCGGGCTGCTGTACTTCGCCGCACTGCTCGCCGGCTCGCTCGGGGTCCTGCTGACCCAGACGAACGGGATCTCGGGCGGCGCGTCGGGGGCCGTGTTCGGGCTGATGGCTGCGGCGGCGATCGGGCTGCACCGCCAGGGGGTCAACATCTTCTCCACCGGGCTCGGCACGACGCTGCTGCTGAACATCGTGCTGACGTTCACCATCCCGGGGATCTCGATCGGGGCGCACATCGGCGGCGCGATCGCGGGCGCGATCTGTGGGTACTTCATGCTCGCACCGCGCGGCGTGACGTACCCCAAGTGGGTCGGCTACGCGGTGCCGGCGGTGGTCGGGGTCGCCAGCGTCGTGGCCAGCGTCATCGTGGTGGGCTGACGGGGCGGCGGCGCAACGACGGCCGGACGGCGTGCGCGGGCATGCGGTCGCTGCTCCACCTCGCGTAGGGCGCCACGACGAGCGCACACAGCTCGAGGAGCACGATGTCGTAGTTCACCCTCCACCCGCTGAAGTCGCGCCAGGCCTGGTCCCTGTCGGGCTTCAACCGGATCCCGACCTCCTGCAGCTCGGCGCACAACTCGTCGAACTCGTCGCGGGTCACCGAGATCGGGTCGTCCGGCCGCGGATCCGGGTCGTAGGGGATCCCGTAGAAGTCCGCGATCCGCCGCAGGCATATGTAGCCCGTGCGGATCAGGATGTCAGGTCCCGGTCCCCTGCGGCCGTCGACCGTCGACGACACGACGGACGCCGTGTCCAACACGCACCCGGCGGCAGTCAACCAGCTGCGTTCCGGCAGCGGCGACCGGAAGAAGACCAGCGATCCCTGGCTGGTGTGGCTCTCCTCGACATCTACGAACCACTGCTCCCACTTGTCGAAGAGGTCCTCGTCGAGCTTGTCCATCCAGCCGATCCGCGCGTAGCGGGTGAGCAGCTCCGTGCACGACGGCGGCGTGCCGCCACGCACCGCGAGCATCCCGACCAGCGCCTCGCGCGTGCGGAAGGCGCTGTAGATCGTCGGCAGGTAGGAGATCATCAGCGAGACGAGGCCGAGGCCGAGGCCGGCCTCGCCGAAGCTCAGTGCGACGCGGCCGTACCCGCTCGGCCGGTCGAAGCCGAGGGTGAACAGCGAGGAGCCGCTCGTGGCGAAGGCCTCGAACAGCGGGTTGATCCCCGTTCCCCAGAAGATCCCGGTGAACCCGATCGTGATCAGCCCGACCCACACCCCGGGCAGCATGACGAGCGCCACGGGGGCGTACAGGGCCAGGATCCGGTCGCGGACCTCGAACGACTGCGACGGGCGCGCGGCCAGGTCGAACACCCGCCGAATGGTGCGGAAGTGGATGCGGGTGAGGGCGATCGCGACGTCGCGGGGCACCACAACGGTCTGGATCGCCGACCCGAGCGTCCAGACCACGATGACGATCCCGCCCAGCACAGCGGCCAACCGCCCGACCAACACCGGGGAACTCTGTCACACCCCCCTGTCACCATCGGGACATGTCCACTCACACCGCCCACAGCCCCTCCACGGCCGGCACCGCGCAGCCGGAGCAGCTGAGCCTGCTGCGCAGCTCGGAGCTGCCCGTCCAGTTCCGCCTCGACCGCCGCACTCGCGAGCGCGGCCTCGAGCACATCGCCGAGATCCGCCGCCTCCTCCAGGCCAAGCTCCAACCCTGCCAGACCGGCCGGACGGAGTCCGCCGACCGGCACGATCGCGCCGCGTGATGCCCCTGACGGCGGGTCGTCAGGCCGCGTTCGGCGCGACTGAACGCACCGCGTCCCAGTGCTTGAGATTCGGGTCGAACGGCATCATCGCCAGCGACGTGGTGGTCACGCCATTGTCGAAGTACTGCTGGATCCTGGCGCGGCACTGCGCAGGTGATCCGTGCACGATCAACTCGTCCACCAGGCTGTCGGGGATCGCCGCGAGCGCGGCCTTGCGGTCGCCGGCCTGCCAGGCGTCCCACATCGGCCGGAGCACCTCGCCGCGGCCGAGCCAGTCGTGGAAGGCGGCGTACACGGGCACGTTGAGGTACGCGGCGATGGCGAACCGGGCGGCGGTGCGCACCTTGTCGGCGTCCTCGGTGGGGCAGACGAAGACGCGGCAGACGACCTCGCGCTCCTCGCCCCCTGCGTGCGCGTTGACCACGCCGACCACCTGCTTCACGTCCTCGGCAGACAGCCAGTTGATGATCACCCCGTCCGCCTCACGCGCAGCGAGCTTGAGCATCCCCTCGCGCAGCGCAGCGACGAGGATCGGAGGTGCCTGCTCGGGGCGGATGCCGAGCTTGAACCCCTGGATCTCGAACGTGTCGTACTTCTTGGTCACCTTCTCGCCGCCGAGGGCGTCGCGCAGGAAGCGCACGATGTCGCGGACCTTCTTGTACGGATCGACGAACGGCACGCCGTTCCACCGCTCGACGATCACGTTCGAGCTCGAGCCGACACCGATCGCGAACCGCCCGGGCGCGGCGTCTGCCAGCGAGGCCACGCTCTGCGCGAAGCACGCCGGCGCCCGCGTGTACGCGGGGACGATCGCCGTGCCGAGGCGCAGCCGGGGTTCCCAGGCTGCGGCCATGGCCAGTGGGGTGAACGCGTCGGCACCGTCCGCCTCCGCCGACCAGATGTCGGTGAAGCCCAGCTCCACCAGCTCACTGAGCTTGTCGCGGTGGGTGTGCAGCGGCCCCGGCAGGGGCGCGGTCATCCCGGGGCGGATCGGCAAGGTCATCGGTGCTCCTTCAGCTGCGCGGCGGGAGCCGGTCGCCCGTCCAGAATCGCACAATGCAGCTCTGACTCGCTGTAGCGAGCAACGTCCCGTCCTCGGCGAACATGTGCACCAGCCCGTGCCCGAAGCTGTGCTCGACGCCATGCACGCGGATGTCCAGCAATACCCATTGGGTCGGGACGAGGTTGCCGAGGCGCAGCGTGTTGTCGAGGCTGTTGCCGCCGCCGAGCACGCCGAGCGCCTGGCCGACGGCCATCGGCACGAAGTCACCGAGCACGGCCAGGGTGGTCGCGTCGACGAGGTGGGTCTCGCTCTCGATCACGTCGGGTACTTGCGCCCACAGCGCCACCTGGCCATCACCGGGTGTGCCGTCGAGCTGCTCGACCGAGCGTCCTCTGGCCAGCCGCTGCTCCATCCGCCCATGCACCGTGCCCTCCACCGGCATCCGGTGCGGGCGGTCGAAGCACTGGTCGGGCCCGGGCACGTCGGGCATCTCCACCCATTGCCCGCGCTGCTCCATCGGGCGGTGGCCGAGCGCGGCGTTGACGGTGAGGATCTCCCGGTTGCCGACGTGGCAGACCGCACGCGCCTGGGTGATCTGGTGGCCGTCGACCGCGATCGTGACGTCCACGTCCATCACCTCGCCCGGTGCGGCGTAGGACAGGTACTGCGCCGTGGCCCACACGCACTCGCGCCCGCTGGTGCCTTCCATCGCCGAGATCGCCGCACCGAGCCCGCAGCCACCGAACAGGAAGTTGCCTCCCGTGCACAGCGCGCTCGTCACCGGCAGCCACCACCGATACGGGTTGTGGCTGTGCTCCAGGCCAAGGAACGCGCGGCTGTCCATGGCACGGCGCCGATCAGGCGGGCAGACCGGACAGGAACGCGCGGATCGCGGCGTGGACGAGGAACGCCGGGCAGGTGATCTCGGACAACCGTCGCTGGTCGTCCAGGTCGGCGTAAAGCACCGGCGGAGGGTACCAGCCGCCCGTCACCGACCTCACCGACCTCACGGAGACGACGGGGGCCCGCCGGTCTCGCCGCCGCACGCGGCGCGACCGAGTGCGAGGGCGCGCTGCCGGCGCCGGCGCCGGCGCCGGACGGGGCCTCGCTGCGTCGGGCGGGGTCCGCCGGAGCAGACTGGGGTGGTGCGGTTCACGATCAGCTTCAGCACGACGATGCGCGCGCTGCTCGGACTGCTCGGCCTCGGACCTCGGCGAAGCTGGCTGGACGTCGGCGCCGAGCAGGTCGACGTGCGCATGGGATGGGCGTTCCACGCAACGATCCCCAGATCGGCGGTCGTCGAGGCGGCGCGGCCCGACCGCAGCCGGATCGGCTGGGGTGTGCACGGCTGGAACGGTCGGTACCTGATCAACGGATCCCGAGGCGGCCTGGTCAGGATCGTCGTCAGTCCGCCGCAGCGGGCGACGATGATCGGCCTGCCGGTGACCCTGCGCGAGCTGACCGTCAGTGTCGACGACCCCGACGGGCTGGTCGGGGCACTCGCGAACGCGCCCGCCGTGGGCTGACCGCCGCCGCTGGGATCTCGTCCATGGGCTGGTGACCGCGCCGAGATAGCGTCGCCCGATGACACCGTGGCAGGGGGATGCGTGTGGGCTGGTCGAGGAGTTCCGGGCCGGGAGGCGCTCGCCGGCCGAGGAGCTCGCCGCCGTCTACGCGGCCATCGACGCCAGCGACCTCAACGCGTTCTGCTTCCTGCCACGCGACGAAGCGGGCGAGGCCGCGCGCCACGCCGACCTCGCCAAGCCGTTCGGCGGCGTCCCGATCGGAGTGAAGGAGCTCGATCACGTCGCCGGTTGGCCGTACACGCAGGCATCGGTGCCGATGCGCGACAACGTCAGCGGCGTCACCTCGACGATGGTCGCGCGGATCACCGGCGCCGGCGGGGCGGTGCTCGCCGGCCAGACGACGGCGAGCGAGTTCGGCGGCGTCAACGTCACCCGCACGGTGCTCCACGGCACGACGCACAACCCGTGGCGCCGCGGGCGGACCCCCGGCGGTAGCTCGGGCGGTTCGGCCGCTGCTGTGTCGGGCGGCCTCGTCACGCTCGCCACGGGTGGCGACGGTGGTGGATCGATCCGCATCCCCGCCGGGTTCACCGGCCTGTTCGGCCTGAAGGGCACCTTCGGACGGATCCCTCTCGGCCCGCTCGCCAGCTACGGCAACCTCACGGTGACGATCGGCTGCCTCAGCCGCAGCGTGCGCGACACGGCGCGCTGGTTCGACGTCACCAACGGGCACGACGCCCGCGACCCGTTGAGCCTGCAACGCGCCGAGGGTTGGGAAGCGGGTCTCGGCACCCACCTCGACGAGCTGCGCGGGGCGCGGGCCGTGATCGCCGCCGATTGGGGGGGCGCCGTCGTCTCGCCGGCGATGTGGGAGCTGCTCGAAGCGGCGGCGGGCCGCCTGATTCGCGACTGTGCGATGGTGCGCGTCGAGGCGGACACGGCGTTGCCGCGGATGGGCAGGGCCTGGGCGCTGAGCGGCGCGATCGGGATCGAAGCCGAGCTCGGCGACGCGTGGCCGGCCTGCGCCGGCGACCTGACGCCGGAGATCCGGGGCTCGATGGAGTCGGCCGTCGGTCACTACGACTCGACGTCGCGGGCGTTGATCGAGAAGCGGCGGATGGAGGTCAACGAGGCGATGGCCAAGCTGTTCGACCCCTCCGACGGGGTGGATCTCGTGATCACCGCGTCGAACCCCGACATCGCGTTCGAGGCCGACGGACCGCTCCCGGCGGTGTTCGGCGGGATCAAGGCAGGACGTGGCAACAACGGACGGCTGACGTTCCCCGCCAACCTCCACGGCAACCCGGCCGTCTCGATCCCTTCGGGGATGCTCAACGGGCTGCCGATCGGGTTGCAGGTGATCGGGCGCCACTTCAGCGAGCCCCTGTTGCTGGACCTCGCGCTGACGGTCGAGCGCAACAGGCCGTGGCCGCTCGTCGCACCGGGCGTCGAGTAGGAAATCAATTCCGAAGCGTGTGCTTTGGTATGAACGACGCTCCCCGTGAGGTGGATGCGCTGACGTGGTGACCGAGATGACCCGCGCCCAACGCGTGCTCGCCGTGGGTCTCGTGCTCGGCGTGACCCTCGTCGCGTTCGAGACGACGGCGGTGCTCACCGCGCTGCCGACGATCACCGACGACCTCGGCGGCGACTCGCTGTACGGCGTCACCATCGCCGCATACACGCTGGCCAACCTCGTCGCCCTCGTCGCCGCCGGCGAGCTGGCCGACCGGCACGGTCCGGCCAAGCCGTACCTCGCCAGCGTGATCACGTTCGTCGTCGGCCTCGTCGTCGCCGCGGCGGCGCCGACGATGCTCGTCGTCGTGCTCGGCCGGGTGCTGCAGGGCGCCGGGACCGGCGCGTTCGCCACGATCGCCTACCTGCTCGTCAAGCGCGCCTTCCCGGAGGAGCGCCAGGCGACGATGTACGCGCTGCTGTCCGCTGGGTGGGTGCTGCCGAGCCTGATCGCCCCCGCCATCGCCGGCACCGTCACAGAACAGTTCGGCTGGCGCTGGGTGTTCCTGGTGATCATCCCCTTCGGCGTGATGGTCGGCGCACTGGCGGTGCGCCCGATGATGGCCTTCGGGCGCGTCGCCGTCGCCGACGGCGTGCGGTCGCGGATCCCTGTCGCCCTCGGCGCCGCGGCCGGCGTCGGCGCGCTCGTCACCGGCCTGCAGCTCGCCAACCCGCTCGCCGCTGCAGGCGCGGCGATCGCCGGCGGGTGGGTGGCCATCCGCTACCTGCGCAGGCTGTTCCCGGCGGGGGTCGGGCGGGCGCGCCGTGGCTTCCCGGCGGTCGTCTCGTGCCGGATCCTGGCGACAGCGACATTCCTCGGCGTCGACAGCTTCGTGCCGCTCGCCGCCGACCGGATCCACGGTGCCTCGCCGCGCGTCCAGGGCTTCGTCATCATCGGCGGCGCGCTGACCTGGACGATCGGCCAGTGGATCATGGCCAGACGCCCGAACACGCGTCCGTCGCGTGCAGTGTTCGCCGGGTTCGCCCTGCTGCTCACCGGGATCGTGCTGGTGTCGCCGGTGCTCCACGACGGTTGGCCGCTGTGGGCGACGTTCGTGTCATGGGGCGTCGGCGGGCTCGGGATGGGGTTCCTGTTCAACCCGACGTCCGTGTCGGCGATGTCGTACGCGCAGCCGGGTCAAGAGGGTCTCGTGGGTGGGCAGATCAGCCTCGCCGACGCCGTCGGGTTCTCGGTGATGGGCGGCGTCGGCGGGGCGATGGTCGCGATCGCCGACAGGACCTCGCTCAGCCTGCAGGGCGCGCTCGCCACCAACTTCTCGATCGCCGCGGTCCTGGCCTGCGTCGGGATGGTCGCCAGCCGCGGTGTGCGTGGCGCCGACGTCGCGTCGGCGACCGCACCCGCCGCTGCAGCGTGAGGCCGGCCGCTGCCTGAGCCCCGGCCGCTGCCTGAGCCCCGGCCCCTGACTGAGCCCGCCTACCCCGCCGCCATCACGCCGGCGACCGCGGCGGCGCCTGCTGGACGAGGCCCGGCCGCCGCGCCACCTCAGGCCGGACGGTCGGCGACGAGGCGTCCCGCGTCGAACTCGATGGTGCGCGTCCGCCTGACGTTGTCCAACAACGACCGGTCGTGGCTGACCAGCAGCACCGTGCCGGCGAACGAGTCGAGTGCCTGCTCGAGCTGCTCGATCGCGGGCATGTCGAGGTGGTTGGTCGGCTCGTCGAGCACGAGGCAGTTCGCTCCGGCGGTGCCGGCGCGCCCGGCCATCAACAGGGCGAGGATCACCCGGGTCCGCTCGCCGGGCGACAGCGAACCGACCGACCGGCCGACGTGCGCCGCAGCGATGCCGAACTTGGCGAGCAGGGTCCGCGCCTCGCTCACGGTCTGGCCGGTGACGCCCAGGAACGCATCGAGCACGCTCGCGGCCGGTGGGAGCTGGGCGCGCACCTGCTCCAGCCGACCGACGACCACGCTCGGCCCGCGCCACTGCGTGCCCGTCGCCAGCGGGATCTCGCCCAGCAGCGCGCCGAGCAGCGTCGTCTTGCCGCTGCCGTTGGGCCCGGCGATGACGACCCGCTCGCCGACGCCGATCTCCAGATCGATAGGACCGAGCCGGAACCCGCCGCGGTCGACCACCGCGTGCTCCAGCCGCGCGACGACGTCGCCGCCGCGCTCGCCGCTGGCCACCGTCAGCCGCAGCTGCCACGGCTCGCGCACCTGCTCGACCTCCTCCAGCCGGTGCATCGCCCGTTCGGTCCGAGCCGCCTTGCCGGCGAGCTGTTCTGTCTGGTTGATCTTGAAGTTGCGGACGAACTTGTCATTGTCGGCCGGCCGCTTCTTGGCCCGCGACAGACCCTGCGTCGCCCACTCGCGTTCGCGCTGGGCCCGCGCCGCGAGCGCCGACCGCTTGTCGTCATACACCTCGTAGGCCTGACGGGCGCGAGCCCTCGCCGCCTCGCGCTCGTGCAGGTACGCCTCCCAACCTCCGGCGAAACGGGTCGCGCTGCGGGTGAACTCGTCGAGCTCGACGACGTCGGTGATCGTCCGCGCGAGGAACGTGCGATCGTGACTGACGAGCACGACACCCGCCTCGAGGCCGTTGACGAAGCGCTCCAGGCGGGCGAGCCCGTCGATGTCGAGATCGTTGGTCGGTTCGTCGAGCAGGAAGACGTCGAACCGGGCGAGGAGCAGCGCGGCCAGGCCGACTCGCGCCGCCTCGCCGCCGGAGAGGCTGTCCATCGTGTGGTCGAGCAACGCCGCGCGCAGGCCGAGGTCGGCCCACACCTCGCCGGTGCGGGCGTCGACGTCGGCGCCGCCGAGCGCCAGCCACCGCTCGAGCGCCACGCCGTAGCGATCCGCTGCGCCGGTGCCGCCTGCCGAGAGCGCTGTCGTCGCGGCGTCGAGCTCGTTCGACGCCGCGGCCACGCCTGTCCGCCGAGCAAGGTGTGCAGACACCGTCTCGGCGGTCCGTTCCGGCTCCTGTGGCAAGTAGCCGACGTTCGCGTCGCGCGGTTCGAGGCGGACGGTGCCGGACTCCGGACGCAGCTCGCCGGCGATGATCCGCAACAAGGTGGACTTGCCGACGCCGTTCGGTCCGACGAGGCCGATGTGGTGGCCGGCGTCGACGGTCAGGTCGACGCCGTCGAGGACGTAGCGAGCGCCGAGCGAGAGCGTGACGCCGCGGGCGTGGAGTGCAGCGGGCATGGACGAACCTCCGGATCGAACGAGCGGGATCGGGGCAGGTCAGCCGGCCATCCCGACCAGTGTGCCCGAGCGCGGCGCCCGTGTCGAGCACGTTGCGCCACTGCGGCGAGCATCCCCACTCTGCGTCCTCCCACAGACGGCACGTCCGCTCTGTGGGAGGACGCAGACTTCGGCCGGCCGGCCGGCTGCCCGGCCCGCCGCTCGGCGCCCGACGCTCGGCGCTCCACGAACGTTCACGTCAC
>JBBQTN010000070.1:0-22168 GCA_038213195.1 Acidimicrobiales bacterium | reverse complement strand
TGCTGGGCCGTTGGCGATGATGGGTGTCGAGGCGCTCACAGCGGCAGCCACGACGACCACCGAGCGAGGGGGAGGCGATGACGAAGCAGATGCGGTTGAACGCGTTCAGCATGAACTGCGTCGGGCACCAGGCACAGGGGCTGTGGCGTCATCCGCGTGACCGCTCGGTCGAGTACACGTCGATCGACTACTGGGTTGAGCTCGCCCGCACGTTGGAGCGCGGCTGCTTCGACACCTTGTTCTTGGCCGACGTGCTTGGCGTCTACGACGTGTACGCCGGCGGACCGGACGCCGCGGTGCGCAACGCCGCCCAGGTGCCGGCCAATGATCCGATGCTGGTGGTGCCGGTGATGGCGGCGGTCACCGAACACCTCGGGTTCGGCATCACCGGCGTCACGTCGTTCGAGCCGCCGTACACGTTCGCGCGCCGGATGTCGACGCTCGACCACCTCACGAGGGGTCGGGTCAGCTGGAACGTCGTCACCGGCTACCTCGACAGCGCGGCGCGGGCGATGGGCGACGACCGCCAGCTGCCCCACGACGCCCGCTACGAGATCGCCGAGGAGTACCTCGAGGTCGTCTACAAGCTGTGGGAGGCGAGCTGGGACGACGACGCCGTCGTACGCGACCGGGCGAGTGGTATCTACGCCGACCCGTCGAAGGTCCACCGGATCGTCCACGACGGGCGCTACTACCGAATGGATGGGATCCACCTCGCCGAACCCTCCCCGCAACGCACACCCGTGTTGTTCCAAGCCGGCGCGTCCGACCGTGGCCAGCGCTTCGCGGCCCGCCACGCCGAGTGCGTGTTCGTCGCCGGGAACAACCGCAAGGCGACGGCTGTAGCCGTGGAACGGCTGCGCGAGGAAATCACCGCGGCTGGTCGTGACCCCGCTGACGTGCTCGTGTACTCGATGATCTCGATCGTCGTCGATGAGTCTGGCGCGGCTGCCCGACGCAAGGCCGACGACTACGCCGCGTACGCCAGCTCAGAGGGCGCGCTGGTCCTGCTGTCGGGCTGGAGCGGCAAGGACTACGCCCGACCGCTCGACGAACAGCCCGACAGCGAGGCGATCGAAGCTTCCGCCCGATCCCGGCCCGGCGACGTCGAAGCAGCGGCCCGACACGTGGCGCTCGCCGGTTCGTGCCCGCTCGTCGTCGGCTCGGCCTCCGACGTCGCCGACGAGCTCGAGGCGACAATCGCGGCGACCGGCGTCGACGGGTTCAACATCACCCGCCAGGTGTCCCCAGAGAGCTACGTCGACATCGTCGACATGCTCGTGCCCGAGCTGCAACGGCGCGGTGTCCACCAGCGGGCATACGCACCAGGCACACTGCGCGAGAAGCTCACCGGCGGTGGCGCCCGGCTGACGCCGCCGCACCCGGCCACGTCCTTCCGCCGCGTCACCGCGGGTCCCGCCTGACGAGGCGATCAGCTGCGCCACGTCGACCCGGCGACCGCCCGGTGACCACAGACGAGGTCCAGCCGATCAACCGGCAGGGGCCTCGGTGCAGATCGCAGCCCGAGCTGCGCGGTTCGACCGGCCGTCAGCAGACGGCTCAGCCTCGCCGCGACACAACACACGTTCCGCCCCTCCCAATCGCCCAGCCAACAGCCACCCACCCGATCGAGACAGTCCTCGAATCTCACGCAACCGCGAGCACTGCCCGCCGCGTCCTCGATCGCCGTCGTCGGCGCCGGCCGGCCGGGCTCGATGCGCCCCCTATCACGCAACGCCAACCGACACGAGAGCGCCCTCGAACTCCAACCGATTGACGCGCGGTGACGCGTCATCGAACGCCCGATATCAGGGTGATCGTGTGGCGAGCGCGCCGACCGCTATCGAGCCGGCGAAACGCGGTTGGCCTGAAGGTCTACGAGCGTGCTTCAGCTGGCAGGAGGCGCCTCGACGACGGCGATGTGATTGCCGTCGGGGTCACGCAACATGAACAGCAACGGGGCACCGGGCATCCGCATCGGTTCCGCGTCGAGGTCGATGCCGCCGATCGCGCTGAGCCGTTGGTGCTCGCCGATGACGTCGGCCGTCTCTACGCCGATTCCGCCGCCTCCGGGTTGTCCGCCCATCGGCGGGTTGAGCGCCAGCCGGGCGTGTGATCCGGCAGGTGCCACCTCCAGCCAGCGCATCTCACCCTGCTCACCAAAGCGCTGGTCGGCACGGACCTCGAACCCGAGCTTCTCGGTGTAGAAGACCAAGGCTGCCTCCTGGTCGGCGACGGTGAACATGGCCACGCCAATGTTCGTCATGGTTGTCGGTGTTGTCGTGTTGCCACTCATGTCCGATCAGACGAGCCGACCACCCGAAAGTCATCGGCCGACGGAGAAAAATGCTGACCCGGTGTTGCGCGGAGGACCACGCCGGTCGAACGCGTCCGGGCACACGCGAACGGCCTGGCGTGTCGGAAGGCAGCCGACCACCCCTACCTGTCGCGCAGTCCTGTCAGGAGGTGGCGTTTTGGGGTCAACATGGTCCCGTTCGCATCCATCATCATCCGCGCCGCCGACATGCCTCATCCCGCGCAACCTCGAAATCTCGGCGACCATCCCCGATCAGTCACGGCGAGTGGCGGCGGCCACGTGCTCAGACAGCGATGGCGACGTCATGACGAACCCATCGCAGGTTACTTCGATCGCGTGGGGCGTCTGCCCCAGCCGACCCGATTGTAGAACGAGGCGGATGGCTGATGACGCGCTGGCGGGACCGGTGCACGATCAGCTCGCCCAAACCGAAGGAGGTTCGTCCGATGTCCACCACCCACGTCGCCGCGATGATCGCGCAGGCGCGCTCGAGCGTGCGCACCCTCTCGGCCGCCCAGGTCGCCGAGGAGCTCGCCGGCGACGAGGTCGTGCTCGTCGACGTGCGCGAGGCCGCCGAGCGCGACAACGGCACGATCGCCGGCTCGATACACGTTCCGCGCGGGATGCTCGAGTTCCATGCCGGCGAGGCCAGCCCGTACCACCTCGACGTGTTCGACCCGAGCCGCCGAGTCATCGTGTTCTGCGCGTCGGGCGGTCGCTCCGCACTCGCCGTGACACGCTGCAACGGATGGGCTTCACCGACGTCGCCCACCTCGACGGCGGCTACAACGCGTGGCCGAAGTAGCCGGGGCGCGATGTCGGCCTGATTGAACGGGCGCGTGCTCGGCATCGAGCACGGCCAGGTATTGATCGAGGGGCGGACGCCCAGTCTGCCGATCGCCACGTTGCTGCCGAACCAACGCCGCGAGGTGTCCGTCGGCGGCACCTCCGGGCTGATGGTGATCACCGCCTCGGCGATCGACCCATACGCCCAGCCCGACGACGATGGCGACCCCAGCCAGGACCACGAATTGGTTCACGGTGGCGACGGCAAGTCCACGCGGTGCACCAACATCTCACCTGACGCTGTTCGTCAGCGCGCTCGTCGAAGTGCTCGACAGCGACGCACCCAGGCGGGACGGCACGCCATCGGTGGTGGCGTCGTTCCCGATCACCAAGGGCGGGCCTTCTTGTCCACCGGGTCGATGACGCAAAGGGCCGACCGTTTCGTCCCGGATCGCCTGTGATCGCGTTCGATCAACAAGGTCACGTTCGCAGCCCGGACACGCTGCACCGCATGACAAGACGATGATCACCATCGGTGACGCCGACGGCATCCGGCCCGAGCACGCCCTGGACATGGATCAACGCTCTACCTGCGGCCAGACTGGTCATTCTCCCCGCGACATCGCATCTCGAACCCCAGCGCCGATGCGGTACTGGCACTCATCATCATTTGTTCCGGGTCATCCCGATGGCAGGTTGAAGGAGCGCACCCAGTCCGGATGGATCCGGATGACCTCGCGGCTGAAGCCGTTCGCTGGCGGTTCGACATCGCGCAGCGCCTCGGCAGTTCCACGGATCTCCAGGTAGATCGGATGCCAGCCGTCGGTGGTGTCGACGACGTCCACGACGAACGCCACACGCGAGCGTCAGAGGCGACTCACTTCAGGCGACCGACGAGCCGCCCGCAGTCCAGCGCCATCGCGGCCGCTGAACCCGGCGGCTCAGAGGACTGCACGGTGCGGCACGGGCATGCCCGACTCCCAGGGCACGATGGTGCCGAACTGGACGAGCTCGCCGTAGAAGGCGGGCTTGAAGTCGGCGCGCACGGCGAGATCGACGGGCCATGCCGCAGCCTGCTGCGGAGTCTGTGCCGCGCTCATGTCCGCGAACCATGGACGCGAGGCGGCGGTGTCGATCAGTCCTGGGCAGAGCGCCATGATCAGGACGTCGCGGCGAAGGTCCTCCGCGCGACGCTCCGCGGCCACCGCGCGTACTGCGGCGACCTGGGCGACCTTGGACGGGATGTTCAGCCACGTTCCGAACCCGTCGTCGACGGCTCGCCCTGCCTTGACCGACGCCCGCCACGCTTCGACGAGTCGTTCGACGGCGTCCAGCCCGTCGGCGGCCGCGTCGGCGAAGCGGGAACGGACCGTGTCGGAGAGCTTGTCGAGCGTGCCGAGCGCGCTGGCGACGATGACCAGGCGGCCACCGGGTCGCATCCGTGGCGCGAACGCGCGCAGCGCGGTGGCCGTGGCGACGTTGTTGGTGTCGGCGACCGCGTCGACCTCGTCGACGGGATTGGCGTCCCGGCTCATCCTCGAGGTGGCGTTGGAGAAGACGATGTCGACCTCGCCGAGCTCGGCGGCCAGCGCCCGAATCGCCTGTGAGTCGCGGACGTCGAGCACTCGCGGCTCGATCACGGCCCCTTCCGTGATGGTCGACGACAGCTCGCGCGCCGCCGCGGTCACCCGCTCGCGGTCGCGTCCGGTGAGCAGCACCCGGTCGGCGGGGGTCATTCGTGCGGCGAGGCCGGCGACGAGGGCGCGGCCCAGGTTCTGGTTGGCTCCGGTCACGACGGCTGTGCGAGGAGTGGTCATGGACCTCACGGTACGTGCGTCACTGACATGCGACAAGCGAACGTTCAGCACGACAGACATACCATATGCGTATGGCTGACCTGAACGTGACCGGGCTTCGCGTCCTCCTCGCCGTCGCCGACCGTGGCTCGTTCACTGCAGCCGCAGGAACGCTGGGCTACACGCAGTCGGCCGTCTCCAGACAGGTCGCAACACTGGAGGTCGCCGCCGGGCAGCAGCTGTTCGAGCGGCATCGGACTGGTGTACGTCTGACTGCATCGGGCAGCCGGCTGCTCCGACGGGCGCGCGTCATCGTCGACGAGCTTGATGCGGCCCTCGCCGACGCACAGTCGAACCCCGTCGGGCGGGTGCGTCTCGGTACGTTCCCGATCGCGGCTGCGTCGGTGATCCCAGACGCCCTCGTGCGGCTCCGCACCGACCATCCCGAGCTGATCGTCAGCCTGCGCGAGGCGACCACCCCGGCACTCGTGCGCTCGATCCGTGCGGGCACCATCGACCTCGCCCTCGTCGCCCAACAGCCGCCGTACCGTCCACTCGATGCCGAAACGCCGGCACTCGTTGTGTCGACCCTCATCGAACGCGATCTCGTCGTCGCCGTGGCGGCCGATCACCCGCTGGCGCGGCGGCGGGCGGTGGAGGTCGAGGAGCTCGCCGGCCAGGTGTGGGTTGCGAGCGCGAGCGAGGGCGGCGACTCGCTGATGGGTGTCTGGCCCGGGCTGGCCGAGCGAGCCGACGTCCGCTACGTCGTTCGCGACTGGCTCACGAAGGTGCACCTCGTGGCTGCGGGCCTCGCAATCACGACGATTGCCCCGTCGCTCGCCCCGCGGCTTCCCGACGGCGTCAGAACGGTGTCCGTCCGTGGCGAGCCCCGCGAGACGCGGCGATTGTCGCTGATCCGGCTCCCCGGGCCGGTCCCACCCGAGATCACCGCAGTCGCCGAGGCGATCAGTCGGGCGACGCACCCGTCTCGAACCGAACGTCGCACGCGGCACGAGTGATCGATGGTGACCGCTCACCCGACGGACGGGCGAGGTCCCGGCCCCGATGGCCGTCGTGCGCCGACGGGGGAGCGTGGGACAGGATGCGGCGTGGCGGTCGGCGGTGCGTCACGGGCCGCTGGCGTCGGTGGGCACGATCTCCGACATGCCTGATGGTCGGCGTTGCCTCGTCACCTTCGGAATTGCCGAGCCGAACCGGTCACAGGGTGTCCGGTTCACGTTCGTACCGTTCAACACATGACAACGACAATCACCACCACCCCAGATCCAGCCGCGTCCGGCATGTCCGCGGCAGCGCAGGCCGATGCGGCCGCCCGCGCCGGCCAACTTCCCGATGTGCGCCGGCAGCTGCAATCCGCCCTCGACCTCGCCGTCGAGACGGCGCGGGCAGTCCGCCCCGGTCAACTCGACCTCCCGACCCCCTGCACCGAGTACGACGTCGACGGCCTCATCCGTCACCTCGCCGGTGCGGCCGATAGGTCGGTCGTCGCTGCCGCTGGCGGCAACGTGCCCGAACCCGATCCCTACAGCGACGTCACGATCACCGACGTCGTCGAGCTCCTGGCGGCGACCGCCGCGGCATTCAGCGCGGCGTGGGCTGACGACGCCACGCTCGACCAGATGGTCTCGCTGCCGTGGGCCACGCTGCCAGCGCGCGTGCTCGTGGCGATCTACCTCTCCGAGATCACCACCCACACCTGGGACCTGGCCGTCGCCACCGGGCAGCAACCTGCGTTCGAGGAGCAGGCTGTCGAGATCGCGCTCGCGACGATGCGGATGGGTCTGCCTGCCGAGCCCCGCGACCAGACCCCGTTCGGTCCGGTGCAGCCCGTCGACGACGATGCACCGGCGATCCAGCAGCTCGTCGCGTGGTGCGGTCGCAACCCGGTCTGGTCAACCTGAACCGTCCGTCACCGACCCGAGATCGAGGAGCGGTCCATCGCCGGCCGCGAGGTCGCTGCGACGCGTCCGCCGACGGGTGGCGGCGGCATCGTCGTTGGGTTGCGACGAGGCGGGCGAACAAGCGCCGCACCGCTGCTTGTTCCTCGGTGTCCAGACCGGTGAAGGGCGACTCGGCGCGGGTTGCGATCGCGCCGGCGACCGTGCCCATTGCTCGATAGGCGGCCATCGCGAGAACGGCCCTTGTCGTTCAAATGCAGCGGTGTCGTGATGTAGCACCCTGCAGCTGCTCGAGCCATGACCCCGCAAACTCCCCCGCCGTGACCAGAGTATTGCAAGGTGGGGGGCTTGCTGCAAGGACCCCTGCCGTGCCGACAATGCCCGCATCCACGACCACGACGACAGAGATGGAAGTGAGCGGATGGGTCATTACGTGTTGGATCTCCAGGAGATCGACCGCACGCACGTCGCGCTCGTTGGCGGCAAGGGCGCGCACCTGGGGGAGCTCTCGCGGATCGAAGGAGTCCGTGTGCCGGCTGGGTTCTGTGTGACGACGGACGCCTTCCAGCGGATAGTCGCGGAAGCGCCCGCGATCCACGACCGGCTCGATCCACTGTCGCGCCTGGCGCCGGACGACCGGGAGGCGATCCGCACGCTGAGCGCGGAGATTCGCCGGACCCTCGAAGAGATCGCCGTCCCCGACGATCTTGCGGCGGCGATCATCAGCGCGCTCGACCGGCTCGGCGGGCGCACCGCCTCTGCCGTGCGGTCCAGCGCGACGGCGGAGGACCTGCCGACGGCCTCCTTCGCCGGCCAGCAGGACACGTACCTGAACGTCGTCGGGCCGGCGGCGATCCTGCAGCACATCGGCCGGTGCTGGGCCTCACTGTTCACCGAGCGGGCCGTGACCTACCGCCTGCGCAACGACGTCGACCACCGCAGGGTCGACATGGCCGTGGTCGTGCAGCAGATGGTCTTCGCGCAGGCGTCCGGCATCCTGTTCACGGCCGACCCCGTCACCTCGAACCGCAAGGTTGCCGCGGTGGAGGCCTGCTTGGGCCTCGGCGAGGCCCTCGTCTCGGGCCTCGTCAACACAGACGTCTACAAGGTGCGCGACGGCGAGATCGTCGCCAAGGAGATCGCCACCAAGCGAGTTGCCATCCACGCCGCGCCGGCAGGCGGGACGGTGGAACAGGCGATCGAGCCGGAGCGGCAGGAACAACCGGCGCTGACCGATGCGCAGGTCGTGCGGCTCGCAGAGCTGGGTCGGCGGATCGAGGGGCACTTCGGTCGCCCGCAGGACATCGAGTGGTGCCTGGTCGACGATGACTTCCACATCGTCCAGAGCCGGCCGATCACCACGCTGTTCCCCATCCCCATCCCCGTCGCCGGCGACCGCGAGAACCATGTCTACGTCTCCGTCGGTCACCAGCAGATGATGACCGACCCGATGAAGCCCCTGGGTCTCTCGCTGTTCCAGCTGACGGCCTTGCCGCCGATGTACGAGGCCGGCGGGAGGCTGTTCGTCGACGTCACCCAACGCCTGGCCTCGCCGGCGAGCCGCGCCGGGCTCGTGGAGGTCCTCGGGAGATCCGACCCGCTGATCGGTGACGCGCTGCAGACCATCCTCGACCGTGGCGACTTCATCAGGTCGCTGCCGGAGGATGATCCAGCCGCGGCGCCGGCCGGCGGCGCGCCGCCAACCCCGATCCAGACCGACCCGGCCATCGTCACCGAGCTGATCGGGCGCAGCACAGCCTCCATCGCCGCCTTGCAGCGCGAGATCCGGGGCAAGTCAGGATCGGCGCTGCTCGACTTCATCCTCGCCGACATCCGGGAGCTGAAGCGGATCCTGTTCGATCCGCAGAGCCTCCAGGTGATCATGGCGGGGATGGAGGCCACCTGGTGGCTCAACGACAACCTGCAGGCGTGGCTGGGCGAGAAGAACGCGGCCGACGCGCTCACCCAGTCCGTCCCCCACAACGTCACGTCCGAGATGGGGCTGGCGCTCCTCGACGTCGCCGACGTGATCCGCCCGCATCCCGAGGTCGTGGCCTTCTTGCAGCACGTCGAGGACGAGGGCTTCCTGGACGACATGGCGAACCTCGCGGGCGGGCGGGAAGCGCGAGAAGCCATCCGCGCCTACCTCGACACGTACGGCATGCGCTGCGTCGGCGAGATCGACATCACGAGGCCGCGTTGGAGCGAGCGCCCCACCACGCTCGTGCCGCTCATCCTCGGCAACATCAAGAACTTCGAGCCGGGCGCGGGTGGCCGGCGCTTCGAGCAAGGGCGCCAGGAGGCCTGGAGGAAGGAACAGGAGCTGGCGGAGCGCCTGCGGGCCGTGCCCGACGGGGAGCGCAAGGCCGACGAGGTCAAGCGGATGATCGATCGGGTCCGCACCTTCGCCGGGTACCGAGAGTATCCGAAGTACGGCATGATCAGCCGCTACTTCGTGTACAAGCTGGCTTTGATGGATGAAGCCGAGCGCCTCGTGCAGGCCGGCCTGATTGGCGCACACGACGACATCTTCTCTCTCACGATCGAGGAGCTCGACGACGTCCTACGCTCGAACCACGTCGATGACCAGCTCATCCGCCGGCGCAAGGACGCGTTCGAGTCGTATCAAACGCTCACGCCCCCCCGGGTGCTCACGTCGGATGGCGAGGTCGTCGCCGGTGCGTATCGGCGCCACCATCTGCCGACCGGCGCGCTGGTCGGTGTACCCGTTTCTGCCGGCACCATCGAGGGACGGGCCCGCGTCGCCCTCGACATGGCGGCGGCCGATCTCGAGGCCGGCGACATCCTGGTCACCGCCTACACGGATCCCAGCTGGACGCCGCTGTTCGTCACGATCGCGGGGCTCGTCACGGAGGTCGGGGGTCTGATGACCCATGGTGCCGTCATCGCACGTGAGTACGGCCTGCCGGCCGTCGTCGGGGTCGAGCACGCCACCCGGTTGATCGCGGACGGGCAGCGGATCCGCGTGGACGGGACGAACGGGTACGTCGAGATCCTGTCGTGAGGCCGGCCAGGTGTGTCGCGCCCACTGGAGGTCGCGGCTGAGCCCACGCTCGATCGTGTCGCTAGTGTCGGCGTTGCCCGCGGAACAGGTCCGCGGTGATGTCGACAGGGGGAGAGGGCATGCATCTGGCCCGTCCGGTCGTGCCGCGACTCGAGCCGATCCCGGCGGTCGCGGCGAAGGCGCGCGAGGCGATGAAGGAGCAGCCGATCAACGCGGTGAACGTGACCGCGACGATGGCCCACAACCGCACGATGTCGCGAGCCATCGGCAAGTTCGCCCAGACCGTGCTGTTCGAAGGCGACCTGCCGCGCCGTCAGGTCGAGATCGCGGTGCTGCGCATGGGTTGGAACTGCCAGGCCGTGTACGAGTTCGGCCAGCACACCCTGTTCGGGCGCCACGCCGGTCTCAGCGACGCCGAGATCTACTTCACCACCCGGCCTCTCGCAGACGGCTCATGGTCCGACGCCGACCGGGTGATCCTCCAACTCGTCGACGACCTCTACGCCGACGATTGTGTCAGCGACGCGACATGGGCCGAAGCGACTCGTCAGTTCAGCGACTCCGACGTCATCCACCTCATCGCTGCGGCCGGCTGCTACCGGGTCGTGAGCGGCTTCCTCAACAGTGCCGGCGTACAACTGGACGACGGCGTCCCCGGCTGGCCGACGCAGCCGCCAGCCTGACCGACCAGTGAGCACAGCCTGTCGCGTGATCGTGCTCTGCGATCGAGCTCGATCATGCTCTCCTCGGTCTCATCGTCGGTGAGCCCGATCGAGTCGACGTCGGCCGCCGGAGCAGACGGCGATCCCCGGTGAGTCGATCGTGATCCGCTCGCCGGCCTGTGCGCGGGACCTGCTCGACGACGTGACGACACGCGAGGATTGGTGATGCAGATCCTGCCGGTCACGGCCAGACACCGAGAGGCGCTGGTCGACTTCGTCTCACGGATCCCCGCCGAGGATCGCGGCTTCTTCGACCGGAGCCTGCTGTCGCAGGTCGCGGTGGCCAGCTGGACGCAAGCCGTCCCCGAGCGGCGGCTCGTTGCGATCGACGACGACGACGACGTCGTGCACGGCCTCGTCACCATCGCTCCCGGCAGCGGGTGGATGAGTCACGTCGGTGAGCTGCGGCTCGTCGTCGCGCCCGCCAGCCGGGGCCGCGGCGTCGGCCACGCTCTGGCGGTGCAGGCGTTGGAGCTGGCTGCCACGATGAACGTCCGCAAGGTCACCGTCGAGGTCATGGCGACGAACACACGGACCCAGGCGATGTTCTCGACGCTGGCCTTCGCTGAGGAAGCAAGGTTGATCGGTCAGGTCCTCGACGGCGCGGGCGGGCTGCAGGACATCGTCGTCCTCGTTCGCTGGCTCGATCGGCCGTGACCGAGCGCAGCGAGCGAATCCTCAGGCACGTTGAGCCTGCGGATCGCTAGGCCGGCAGTGACCGGTGGTAACGGGTCTCGACGACGGTCAGGTCGGGCGCGTCGCTCGGTGACCATGGCGCCTCCTCGTCGGTCGCCGTCCAGCCGGCCTTCGCGTAGAACGCCCGCGCCCGGCGGTTGTCGCGCAGCACCCACAGGCAGGCGTCGGTGAGGCCGCCTGCGCAGAGGTGGTCGGTGCAGGCGTCCATCAGCAGTGACGCCGCACCGGAGCCCCATGCCGCGGGGTGCAGGTAGAACCCGTACACCTCGCCGATCGCTGCACCGACGACATCCGCGGGCGCGCTCGAGCCGCCTGCGCCCGACCCGCCTGCCGTCGACCCGGCCCCGACCGATCCGCTCACTGCCGATGCGGTCACGGGCGCGGCGACGCGCTCCGGGCCGGCGTGGCCGAACCCGACGACCCTGCCGTCGAGCACCGGCACGAACAGCGCGGCACCGGCGATCGGCGCTACCGCCGCCCATCGCCGCCAGTTCGCGCGACGACTCGCGTCGAACTCGGCGCTGTCGAGGTAGCTCGGCGGGAATGCCGCTCGATAGGCGACGCGCCACGCGGCGACGTGCGCGTCGCAGATCGCGTCGGCGTCATCAGCGATGGCGTGGCGAACCTCGATCATCGCGCCAGCCTGTCACCGCAGTGACGGGAGGCGCCGTCGATTTGTCAGACGGCGAGCAGGTCGCGCGCCCCGGTGTCGCTGGACGGGTGACGGAGCTTGCTCATCGCCCGCGCCTCGATCTGGCGGATGCGCTCGCGGGTCAGGTTGAAGTGCTCGCCGACTTCTTCCAACGTGCGCGGTTCGCCTCGGTCGAGGCCGAAGCGGAGCTTGAGGATCTCCCGCTCGCGCTCGTCGAGCGGGGCGAGCAGCCGGGCGATCTCCTCGGGCAGCAGCGCCGTCGCAGCGACCTCGAACGGCGACTCGGCAGAGCGGTCCTCGACGACGTCACCGAGCTCGGCATCGCCGTCCTCGCGCAACGGCTCGCTGAGCGACAGCGGCTCCGCGGCGAAGCGCAGCGCCTCGGTCACCTTGTCCTCCGGCATCTCGACCTCGCGGGCGAGCTCCGAGAGCGTCGCCGGCCTGCCGAGCTTCAGCTCCAGCCGGCTGCGCGCCTTCTGCAGCCGGGCCAGCGTGTCGCCGGCGTGCACCGGCAGGCGGATCGTGCGGCCGGTGTTGGCGATGCCGCGCGTGATCGCCTGGCGGATCCACCACGTCGCGTAGGTGGAGAACTTGAAGCCCTTGCGCCAGTCGAACTTCTCGACCGCGTGCATCAGCCCGAGGTTGCCCTCCTGGATCAGGTCGAGCAGCGGCAACCCCGACGCCTGGTACTTCTTGGCGATCGAGACCACGAGGCGCAGGTTGGACTGCACGAACGCGCGCTCGGCCTCCTCGCCTTCACGGGCCGCTCTGCGCAGCTCGCGTTTGCGGGCGGCGGTGACATCCTTGGCACTGGAATCGAGGTCGGCGATCGCGGCCTTCCCGGCCTCGATCTGCTTCGCGAGACGAACCTCGTCGTCCTTCGTGAGCAACATGTACTGCCCGATGTCGGTCAGGTACAGCCGAACCAGATCTTCCTCGTCGCGTTCTACGCGATCTTTCGCCACGGATGCTCCTCCGAGAGATTGGTGCAACGGCCGACGGATGGACGGGCGTTTTGTCACGATACCGAACGGGTCAAGCGCTCCCACCGCCGAGCGAGCGCAAAGGCACAAGCGTCGTGGCCGAGGTGTCAACGCGGGCCGCGACGATCGCCGCAGCCGATCGCGGTACGTACAACTATCGTCGTCCTCGTGTCGCCCGAGTCTGACGAGGTCGAGCTGGCGATCGTCTCGCTGCGCTTCGATGCTGCGGATCCCGGGGCGCTGGTCGCCATCCTGGCGAAGTACGTCGTGCTGACGCGGATGCAGCCGGGCTGCCGCAACGTCGATCTGTGCGCGTCGGTGACCACCGCCGGCCGGTACCTCGTGATCCAGAAGTGGGACTCGTTCGCGGCCCAACGGGCCCACTTCGACAGCCTGGTGATGGTCGAGATGGCAGCGGCGTGCGCCGGCGTGCTCACGACGGCGCCGGACATCGACCTGTGGGATGGGCCGAGCGCGCACGACCTCGTATGAGCGTGGACGGTCTGTATCGTTGACGCTCACCTGGCGGCTGGTCCGCTGGCAGCATTCGAGTTCGGTGGCGAGCCCACCGAGGAGGGCATCATGGCCAATCCGTTCCTGAACGACAAGGCGATGAACGACGCGGCGCGCGACGGCTGGGGCGCGCCCGACCAAGCGGGTCGTTCGACGCCACGCGAGGCCAGCGCCGGCAGGGTCGTGGGCGGACCACGCCCGGCGTGGGGTGCCCCGACCGCACCGGGCACCTCCGTGCACGATGGCCCGATCAGCGAGTGGCACTCGCAGCTGATGACCGTCCGCGGCACGATCAGCGCCACCGGCGTGCTGCTCGTCCTGCTGCTGATCTCGGCGACCTTCGGCTGGCTCCTCGGCCCGGACAACCAGGGCGGCGAGGTGCGCGGGTTCCCGGTGCTGGCGCTCGCCGGCATCCTCGTCGGCTTCGCCTGCGCCATCGCCGTGCACTTCCGGCCGATGTGGGCGAAGGTGCTCGGCCCGATCTACGCCCTCGGCTACGGCTTCTTCCTCGGCGTGATCTCCCGCGCGTACGAGACGTACCAGCACGGCATCGTGCTGCAGGCCGTCGGCGCCACCGTCGGGGTGTTCGTGGCGATGCTGTTCCTCTACAAGACCCGCATCATCAAGGTCACCGACCGCTTCCGCAGGATCGTGATCGTCGCCACGATGGGCCTGATGGCGTTCTACTTCCTGTCGTTCGTGATCTTCCTCGGCACCGGCGCGGGGGGCGGAGGGAGCTTCCTCAACTCGACGAGCCTGTTCAGCATCGGGTTCTCGATCTTCGCCGCCGGCCTGGCGGCGATGATGCTCGCGGTCGACTTCGACTTCATCGAGAAGGGCGTCAACGCCGGGCTGCCGAAGGGCATGGAGTGGTACGCCGCGTTCGGCCTGGTGACCACCATCGTCTGGCTGTACCTCGAGCTGCTGCGCCTGCTGTCCAAGCTGCAGCGCCGGTAATCGCCGAACCAGCTCCCGCCGCCGGCGCGCCGCACGCGTGCCGGCGGTGTGCGTTCTCAGAGCTCGGCGAGGAACGCGAGCAGCGAGGTGTTGAAGGCGTCGGGGGACTCCTGCTGGGTCCAGTGCCCTGCACCGGGCAGGAGGGTCCCGCCGCGGAAATCGGGCAGGGTGGCGGTCATCCGTTCGATCCCGTTGACGTCCATCTGGCGCACCGGGTCGGCCTCGCCGCAGATGAACCCACTCGGCATCGTCACCTGGTCGGGTCCGCGGTCCTTCATCACGGCGTAGTTCGCGTCGAGGTTGCGGTAGTAGCTCACCGGCCCGAAGAACCCGCTGCCGGCGAACCCTTCGGCGTAGACGTCGAGGTCCTCGACGGTGAGCCACGGCCCTTCCGGGCCCTCGAACGGCAGCTGCGGCGCGGCAGGCATCGTCGTCAGGAAGCCGGTGCCCTCCATCGGCAGCGCCACTGCGAACGGGTCGCGCCCGGCCGAGCCGGCGGCGCTCGCGCCATAGAGCACGTTTGCCATCGTGGTGCGCGGATCGGCGTCGAGCTCGCGCTCGGCAGGACCGACCTGCTGGAAGTAGAGCATGTAGAAGAACCGGTCGCCGTACAGCGCCTTGAACAGGTCCGTCGGCGGCGCAGGCCATTGGATGAACGGCACGCTGACGCCCATCACCGCTCTGACCCGCCCGGCGTGCAGGCGCGCCGCGTCCCACACGATCAGCGCCCCCCAGTCGTGGCCGACGAACACAGCGTCGTCCTTGCCGTAGTGGTCGAGCAGCGCGGTGAGGTCCCCGCTCAGCTGCTCGATGCCGTACGCGGCGACGTCCTGCGGAGCCGAGGACCGGCCGTAGCCGCGCTGGTCGGGAGCGACCACGTGGTAGCCGGCCGCGGCGAGTGGCGCCATCTGGTGGCGCCAGGAGTAGGCCAGCTCGGGGAAGCCGTGGCAGAGCAGCAGCGTCGGGTCGGCCGGATCGCCGGTGGTGTGGACGTCCAGCTCGACGCCGTTCACCGCGAGTCGCTGGTGGCTGACCTCGTCCGGCCAGCCGCTCACGAGGCCAGGCCCGCAGCCGACCCGACGCTGATCGCCCGGTCGCTGATCGCCTGCAGCTCGGTCCACGTCAGGCCGACCCCGCCCCACAGCCGTTCGAATGACTCGTCGCCGGCGTCGCTGAAGCCGTGGCGGTTGCGGAAGTTGTACAGCCAGCGCTGCCGGTTGACCTCGATGCCGAGTCTCGCCAGGCGCCCCACGCTGTACGTCTCCCACGCGGCCATCTGGGCGAGGGTGAGCTCGCTGTCGGCGGGCGCGTCGGCGAATCCGCCGTGCAGCCGGTCAGCGGCGCGGTGCAGCACGCGGCCGAGCGAGGTGGCGGTGGTGTTCTCGCTCTGACGTCGCGGCCGCCGGGTGTCCTCGAACGCACCGCTGTCGGCGTGGACCACGACCGGCTCGTCCGGCGCGACCGGGACGTCGACGGTGATCTTGGCGAGCGGCGTGGTCTCGTCGACCTCGACGCGCACGTCGCGGTCGAGCCCCGCCGACACGGCCAGCCGCTCGGTGACACGCTTGGTCAGCTCGGCGTCGAACTCCACGAAGGTGAACGTCTGCGGCGTGACCGTGACCCTCATGCGCTGCCGAGCTGCTCGGCCATCGCGCTCGCGGCCTGCTCGCGCATCGCCGCCCGGTTCGATTTGTGCTCGTTGAGCGCGGCCAAGCTGACCTCGGCGATGTCCTCGACCTCGGTGTCGGTGAACCCGGCCAGCTCGCGGAAGCGGCGGGCAAGCCCGATCGGGGACTCCTCGCTGTCACTGCGCGTGCCCCCGGCGCTGAACAGCTTGTCGACGACGTTCTGGAACTCCAGCGCCTTCTTGCGCCGCGCCGGGTCCCCCTCGGTCACCTTGCGCAGCCAGTCGCTGCCCATCTTCACGTGGGTGACCTCGTCGGCGAGCATCCAGTCCTCGCAGAACTCGAGGTACGGGTCACCGGCCAGCGCGCCGAAGTCCTTCATCGTCGTGAACACGTCGATCGCCAGCCCCTCGAGGGCGCGGTTCACCCCGGCGAGGCGCAGCACGGGATCCGTGCTGCAGGCGGCCTCGAACAGCACCGTGTTCTCGGCGAACTGGCCGATCTCGGTGCCCATCCAGTCGCTGAGCTTGACGCTGATCTCGACGTGCCGGGCCTCGTCCCACGCCTGGCGGGCCATGTCCAGCTTCAGCGCGAACGGGACGGTGTTGCCGGTGGCCGGATCGCTGTCCGCGCCGGTTGGACCCGTCCCCGGCACGTTGCTGACCGCGAAGTCGTGGCACGTGCGGCCGGCACCCTCCAGGGCTTGGATCTCGCCGACGAAGATCCCGTGCATCAGCGCCCTGGCGGCATCGGTCGCGTCGCGCCGAGACGGCGCCAGCCGGTTGTTGTTGCGGCGCTTCTGAGCGCTGTCGTCGCTCCTGCCGGCGCCGACCGTGCGCGGATCGGCCATCCGCTGACGATTGCTCACCGTGCTGAAACGCTCGTCGCGCGCCAGCTCCTCGACGGGGAAGTACGTCCGCATCAGTTGCCTCCGTTGTGGTTGCCGGAACCGGCCGCGCTCGGCGTACCGGACAGTTGGGTGGACGTTGCGGTGCCGATCGAGCCGGGCCCTGCGATGCCGCCGGCCTCGAGCATCAACTTCTCCAGGCGGGCATGGTGGGCCATCGCCCGATCGACCTCGGCAGGCGACTCGATCAACGATTGCAGGAGCATCTCGCCGTCGCGCCAGTCCTCGAACTCGTCCTGCAGGATGAACGTCAACGCGCGGATGGTCGGCGCATCGGTGATCTGGCTGGTGTTGTTCTTGTGGAACGTGTACGCGGAGATGAAGTGCGGGATCAACACGCGGTAGACGCCGACGAGCTTCTCGATCGTCAGCTCCGGCGCCTCCGGTTCCGTGAGTGCGTCGACGAACCGCTCCATCGCCTCGTTCGCCGGCTTGGTCAACCGGTCGGGGTTCATCTCGCGCAGCTCGGGGAGACGCTTGTGCCACAGCTCGGCGTGCCACGCGTGCTTGTAGCAGTGCGTGCCGAGGCGCATCTTCACGTCGAGCTCCGGCACCGTGGCGACCCAGCCGCCGAGCGCCTCGAACAGCTTCATCTCGGCCCACTTGTAGTTGCCGATGCGCCGTGCCGATTCCTCGACGTCGAACAGGCCGGGCAGCTCGCGTCGGTCCCATGGCGCGAACGGCGCTCTCGCCTTGTACGGATCGGCCACGTGCATCCCCCAGGTAGATGTCTCAGCTTCGGCGGCTCACTCTACCCGGGGCCGCCTGACCGATGACCAGCGAGTCAGTGCGCGCCGAGCCGTCGCCGCCAGGCCTGTTCGGCCTCGCCGAGCGGTGTCGCAGGCGGCCCGCCGACGCGGTACTCCAGCAGCATCGCCCGCCACGGGCCGGTGACCTCGAGCTTGCCGAGGATCGCACTGACGCCCCAGACCACACGATCGAGGATGACGAAGCTCGCCGGCATGTTGAGGCGGTTGATCACGTCCGCGTACGGGCCCTTGACGTCGAGGATCCGTTGCATCGCTTCGCGCACGAACGTGCGGGTGAACGTGAACTCGTCGCTGAGGTACGGCCGGTACGGCGCACTGACGTAGTCGTAGACGTCCTGCGCGGGCAGCCCGTGGCCCGGGCGCAGGAAGCCGACCGCCTCCATCGCCCCGACGAGCCGCTGCGGGTCGCGATGCACGACGATCGCGTCGAGGCTCGGTTCGAGCAGCTGCCACTCGCCGTGGGTCCACCGCTTGACCAGCCCGAAGTCGAGGAACGTGACGTCGCCGGCCAGCGTGAAGCGGTAGTTGCCGGGATGCGGACGCCGTTGAATGCACCGAGGTGGTGCACCGACGCCTGCGCGAACCGCCAGATCGATTCACCGGCGCGACGGCGCGCCGCGACGGCGGCCGTGTCCATGAACTCGGCGAAGCCGACCCCGTCGACCCACTCGGTGGTCAGCACCCGCGTGGTGCTGGTCGCCGGGATCACGGCGGGGATGTGCACGAACGGATGCTCCGTGTAGTGCGTCGCGAACGCAGTCTGGTTGGCGGCTTCGAGCCGGTAGTCGAGCTCCTCGCGCATCCGCCCACGCAGCTCGTCGACGAGCGCCTTGGCGTCGAGGCCCTTCAACGCGAACGCGGTGAACAGGCGGTACAGCGCCTGCGCGTTGTCGAGGTCGCTCTCGATCGCCTCGCCGACGCCGGGGTACTGGACCTTCACGGCCACGTCACGGCCGTCGCGGCTGACGGCGCGGTGCACCTGGCCGACGCTGGCGGCCGCCACGGGCACGCTGTCCCAGTCGAGGAAGGCCCGCTCGGGCGGCTTGCCGAGCTCTTCCAGGACCACCTGCGCGGCGAGCTCCGGCGCCATCGGCGGCGCGTCCGATTGGAGCGAGGACAGCGAGCGCTGGGCCTCCTCCGGCAAGGCCTCGAGGATGAAGCTCAGCAGCTGGCCGAACTTCATCAACGCGCCCTTCATCTGCCCGAGCTCGCGGGCGACGTCGTCACTGCTGCGGATCGTGAACCGGCTGTCGAGCTCGGCGCGGCGCGCGTCGTCGTGCGTGACGAGCTTGCGCGTGCGGTGACGGGCGTAGCGCAAGCCGTTGCGCATCGTCAGCCGCCAGACACGGGCAGACCGGCGGGCGCGCAACGCGGCGTGCTGCAATCGCACACGATCGAGTTGGACGCGACGAGCCGGGCGCGACGGCGTGGTGCGGTTCACGCCTCGGGGACGCGGCGCGCGGTCGGATGCGCGGTGAGCAGCTCGGCCGGCAGGTCAGCACCTGTGACCTCGTCGACCCAGTACGTGCCCGTGTCCAGCCGGGCGAGGGCAACCTCGACGTCCGCAAGGTCGCCCTCGATGAGGTCGAGCCTGTCCGCCGTATCAATCGTCGGGACTGGGCTCCGCTGCGCTTCGCCTGCTCCCGCCTCGGTGGTCGGGAGGCTCGTCGGCGCGTCGCGTGGCTGCGGGTCGGGCGCGTCGTCGGTGTCGTCGGTCTCCACTGCCGCGATGGTAACGACCAGCACCACCGTCGGTGGCCTACGGTCGCGACCGTGGCTCAGGTGCGGTTGGACCGGATCACCAAGACGTTCGGGGACGGGCAAGGTCTGGTGCATGCCGTCGACGACGTCACCCTCGACGTCGCCGACCACGAGTTCATGATCCTGCTCGGCCCGTCCGGGTGCGGCAAGAGCACGCTGCTGAGGATGATCGCCGGTCTGGAGGACCCGACGGAGGGCGACATCTACATCGGCGACCGGCGCGTCAACGACGTGGCTCCCAAGGAGCGCGACGTCGCGATGGTGTTCCAGAGCTACGCGCTGTACCCGCACAAGACCGTCCGCGCGAACATCGAGTTCCCGCTCAAGGTGCGCGGCGTCGGCAGAGCCGAACGCGCTGCGGCGGCGGACAACGCCGCGGACGTGCTCGGCCTCGACGGGTTGCTCGACCGCAAGCCCGGCCAGCTGAGCGGCGGTCAGCGTCAGCGCGTCGCCCTCGCCAGGGCGATCGTGCGCAGTCCGGCCGTGTTCTGCATGGACGAACCGCTGTCCAACCTCGACGCGAAGCTGCGCGGCGAGACCCGCGCCGAGCTCGTCGACCTGCACCGGCGGCTCGAGGGGACGTTCGTCTACGTCACTCACGACCAGGTCGAGGCGATGACCATGGGTTCGCGGATCGCCGTGATGAACGCCGGCAGGCTCCAGCAGGTCGGGACGCCGCACGACGTCTACGAGCATCCGAACACGTCGTTCGTCGCCCAGTTCATCGGCACGCCACCGATGAACCTGCTCCCGGTCGGGATGCTCGACGCTGACGATGTCGTGGTCGGGATCAGGCCGGAGCACGTCGTGCTCACGCCGGGCGGGGCGCACCTCGCCACCGTCCGCCTCGTCGAGCAGCTCGGGCACGAGACGCTGGTCACCGTCGAGACGGTCGGCGGGGTGATGGCCGGCGCGAAGCTCGTCGCCCGGCTCAACGCGGAGCAGGTGCCGCCCGACGTCGGCCAGGACGTGCTGCTCGATCTGCCGCTGGCACACCGCCACCGCTACGACGCCGCGACCGGCGAGCGCCTCGGATGAAGCGCAAGCTGCGCGATGTCCCCGCGGCACTGCTGATGCTCGCCCCTTCGCTGGCGATCCTGGTGCTGTTCGTGTTCTACCCGCTCGTGCGCGCTGTCTCGCTCGGGCGCCAGTCGTGCGACGCCACCGGCACGCGCTGTCGCACGATCGGCTGGCACCAGTACGTCGACGTGTTCCAGAGCAAGGAGTTCCAGAACGCGCTCGGCAACACGTTCAAGCTGGCGCTGCTGACGGTCCCCGCCGGCGTCGTGTTCGGCGTCGCCCTCGCCGTCGTCGCCGACAAGCACCTGCGCGGCATCGGCATCTTCCGCACGATCTTCTCCTCGACCGTCGCCACGAGCGTGGCCGTCGCGTCGCTGATCTGGTTCGTGCTCCTCCAGCCGCAGGTGGGCATCCTCCCCGACCTGCTGCACAACATCTTCCCCGTCCTCAAGAACCCGGGGCTGCTGCGCGACGGCGGCACGGCCCTGCCCGCGGTGGCGATCAGCATGACGTGGGCCGGGCTCGGGTTCACGTTCATCATCGTCACCGCCGCCCTGCAGAGCGTGCCGCGCGAGTTGTACGAGAGCGCCTACGTCGACGGGGCGGGCAGCTGGCGACGGTTCACCAACGTCACGCTGCCGATGCTCTCGCCGACGATCCTGTTCGTCGTCGTCGTGATCACCACCCGGGCCTTCCAGGCTTACGGCGAGATCGACCTGCTCACCCAGGGCGGCCCCGACTCCGCAGGGCGACCGACGGAGACCGTCACCTACCTCGTCTACGGCAAGACGTCGCTGATCAAGAACAACCTCGGGCTGAAGTCGGCCTCGGCCGTGCTGCTCTTCGCGATCCTGTTGCTGCTCGCGTTCGTCCAGTTCCGCAGCCTGGAGAAGCGGGTGCACTATGGCAGTTGAGCTGCGCGCCGTCCCGTCGTCGCGCCGCCGTCGACGCGCGGCCGGGGTCGCGGCGATCGACCGGGTCCACGGGTGGCGCCTCGTCGGTCGCTACGCGCTGCTGCTGTTCCTCGCGTTCATCGTCCTCGCCCCGATCTACGCAGTGCTGATGCAGGCACTGAAGTCGGGCCCCGACGCGATCGACCATCCGCGGTCGCTGCTGCCTTCCCATCTCACGTTGGACACGCTGCGCAAGGCGTGGCGGATCGGGCAGCTCGGCCACCTGCTGCGCAACAGCCTGATCATGTCCGTGCTCGTCACCCTCGGCGTCGTCTCCACCTCGGTGCTGTCGGCGTACGCGTTCGCGTTCCTCCGGTTCCCCGGCCGGCGGGCGCTGTTCGCGCTGTTCCTGGCCACGCTGCTGGTCCCCACGGAGGTGACCGTGGTCGTCAACCAACGCACGATCAACACCTTCGGCTGGCAGAACTCGTTCGAGGGCCTCGTGATCCCATTGCTCGCCACGGGTCTCGGCACGTTCCTCGTCCGCCAGGTGTTCCTGACCATCCCCACCGAGCTGCGCGAGGCCGGTGCGCTGGACGGCCTCGGGCACATGCGCTTCCTCTGGGAGGTGGCGGTGCCACTCAGCCGTCCTACGCTCGGGGCACTGGGGCTGTTGACCTTCCTCGGCACGTGGAACCAGTACCTGTGGCCGCAGGCGATCATCACCGACAAAGCCCACCGGACGATCCAGATCGGACTGAAGACCTTGAGCGCAGCCGACGTCAACAACCTCAACCTGGTCACCGCAGGGACAGTCATCGCCGCC
>JBBQTN010000069.1:0-22343 GCA_038213195.1 Acidimicrobiales bacterium | reverse complement strand
CAGCCATCGGGGTGGCGATCGGCAGTGCGGCGCCGACGATCGAGCTGCTCGGCGACGTCGCGCTGTGCCACGACGCCAGCTCGTTGACGGCGCTCGCCGGTCGTCGGTTGGACCTGACGATCGTGGTCGTCGACAACGACGGTGGTGGGATCTTCTCGTTCCTGCCCCAGGCAGACGCGCTCGGTGCCGATCGCTTCGAGCAGCTGTTCGGCACCCCGCACGGCACCGACGTCGTCGCGCTGGCCGCCGCACACGGGATCGCCGGTCGGACCGTGACATCGCCGGACGAGCTGCGCGACGCGGTCGGGGCCCGCGGGACGACGCTGGTCCGAGTCGCGAGCGATCGCGCCGCCAACGTCGCCGTGCACCGGCGGATCAACGACGCCGTGGTCGCCGCCCTCGCCGCCCCGTGAGCGGCCCGGTGAGCAGGCGACGGCTCGGCTCGGCCGCTTGTTCGCCGTCTGTGTCCTCCGGCAGAGCGCACGTGCCGTCTGTGGGACGACGGGGACGATGCCGCGGATCGGCCGAACACGGCCCACGCACGACGCCCGCGCTCCTCACGGGCGGATGATCGCCGCGAGCATCGCCTGCAACTTGGCCTGGGTCTCGGCCAGCTCGGCGGCCGGGTCGCTGTCGGCGACGATCCCGCCGCCTGCGACCAGCCGGGCTGATCGGCGATCGGCGCTGAGCTCTGCGCAGCGGATCGCGACGGCGAACGTGCCGTTGCCTGCGGCGTCGACCCAGCCGATCGCACCGCCGTAGCGACCGCGGGCGAACCCCTCGACCTCGCGGATCAAGGCCAGTGCCGCGTCACGCGGGAAGCCGCCGAGCGCTGGCGTCGGGGAGAGCTGCCGGGCGAGCGCGAGCGCAGACGGACTTGGCTCCGACAGGCGGCCCTCCATCGCCGTCGCGAGGTGCTGCACGTTGGCGACAGCCAGCACGGAGGGCTTCGGCTCCCAGTCGAGGTAACTGCAGTACGGCAGCAGCGTGTCGTAGATCGCCTCGATCACCACTCGGTGCTCGATCTGGTTCTTGGTGCTGGCGAGCAGCGCCGAGGCGACAGCGGCGTCGGTGTCAGGGTCGCCGGTGCGCGCCGCCGTCCCGGCGAGCGGGTGCGAGCGCACGAGGAGGCCGTCGACGGCGACGAGCAGCTCTGGCGAGGCGCCGATCAGCCCGTCGATCGAGTAGCGGTAGCTCGAACCGAACGACGCCCTCAACCGCAGCAGCACGGCGTGCACGTCGATCGGCGCGTCGCTGCTGACCGTGACCTCGCGGGCGATCACCGCCTTGGCGATCGTGCCGGCGCGCACGGCGTCACGAGCGCGGCCGACCGCATCGAGGTAGCGGTCGACTGGTGTCAACGGCCGCACCGCGAACCCGTGCGCGGCGGGCGCCGGATGAGGTGCGACGATCGGCCGAGCGTCACCGTCGACCAGCGGCGCCGCGTCGTCGCCGGTACCCTCCGGCGCCGAGTCGTCGACGGTCGTCGTCGTGATCCAACCGGAGCCGCCGGGCCCGCGCCCGACGACGACCTGCGGGACGATCAGCTCGCCGGGGGCGTCCGGCTCGAACGGCAGCACGGCGAACGCGACCGGGTGCAGCCCACCGACGTGATCATCGTGGGAGATCTGGCGCAGCGCGTCGCTCAGCTCGTCGACGGAACCGCGCCAGCGGGCGACGACTCCTCGCCCCGCGACGCCGACACCGTTGCGCACGAACAGGAAGCCGTCGCCCGCGGCGATGTCGTCCAGCTCGACGCCTCGCCCGCCCTCTCGTCCGTCCGGCAGCGGGCGGCTGACAGCGTGCACGTCAGCTGCGCGTGCCGACGAGCAGCTGGGTGATCCCGCCCGTCAGCTCGATGTGCAACGTGTCCGTGAACCCCACCGCATGCAGCCCGGCGATCATCTTCTTCGGCGTGGGCAGGTAGGCGACGCTCTTCGGCAGGTAGCGGTAGGCCGCGCCGTCGCTCAGCAGGCCGCCGATCATCGGAACGACGTGGCCGAAGTAGATCCCGTTACCGAAGCGGACCAGCCGGTTGTGGGGGGTGCCGACGTCGAGCAGCGCGATCCGCCCACCCGGGCGCACGACCCGCCCGAGCTCGTCGAAGAACGCCGGCAGGTCGACGAGGTTGCGCAACGCGAACCCGCAGGTCGCCCCGTCCACCGCACCGTCGGCGAGCGGGAGGCGGAGGATGTCGGCTTGCACCCGCGGCGCGCCGCTACGGCCGGCGGCGAGCATTCCCAAGCTGAGATCGAAGGCGATCGGCGCATGTCCCGCCGCGGCGAGGTCGGTGCACAGGTCGCCGGTGCCGGCGGCGAGGTCGATCACCGTGCTCCCCGCGGCGAGAGCGAGCAGGTCGACGGTCTTGCGGCGCCAACGCACGTCGAGCCGGAACGTCATCACGCGGTTGACGAGGTCGTAGCGTGGCGCGATCGCGTCGAACATCTCGCGCACGGCGTGGACCTTGTCCTCGCCCTGGGGGAGCGCATCGGTGTCCCATGACGCCCGATCGCGGTCGGGGCGACGGCGCAGGACGGAGCTCATCCGCACCCCTGCCTGATGATTCGCTCGCTGCGCTCACTCATCCCGCGAAGGCTATGCCGGGGGCCGACGCGGGCGCGCGACTCCTGGCTCAAGACGGCTCTGCGCGTTTCAGCGCCGTGCGCCATGTGATCCGTGAGCCGCGGTGCAGGAGCGACCGGGCATAGATCGCGCCGGCGGCGCGGATCACCACGTACACCGCGACGAGCAGGAGCACGGCCGACAGCGCGACCTGCCACGCCGAGGCCACCCCGGTGGCGATCCGCAATGGCATCAGCAGCGGCGCGAACGGGGGCAGGATCGAAAGCACCGTCGGCAACGTCGCCCCCGGGTTGGCGGCGACGATGAAGACGACGATGTAGCCGCCGGTGAAGATCAGGGAGATCGGTGCCGCCGACGACTGCGCGTCCTCCTGGCGCGACACGAACGACCCGGCGAGCGCGAACAGGGTGCTGTAGAACGCGAACCCGCCGACGAACCACCCCAGCGCCGACGGCAGCGCCACCCACACAGCGCCCGGCACCGAGTTCCCCGAGACCTTCAACGCGACGACGCCGGCGATGACGAGCAACGTGAACTGCAGCAACGCCACGATGCCGATCCCGAGCACCTTGCCGGCGAGCAGCACGTGCGCCTTCACCTGGGACAGCAGGATCTCGACGACGGCGCTGGTCTTCTCCTCGACGACACCGGTGAGCACGAGCGCGCCGAAGCTGTTCAGGCAGATGGACAGCAGGATCGCCGACAACGTGCCGACGAGCCTGCCCACGCCGGTGTCCTTCGGCCGTTCGACAGTGGTCGGCGTCAGCGCCGGCGGGGTGGTGACGGACGTGATCTGTGCCGGTGTCAGCCCGAGGTCGGTGGCGGCCTGGTACGCCGACGCGGCGCGCCAGGCCGCGCCGACGACCGCTGCGTCGGTGTCGTCCACGGACGTCTTGAACAGCATCTGGTGCGTCGCGGCGTCGATCACCACGTCCGCGTCGCCGTCGCGCAGCGCTGTCTCGGCGGCGGCCCGATCGGGGAGTGGCGCCACCAACCGGAATGTCCCGTGGACCGATGCACCGGCCTGTTGCAGCGCGTCGGCCAGCCCGGGCGGTATCGCGCCGACAGTGGTGACGTCGGTGTGTGACGTCGAGGTGTGCTTCGCGGCGCGGTTGATCCCGCCGATGGCGAGGATCACGACGACGAACAGCGCAGTGGAGATCTTCATCGCCCGCGAACGCAACCGCGTTCGCACCTCGCGCCGGGCGACCAACCAGACCTGGCCGGTCGCCGTGTCGCTCATCGTGCCCCGCTGACCGCGGTGAGGAAGACCTCCGACAACTCCGGCGGGGCGAAGCTGAACGAGGCCAGCGTGCCGGCCGCGGCGAGGTCCTCCAGCACCGCCCGGCCGTCGGCCGAGTCGGCGACACGCAGCCGCACGTGACGCGCCGAGCGTGCGAGCACCTCGCCCGAGGGCCGCCACGCAGGATCGACATCCGCGGTGAAGGTCGCCTCGACGTAGCGCACCGGCGAACCGCTGCGCAGCGCGCCGACGTCCCCGGCGAGCAGGATCCGGCCGTGGTCGACGATCACGACATCGTTCGTGAGGTCCTCGACCAGGTCGAGCTGATGACTGCTGAACAGCAGTGCGGCGCCCGCGGCGACGCGTTCCAGGAGCACCTCACGCAGCACGTCGACCGCCACGGGGTCGAGCCCCGCGAACGGCTCGTCGAGCACCAGCACGTCGGGGTCGTGCACGAGCGCGAGGGCCAGCTGGACGCGTTGCTGGTTGCCCGAGGAGAGGTCCTGCACCTTCGCATCTGCCCGCGCGCCGAGACCGACGCGATCGAGCCAGCGGTCCGCTGCGGCGGCCGCAGCGCGGGCGCTCAGCCCGGCCAGCTCGGCGAAGTAGACGACGTGCTCGCGGGCCTTCATGGTCGGATACATCCCACGCTCGGCCGGCATGTAGCCGATCCGCGAGCGGACCGCCGCGTCGATCGGTGCCCCGTCCCACGTGATCGTGCCCGCGTCGAGGGCGACCATCCCGAGGATCGCGCGCATCGTCGTCGTCTTGCCGGCACCGTTCGGCCCGAGGAACCCGACCATGTGGCCACGCCCGACCTGCAGGCTGACCTGGTCCAGCGCCACGATCGAGCCGAAGCGCTTGGAGATCGAGTGCACGTCGAGCACGCCGAAAAGTACCCCACGGTCGACGTCGCCCACCCAGTTTCAGCCGGCGCGTGTCACGAGCTTGCCGCAGGTGTGACGGAGAACACGGCGCGCCTGCTACGAAGACTCCATGCCCGATTTCCTCACCGTGTACGCGGCCTCCCAAGGCGACAAGCCTGCGCTCATCGACGACCGCACCGACGGCACCGTCACCACGATCACCTTCGCCGAGCTCGACGATCGCTCGAACCGACTCGCCAACCTGCTGTTGACGTTGGGCGTCCGGCCCGGCGAGTCGAAGGTCGTGTGGTGCGGGCAGAACTCGCCGGGCCTCGTGGTGATGATCAGCGCGGCGCGCAAGCTGGGGATCACCGCGGTGCCGTTGAACTACCGGCTCAGCGACGAGGAGGCGGCCTACGTCACCGACCATTGCGACGCGTCGATCGTCTACTGCGACGTCGAGCAGGTGTCGATGTTCGAGCGGATCCGCGCGGCACTGCCCAAGGTCGACCACTACCTCGTGTTCGCGGCCGGCGACGCCGTCCTGCCGGACGGGATGACCGACGTCGACGGGCAGCTCGGTGAGGTCTCGGGCGGCCAGCCCGAGGTGCCAGCGGACGTCGAGCCGGGGGCGACGATGATCTACACGAGCGGCACGACCGGCAAGCCGAAGGGCGCGCTCCGACGGGCCAACCAAGGCACTGCCGCGGCCGGCGAGCTCGTCGCCAAGATCGCCTACAGGACCGACGACATCTACATCCCGACGGGACCGCTGTACCACTCCGGTCCGCTCGGGTTCATGGGCATCGGCCTCGCGCTCGGGCAGACGGTGATCATCCAGCGCAGGTTCGAGGCGATCGATTGGCTGCGCCTGGTCGACACCTACAAGGTCACTTCGACGTTCAGCGCGCCGACGCCGATCCGGCTGATCTGCAACCTCCCCGACGAGGTGAAGGCGCGCTACGACGTGTCCTCGATGCGGCGGATGATCGCCAACGCCGCGCCGTGGAGCTTCGCCCTCAAGCAGATGTACCTCGCCTACTTCCCCGCCGGTTCGCTGTACGAGGTCTACGGCAGCACGGAGCTCGGCGTGAACTGCATGCTCGAGCCGGCAGACCAGCTGCGCAAGCCGGGCTCGTGCGGGCTGCCGGCACCGAGCGTCGAGATCAAGCTGTTCGACGACGACGGCAACGAGGTGACCGGGACGGGGCCGGACCACCCCGGGGAGCTGTTCGTCAAGAGCGGCAGCGTGTTCAACGACTACTACAAGCAGCACGACAAGTTCGAGGCCGACAGCAAGCACGGCTACCAGACCGTCGGTGACATCGCCTACCGCGACGACGAGGGCTACCTGTACATCTGCGACCGCAAGAAGGACATGATCATCTCCGGCGGGATGAACATCTACCCCGCCGAGATCGAGGCTGCGTTGGAGGGCCATCCCGACGTGCTCGAGGCTGCGGTGTTCGGCATCCCCAGCGAGGAGTGGGGCGAGCTGGTCCATGCGGTGATCGTGCGCCGTGAGGGCCACAGCGTGGACGAGACCGGGATCGACGCGTTCGCCCGCGAGCACCTCGCCAACTACAAGATCCCGCGCAGCATCGCCTGGAGCGACGAACTGCCGAAGACCGGCTCCGGCAAGATCCTCAAGCGCGACCTGCGCGCCCCGTTCTGGGCGGGTCGGGCGACCAAGGTCTGAATCTGCTCGACCGGTGCGGGCGCGCGCGCCCTCCGCGCCGTCGGTGGTGGTGGGTGGTGGTGTGGGTGCGGGCGGGCGGTGACGGCGGAGCCCGGGGCCCCACGCGTGAGAGGAGCCGCCAATGGCGGCTCCTCTCACGGTGCCGGTGTGGCCGCACCGGCTAGCTGATGCTCAGCCGGTGGTCGACGTGGCCGCCACGGTGGTGGCGGTGCCGGCCGCAGCCGCCGCATCCTGGACCGTTTTGTACGTGCCGAGTTTGCCTTCGAGGTTGATCAGGTCGCCGGCCTGCACGAACGTGCCGAGCGCCTTCGGGTCGGTGACCGTGTACTTGACCATCTTGCCGCCCTCGGTGAGGTAGGCGTCCTTGGTGCCGTCGGTGATCGAGGTCAGCCCGGCGATCAGCGTCGGGTTGGTCGCGTGGATGTTGCGGGCTGCGAGCACCATGTTGCCCCGATCGAGCCCACCGACGTAGGCGTTTGCGTTCTTGAGGATGTCGACCATGTACCAGGCGAAGATCCACCCGGTGTAGTAGGTCGTCACCTTCGGATCGAGGCCCTGGGCAGTCAACGTCTTCTGGTACAGCTGGATGAACGGGTCACTGGAGTTGGCCGGGTCGTTGACGTCCTTGAAGGTCTGGATCAGGTACGTGTCCTTGCCGGTCAGGCCCTGGTCGATCAGCGGCTTGAAGAACTGGTTCAAGGAGCCGCACGTGCTGGACATGATCACGATCGGGTGCCAGCTCGTCTGCTTCTCGAGGTCCGCCATGGCCTGGGTGCAGAACGTTCCGGACGTCTCCAACAGCACGGCTTGCGCGCCGGATGCGGCGAGCGTCGTGAACTGGTTGTCGAGGTTCGGAGCAGTCGGCTCGTGGGTCTCCTGGTCGATGACCTTGATGCTGCTGCTCTTGGTGGCGAACGCGAACCCGGTGTGGTAGCTCTGCCCGAAGTCGCTGTTGAACGTGAGCTCGGCGACCTTCGTGACCTCCGGGTGGTTGGTCTTCAGCCATGTCGCCCACAGCCCTGCTTCGGTGAAGTAGTCGAGCTGCATGCCCGTCGTCCATGGGTGGCCCTGCACGTCACCCCACTGGGCGGCACCGGTGCCGTTGAGCAGCTGTGGCATGCACTCGTCGTTGGTCTTGTCCCAAATGGCGAGGTTGTTCGGCGTACCGATCACGACGAACAGCGACGCATACTTGTTCGTCCCGATCGCCTCGTCGACGTTGGACTTGGTCTGATCCGGTTTGTATCCATCGTCTTTGGCATCGAGGTTGATCTTCCGGCCGCCGATCCCGCCGTTGTCGTTGATGGTCTTGAAGTACGCCTTCGCGCCGTCGGCGATCAGCCCGAACCCGGCCAATGGGCCGGATGTTGGCAGGCTGGTGAACAGGTTGATGTCGGTGTCGGTGATGCCCTGCTTGGGGTTCCAGTCGGCGGGGCAGTTCTTCGGGTCGAGCGTGAACCCGCTGGTCCCCTTGTAGACGCCGTTGATCAGGCCGATGTCCTTCGGCGACACCGTGCTGCCCGTGGCCCCGCTGGCGGCGGTCGTCGCCGTCGACGAACCTGCGGTGGTTGCCGTGCTCCCGGCCGATGTCGTAGCCGTCGAACCGGTCGTGGCCGTCGAACCGGATGTCGTGGCCGTCGACCCGGCGGTCGTGGCCGTCGACCCACCGGGGGCCGTCGTTGCCGATGCCGCGGTGGTGGCCACGCCTGCTGCCGTGGTCGGCGTGGTGCTGGTCGACTTCTTGCTACTGCCGCATGCGACGAGCACGAACGAAGCCGTCACCCCGATCGCCAGCGTCGTTCTCCAACGAGTTCTCCTCATTGATGTCCCCCTTGTGTTGTTCCTGGACCGGTGGTCCGAGATCTCGTTGTGCGGCGTTGGACCGCGGGGTCCCCCGCGATCGTCCGTCGTTCGAAATGGTGCATTGCGACTGCGGCGCCCGTGACGCGGTGTCCCGTGTCATCAGCCGGTGGTCGACGTGGCTGCCGCGGCCACCGTTGTCGCGGGGTTGATCGCGGCGGCTGCGTCCTGCACCGTCTTGTACGTGCCGAGTTTGCCCTCGAGGTTGATCAGGTCGCCGGCCGCGACGAAGGTGCCGAGCGTCTTCGGGTCGGTGATCGTGTACTTCACCATCTGGCCGCCCTCGGTGAGGTACGCGTCCTTGGTCCCGTCGGTGATCGAGGTCAACCCGTTGAGCAACAGCGGACTCGTCTCGTGCACGTTTCGCGAAGCGAGCATGATGTTGCCCCGATCGAGGCCACCGACGTAGGTGGACGCGTTCTTGAGGATGTCGACCATGTACCACGCGAAGATCCAGCCGGTCCAGTACGTCGACACCTTCGGGTCGAGGCCCTGCGCCGTCATCGTCTTCTGGTACAGCTGGACGAACGGGTCGTTGGCGTTAGCCGGGTCAAGGACGTCTTTGTAGTTGAGGATCAGGTAGGTGTCCTTGCCGGTGAGGCCCTGGTCGATCAAGGGCTTGAAGAACTGGTTCTTCGAACCACAGGTGCCGGACATGATCACCAGCGGGTGCCAGCTCGTCTGCTTCTCGATGTTCGCCATGGCCTGGGTGCAGAACGTGGCGGTGGTCTCCAGCAACACCGCCTGCGCTCCGGACGCGGCGAGCGTCGTGAACTGGTTGTCCAGGTTCGGAGCGGTCGGCTCGTGGGTCTCCTGGTCGATGACCTTGATGCTGCTGCCCTTGGTGGCGAACGCGAACCCGGTGTGGTAGCTCTGCCCGAAGTCGCTGTTGTAGGTGAGCTCGGCGACCTTGGTGATCTCCGGGTGGGTCGTCTTCAACCACGTTGCCCACAGCCCGGCCTCGGTGAAGTAGTCGAGCTGCATGCCCGTCGTCCACGGGTGGCCCTGCACGTCACCCCACTGCGCACCGCCGGTGCCGTTGAGCACTTGCGGCATGCACTCGTCGTTGGTCTTGTCCCACACTGCCAGGTTGTTGGGCGTGCCGAGCGTGGTGAAGAGGGCTGCGTACTTGTTCGCGCCGATCGCCTCGTCGACGTTCGACTTGGTCTGGTCCGGCTTGTAGCCGTCGTCCTTGATGTCGAGGTTGATCTTGCGCCCGCCGATGCCACCACTGTCATTGATGTACTTGAAGTACGCCTTCGCGCCGTCGGCCAGCAGTCCGAACCCGGCGGCGGGGCCGGAGGTCGGCAGGCTCTCGAACAGGTTGATGTCGGTGTCGGTGATGCCCTGCTTGGCGTTCCAGTCGGCGGGGCAGTTCTTCGGGTCGAGCGTGAACCCGCTGGTGCCCTTGTAGACGCCGTTGATCAGGCCGATGTCCTTCGGCGACACCGTGCTGCCCGTGGCTCCGCCGGCGGCGGTCGTCGCCGTCGACGAACCTGCGGTGGTCGCCGTGCTCGCGGCCGATGTCGTGGCCGTCGACCCGGATGTCGTGGCCGTCGACCCGGATGTCGTTGCCGTCGACCCGGCGGTCGAGGCCGTCGACCCGGCGGTCGTGGCCGTCGAACCTGCGGGGGCCGTCGAACCGGCGGGGGCCGTCGTTGCCGATCCCGCGGTGGTGGCCGCCCCTGCTGCCGTGGTCGGCGTGGTGCTGGTCGACTTCTTGCTACTGCCGCATGCTGCGAGCACGAACGAAGCCGTCACGCCGATCGCCAGGGCGGTCTTCCAACGGGTCTTTCTCACTTACTTCCTCCTTGGGGGGTTTTCAAAGCTGATGGGGGGGAGATGTCGCTGACGGGGTCGTCCGTCGGATGGTGTCCGGCGGCCGTGCTGTCCAGTTCGTGTGGCGAGAGGTCCGGCTGGCTCGGCCCACCTGCGGTGGCGAGCAGCGGGGCCCCGATCGTCCCGGCGCCTTTGGACCGGAGCCAGCCAGGGTTGGGGACGACAGACACGATCCGGGCGCGCAGCCTGCGCAATCCGTCGATGACCCCGCCGGGCAGGACGAACACCGCGATCAGCAGCAGGATTCCGAAGAAAACCCCGGCGATCGAGCCGCCGCCCTGACGCTTGCTCAGCCAGCTGAACAGCGGCTTGGTGATCTGGCGGATGCCGATCGGCATGCCCGACTGGTCGTTGGTCCAGGCCGACATGAAGTAGGGCACGAACACGTAGACGAGCGCCCCCGGCACCGCGCCGGAGATGGTGCCGGCTCCGCCGATCACCAGCCCGACGACCAGGAAGATCGCCAGGTTGAGGCTGAACTGGATGTCGGAGGCGAACGGCCGGTTCATCATCAACATCGAGCCCGCGACGCCGCCGAACGCAGCGCTCATCCCGAACGCGAACGCCTTGTACAACGGCAGGGTGACGCCGCTCACCGCTGCGCTGGTCTGGTTGTCGCGCACGGCGACCAGGGCCCGACCGGGTCGGCTCTTGACGAAGTTGCGCGCCAAAAGGAACAGCACGATCGCGATGAACATCGAGATGCTGTAGATCCACAACGGCCCGGCGATGCGGCCGGCGTTGTGGAAGGGCATCCATGATGGCGGATCGAGCCTGGCCTTGCCGCGGGCCGGCTTCTTGCCGTTCGGGCCGCCCGTGAGGCTGCCGTACTTGAGGACCAGGGTGGGGAAGACGAATGCCACCGACAGGGTCACGATCGCCAGGTACAGACCACGGATCCGGAGGGCCGGCAGCCCGACGATCAACCCGATGACGAAGCACAGCGCGGCGGCCACCGGGATCGTGGCGTAGTAGCTCCAGTTGTGGTCGGAGACGAGGATGATCGTTGTGTAGGCACCGAGACCGACGAACGCAGAGTGACCGAGCGACAGTTGGCCGGAGTACCCGATCACCAGGTTGAGGCCGAGGATCGCGACGGCATAGGCGATGACGTCGTTGATCTGGCTGATCCGGAATGCTTTGTCGATCGAACCGGGGGCGAAGCCGGTCTTGTAGGCGAAGAGCACGTAGACGAAGATGAAGGCGACGAGCAGCCACGCGCCCCACTGGTAGACGCGGTGCGCGGGCGTGCCCTGCTTGAGCTGGATCATGGCCATCAGACGCGCTCCACTCGCTTCGATCCGAACAGGCCGCTCGGTCTGATGAGCAGCACCACGACGATCACCAGCAAGGCGACGGTCGGAGCGAGCACCGAGCCGATGAGGTGGATGTAGCCCCCGGACATGGTCTGCACGAGCCCGATGATGATCCCAGCGAGGACCGCACCGCCGAGGCTGTCCAACCCACCGAGCGTGGCGGCGGCGAAGGAGAAGATCAGCACCCGGTCCATGAAGTTCGGGTCGAGCAGGGTGGTGTTGGCGATCAAGGAGCCGGCGAGGGTGCCCATCCCCGTTGCCAGCGCCCACCCGAACTGCAACGTGCGGCCGATGTGGATGCCGACCAACTGGCTCGACTCGAGGTTGCTGGAGACCGAGCGGAACGCCAGCCCGATCTTGGTCTTGGCGAGCAGCAGCGAGACGATGAGGACCGCAGCGAGGATCGTCAGCCATGTGAACAGCGACGTGTACGCGACGTGTGCGCCGAGCACGCCGAAGGACTTGTTGCGCAACGGGAACGGCGTCGGGAACGCGCGCGGGTCGTATGCCCAGATCACACCTGCCATCGAGGCCAGCACGAGCAGCAGGCCGAGGGTGACGATGGTGATCGCCAGGTGGTTGCGAGGGTCGAACGGCCGGATCAGCACTCGCTCGATCCCCGCTGCGGCGAGGGCCGACGTGGCCATCCCGGCGATGATCGCGAGCCACGCCGGCATGCCGGCGTTGACGGCGAAGGCGTAGCAGATGAACGTGCCGAACATCGCCATCGAGCCCTGCGCGAAGTTGACGACCGAGGTGGCCTTGTAGATGAGCACGAGGGCGAGCGCCATCGCGGAGTAGATGAAGCCGTTGTTGAGGCCGTCGACGAGGCGTTGCACGAACAGCTCTCGGCCGTCCGCGACGATGGCGGCGACGCCGAGCACGACGAGCACGACGAGCAGACCGCCGAGTGTGAACACTCGCTTCTTGCCGATCGATTCGAGGAACTTGAAGCCCCCCGAGATCTGCTCGTTCAAGGTGTTGGAGGTGGTGTTCAACGTCGCTCCTCAGTAGCCCAGGTACGCCTTGCGCACCCCGTCGTCGTGGCGCAGGTCATCCGCAGTTCCGGTCAGCACCGTTTCGCCGGCTTCGAGCACGTACGCCCGGTCGGCGATGTCGAGCGCGAGGTTCGCGTTCTGCTCGACGATCAACATCGTGATCCCATCGTCCCTGTTCATCTCGCTGAACCGCTGGAACAGACCTTGGACGATGATCGGAGCGAGCCCCAACGACGGCTCGTCGAGGAGCAGCAGCTTGGGACGCGACATCAATGCCCGAGCCACTGCGAGCATCTGCTGCTCGCCTCCGGAGAGGCTGCCGGCGTGCTGAGATCGCCGCTCCCTGAGGCGCGGGAACACGTTCAACCACTTGTCGATGTCGGCGCGCACCTCGTTGTCCTTGCGGATGTAGGCCCCGACGAGGAGGTTGTCGTCGACGGACAACTCCGCCAGCGTCCCCCGCCCCTGCGGCACGTGGGCGACGCCCCGTCGGGTGATCTCGGTCGTCGACTTCCCGGCGATGCTCGACCCGTCGAGCATGATCGATCCCTTTGTGGAGACCATCTGACAGATCGCCCGCAGCGTCGTCGTCTTGCCGGCGCCGTTCGCTCCGAGGACCACCACCACCTCGCCCCTGCCGACGTAGAAGTCGACGCCGTGCAGCGCCTCGATCTGACCGTAGGAGGCGCGCAGGCCGGTGACGCTGAGCAGGCTGTCGGCCGGGCCCCCGCTGGTCGGCGTGTTCAGGCTCGTCTGCTCGACGGTCATTTCGTCTCTCCCAGGTAGGCCTCGATCACCTTCGGGTTGCGGGCCACATCGGCCGGTTTGCCGTCGGCGATGCGTCGGCCGAAGTCCAGGACGACGACGTGGTCGGAGATGCCCATGACCATGGCCATGTGGTGCTCGACGAGCAACACGGTGAGGTCGTACTTGTCGCGGATGGTGCGCACCAGGTCGCCCAGCTCCTCGACTTCGCTGTGGGTCAACCCGCTGGCCGGCTCGTCGAGCATCAGCATCTTCGGATCGCCAGCGAGCGCGCGGGCGAGCTCGATCCGCTTGAGCGTGCCGAACGGCAGACCCGTGGCCTTCTTGAACGCCACATCGGCCAGCCCGAGATCGTCGAGGAGCTCGTAGGCCTTGACGGACAGGTCCTTCTCCTCGCGCCGCGATCCGATGCGGAACGACGAGGTGAGCAGGCCGGCCTTCGACTTGGTGTGGCCGCCGACCATCACGTTCTCGAGCACCGTCAGCCCCGGCCACAACGCCAGGTTCTGGAACGTCCGGAAGATGCCGAGCCGCGAGATCGTGGAGGCCCTCGTCGTCAGCACGTCGTTGCCGTCGAACGTGATCCGGCCCGACGTCGGGTTGTAGATCCGGCTGATGACGTTGAACATCGTCGTCTTGCCGGCGCCGTTCGGGCCGATGAGGCCGCAGATCTGACCCTGCTCGACGGTGAACGACAGGGAATCGAGCGCCATCACGCCACCAAAGCGGACAGTGACCTCGTCGACATCGAGTACACCCAAGCCAGGCCCCCCAGTAACAGTGACACCGGACACACCCCCGGTTGCGCACGGACCATAAACGAAATGACGCGGCGAATCAACGCAATCGTGACGATGAGGGCATCAAATCCTCACGTCTCGTGCACTGTCAGTAGCCGAGCCGCTCCACGCGGTCGGCGCGATGCTGCCAGTTCTTGTCCACCTTGACGAACAGTTCGATGAACGCACCCGCCGGCAGCTGGGCGCGTACCCGCTGCCCGACCTCCTTGAGGACGGCGCCGTGCTTGCCGATCACCATCCCCTTCTGGCTGTCGCGCTCGACGATGATCTCGCACCGCACCCGCGGCCACTCCCACTCCGTGACGCGAGTGGCGATGCTGTAGGGCAGCTCGTCGTGGGTCACGGCGAGCAGCTGCTCGCGCACCAGCTCGGCCACCCACGTCTCCTCCGGTTGGTCGCGCACGATGTCGCCGGGGAAGTACATCGGACCCTCGGGCATCGCCGCGGCGAGGTGCCCGAGCAGTTCGTCCATCCCCTCGCCCGTGCGCGCCGACACCGGGAAGTACGCGGCAGCGCCGAGCGATGCTGCGGCGCGGAGCTGGGCGAGCACGCCCTTGGGGCCGGCGCGATCGATCTTGTTGACGACGACGATCGACGTGGGCAGGTCGAGGTGCGATGCGACCCATCGGTCGCCGCCACCGAACGGCTGGGTGGCGTCGATCACCAGACAGACGACGTCGACATCCGCGACGCTGTCCAGTGCGGTGGCGTTGACCCGCGCGCCGAGCGCCGTGACGGGTTTGTGCAGGCCCGGCGTGTCGACGAACACCACCTGCAGGTCGGGGCGGTTGAGCACGCCGCGGACTCGGGTGCGCGTCGTCTGCGGCTTGTCGCTGACGATCGAGACCTTCTCACCGCACATCGCGTTGACCAGGGTGGACTTGCCGACGTTGGGTCGTCCGACCAGGCTGACGAACCCGCTGCGCATCGTGTTGACGCTACTGGCGCCCGGCCGAGTCCCCGGGCTGCCCGACGTCGGGCGCGGCCACCGCGCCGGGCGAGCTCAACCGGTCGCAGCCTGAGCCGTACGTACGGTGACTGGTTCTGGCTGCGCCGAGAACGCGACGATGGGCGGCGCCCGCCCCATCACGGTGCGGGCGCGCTGCGGTTCGTCGCCGCGCACGACATCACCCGACACTCGTCGTGGTGGTGGCGGAGGTCGGGGCGGCATCGGCGGCGGTCGTCGTCGGCGAAAGCGTCGTGGTGGCCGTGGGGGGACTGCTCGGGGTGGACGTCGCCGGGGCGGACGTCGTCGGGGCTGACGTCGTCGGGCTGGACGTCGTGGTGGACGTGGCGGTGGCCGTGGTCGACGACGTGTCGGACTGCCCGATGATCAGCACGCGGTAGTCGGCCCGGGTGACGGTCCTGCTGGCATCGCTCTGCTCGCCGCTGCCGAGGGCGACGCCGGTCGGGACGCCGGCTTTGTGGAAGCGCACGCCACCGATCCCGCGCTGACTGGTCAGGGTCAGCACGATCTCGCCGATCGCGCGAATCTGGTCGGTCTGCTGGATGTCGTCGAAGAACGTGGTCGGCAGCTCGACCGTCGCCGACCCGTCACCGTGGTCGGTGACGCTGATCGGCGGTGCCGCCGGCAGCACGCTGCGCAGCCCCGCGCCCGGTGCACCGAGTGCCTGCGGGCCGGCCTGCAGGGCGACCATCACCTGGCTCAGCGAGGCCGGGCTGGTGAGCGGGATGGAGATCGAGTTCAGCTCGGTGCCGGAGATGAAGTACAGGTAGACGTTCTCCGTGGCGACGATCGTGGTCGTGGTCCTGGCGATGCTGCTGGTGCTGCTCTGCGCGACGGCCGTCGTGCTCGTCGTCGAGGTGCTCGACGTCGTCGTGCTCGGCAGCGTGTCGTCGAGGCCGAGCCCGACGACGATCCGCTCCGGCCCACCGCTGTCGCTGACCCCGCACCCGGCCACCACCGCTGCCACCAGCAGCGCGAGCAGGGGCACGACGCGGTGCCGGCCGTGCGGGCTGAGCCGGCGGTGCCGGCCGTGCGGGCTGCGACGCCGGAACCAGGCCATCATGCGCTGACGTCCCCGAACGTGACCTTGAACTGCGCGCCACCGCCCGGTCGATCCTCGACCCAGGCCTCGCCGCCGTGGGCCTCGGCGTGCTCGGCGACGAGCGCCAGGCCCAACCCCGTGCCGACCCGATGGCGCGCCGCGGAGCCGCGGGCGAAGCGCTCGAAGATCCTGGCCCGTTCGCTGCGCGCCACGCCGGGGCCCGCGTCGCAGACCGTCAGCACCAGCCCGGTGCGGCCCGACGGCTCGGCGGTGACCTTCGTCGGACCGCCGGCATGCTCGTTCGCGTTCTCCAGCAGGTTGGCCAGGATCCGTTCGAAGCGCAGCTTGTCGACGCGCACGGTCGCCGGCAGCTGCGGATCGACCTCGATCGGCGTCGCCGCGAAGCCGTACCTGTGGGTGATCCGCGAGATCAGCTCGTGCAGGTCGACCGGCTCGCGGTGCAGCTCGGTGGAACCTGCGTCGATGCGCGACAGCTCGAGCAGGTCCATCACCATCTGGTCGAACCGCCGCACCTGACCGACGACGACGTCCAGCGCCTGCTGGCTGCGGTCGGGGAGGTCGGCGCGGCGGCCGTCGAGCACCTCCACCGCCGCGGCCAGCGCGGTGATCGGCGAGCGCAGCTCGTGGCTGACGTCCGAGGCGAAGCGCACCTCGCGCTCGATCCTGGTCTGCACCGCGTCGGCCATCTCGTTGAACGAGCTGGCGAGCAGGGCGAGGTCGGGATCGCTCTCCGGGGTCATCCTGGTGTCGAGGCCACCGGAGGCGATCTCACCCGCCGCCTCGGAGACCCGCGTCAACGGCCGGAGCAGTCGCCGGCTGGTCGACCAGCCGAGCCCGGCGGCGAACAGGGTCGTCACGCCGGCTCCGATCGCCAACGCCGTCGCCAGGTAACGCAAGGTGCGGTTGGTGTCTGCGAGCGAGAACGCCTCGAAGTACTGGGCGTCGGCGGCACGGATGTACACCCCGACGGCGACGTATGGGTCGCCCTCCCGGCTGAAGTGCTGCAACCCGCTCTGGCCCTCGGCGACCATCATCCGCAGCCCCGCGGGAAAGGCGCTCTCCAGGAACGTCTGGTCGGTGAAGTACTCGCGTGGTGCGCTGTCGTCGCCGACGAGCAGGAACGCCGCACCCTCTGTGCGCAGGTCGCGCACCTGCGCGCCGATGTTGGTGGGGTTCGGGTTGACGAGCAGCGAGGTCTTCAGCGCGTTGGCGTTGTTGAACGCCTGCGTGCGCGCCACCGAGTCGCGCTGCGCCGTCAGGAACGAACGGGCCAACGCGTAGGTGACGACGGCCAGGGCGAGGCTGGCGACGAGGGCCGTCACGCTGAAGAACAGCGTCACCCGCGTCCGCAGGCGCAGCTTGCGACGGCGACTCGGGCGGGGCACCGCCACAGTGTGGCGCATCCATGCCGATCGGACGGCTGCGTCGGGGTGCAATCACGCACGGAGCAGAAGAGACCTGCGATCATCCCGAACGGGGCACAGCGCACGCCGCTGCCGGTGAGGCACCAGGGGGAGGAAGGCACCCCACCGAGGCAGCGTGAACAGTTGTTATGTTGTGCGGCGAATGTGACGGGACGACGCTCCGAGTGTGCGTTTTTTGTAACAGATCGAACTGGGGGCGAGCACCGTGGACAGCCTGCTGTTCATCGAGGACGACGACGCGATCAGGGTCGCGCTGTCGCTCGCGCTCGAGGACGAGGGCTACGAGGTCCGCCAGGCGCACGAGGGGCGCAGCGGCCTGCGCGCGTTCGCGGCCGCGGAGCCCGATCTGGTGCTGCTCGACCTGCGCCTGCCGGACATCTCCGGGTTCGAGGTGTGTCGCATGCTGCGCGCGACGAGCATCGTGCCGATCATCATCGTCACCGCCCAGACCGACACCTACGACCTCGTTGCCGGGCTCGAAGCGGGCGCCGACGACTACGTCACCAAGCCGGTCGTGCCCAAGGAGCTGGCCGCACGGATCCGCGCTGCGCTGCGCCGGGTGCACCTCCGCGACACGCCGGTCTCGGGGCGTTCGAGCCGGTTCGGTGACGTCGTGCTGCGGCGCGAGCAGGGCATCGCCCTCAAGGCGGGCGTCGAGCTGAACCTGACCAAGACCGAGTTCCGACTGCTGTGCGAGTTCGCCGACCACGTCGGCATGGTGCTCTCCCGAGATCAGCTGCTCGAACGGGTGTGGGGTTACGAGTACCTCGGCGACAGCCGGCTGGTCGACGCACACGTGCGCCGGTTGCGGGTCAAGATCGAGGACCACCCCGACGAACCAAAGTTGATCGTCACGTCGCGGGGGATCGGGTACCGCCTGCTCGCCTGAGCCTGGGCGGCACATCGCCGGGACGTCAGGATCGCCGGTCAGCCGGTCAGCCGGTCAGCCGGTCAGCCGGCCTGCGCTTCGGAGGCGGGAGCCCACACCCGCGAGCGGAGGTACTCGCCGAGGCCCTTCGCCTGCGGGTCGAACGCGGTGCTCGAGGCGACGCCCTCGCCGAGGTAGCCGACGAGCACGAAGTTGAGGGCGCGCAGGTTGGCGAGCTCGTAGCGGTGCATCTCCAGGTCGGCGGCCTCGGGGATCAAGCGGCGCAGCGCCTCGACGGTGAGGTGCTCGGCCAGCCATGCATAGCCGCCGTCGTCGCGGGCGAAGACCCCGAGGTTGGCGTTGCCGCCCTTGTCGCCCGAGCGGGCCCCGAAGATGCTGCCGAGTGGTGCGCCCGGCGCCGGCCCGACCGGCTCGGCGGTGACCGCGCCCGCGAGCACGTCGCGGCGGCCCCCGGTCGGCGGTGCCGCGATGGGCGCGCGCGTGCCGTCGGAGTGGACGACCACCTGCTGGACGTCGTCGTTGGCGACGAGCGCCGGCCAGTAGACGCCGAACGGCTGGGCCGGGCCTGGCGGCGAGGTGGTGAAGAACCCGGGGTACCCGGCCAGGGCGAGCTCCGTCGCTGCGGAGGAGAACGCCCGCCCGACCACGCGCTCGTCGCGGCTCTTGACGCTGACGTGCAGGCGACCGGAGGCGGCCTCCTGGCCGATCGCGTCGGGCGGCGCCTCGACCAGCCGTACGTCGACCTCGTCGAAGCGGTCCTCGCCGCCGAGCCGGGTGAACAGCGCCGTGCGCGTCCACTCGGCCTTGGCGCGCTGCTCGAGCCCGGTGAGCACGAAGGTCATCCTGTTGCGGAACCCGCCCTCGGCGTTGATGCACACCTTGGTGGTGGCCGGCGCAGGGGAGCCCTGCACGTTGCTGATGCGCACCCGGTCGGCGCCGTCGGGCGTCACGGCCAGCGAGTCGAAGTGGCTGATGACGTCCGGGTTGAGGTACGCGGGCGGGCCGATCTCGTAGAGCAGCTGCGAGGTGACGGTGCCGACGTCGATCAGGCCGCCCGTGCCGGGGTGCTTGGTGATCACCGAGGACCCGTCGGCGTCGATCTCGGCGATCGGGAAGCCGAGCGGCTTGGCGAGGTCGGGGATCGATGGGAAGAAGCTGTAGTTGCCGCCGCACGTCTGCGCGCCGCACTCGATCACGTGGCCGGCCACGACCGCGCCCGCCAGCCTGTCCCAGTCGTCCACGGCCCAGTCCCACCACCATGCCGCAGGACCGACGACCACCGCGGCGTCGGTCACCCGCGGGCAGACGACGACGTCGGCGCCCGCGGCAAGTGCGGCGGCGATGCCCCAGCCACCGAGGTAGGCGTTGGCGCTGACGGCCTCGCCGGTGAACGGTGCTCCCGTGTCGAGGTTGGCGAGCTGCGGCCGCAGACCATCGAGCCGCGGCAGCAGGTCGTCGCCCTCGATGTGGGCGACGTTGACGTCGAGGCCGAGCTTGGTGGCGATGTCGCGCACCCGCTGCGCGCATCCTGCCGGGTTCAGCCCGCCGGCGTTGGTGACGACCTTGATCCCGCGATCGGCGCACGTACCGAGCACCTGCTCCATCTGGGTCAGGAACGTGCCGGCGAAACCCGCCTCAGCGTCGCGGGCGCGCTGCTTCTGGAGGATCAGCATCGTCAGCTCTGCCAGCCAGTCCCCGGTGAGCACGTCGACCGGGCTGCCCTCGAGCACCGCCGGGTCGACCATCTCGCGCGCCGCCGAGAGGCGGTCGCCGAAGAAGCCGGAGCAGTTGGCGATGCGGACCGGGCGGGTGCCGCGTTCGGACGGTTGCCTCATGACGCCTCCTTATCGATCCGCACCAGCGGTTGACCGGAGTCCAGCTGCTGGCCGGCGTGGACGAGCACATCGGCCACGACACCGGCCACTGGAGCGACCACCGTGTGCTCCATCTTCATCGCCTCGAGCGTGATCAGCGACTGACCGGCGACGACGCGGTCGCCGGGCGCGACGAGGATTCGGCGCACCGCGCCCGGCATCGGGGCGACGAGCGATCCCTCCCGTCCAGCCTCGTCGGGCAGCTCGTCGCGCGGCGGGATCTCGAAGCGACGCACGCCGCGCGCGACGTAGACGTGGTTGCCGATGATCCGCGCGTCGGTCAGTGCCGGCGTCGCTGGCGCGCCGTCGACGAGCACGTCCACGGCGCGTCCCGAACGGTCGCGGTGGTATTCGACGACGTGGTTGCCGACGCGCTGGCGCTGGGGGACCGAGGCGTTGTTGCGCCAGCCTGGTGTGACTGCCGCCAGCGCGCCGCGTGTCGCCGCGCGGGCGTCGGCGACGGCCAGCGCGGCGGCGGCCGCGAGCGCGGGATCCGGGGGCGGGGCGTGCGGCGGCTCACGGTCGAGCAGGGCGGTGTCGAAGCCGTCGGCGGGATCGTCGCCGAGCCGGACCAGCCGTTCGAGCAGTGCGGTGAGCTGGTCGCGGTTCGTCGTCGGCCCGATCAGCGTCGTCGCCTCGAGGGCCTCGCCGAGGCGGCGGGCGGCCTCGGCGCGGGTCGGCGCGTGTGCGATCAGCTTGGCGATCATCGAGTCGTAGTACGGGCTGACCACAGAGCCGGTCTCGATGCCGCTGTCGACGCGCACGCCGGTGCGTTCGGGCCAGCGGACCTCGTGGAAGCGGCCGACGCTCGGCAGGTAGCCGTTGCTCGGGTCCTCCGCGCACAGCCGCACCTCGATCGCATGGCCGGTGGCCGTCGGCTCGAGCGCGTCGTGGGGCAGCTTGTGGCCGGCGGCGACGAGCAGCTGCAGCTCGACGAGGTCGAGCCCGGTGACGAGCTCGGTGACAGGGTGCTCGACCTGCAGCCGCGTGTTCATCTCCAGGAACCAGAACCCGCCGTCGCGGTCGAGCAGGAACTCGACGGTGCCCGCACCGCGATAGTCGACGGCTCGCGCTGCGTCGACGGCCGCTGTGCTCATCCGTTCGCGCAGGCCGGCGTCGACGGCCGGCGACGGCGACTCCTCGAGGATCTTCTGGTGACGGCGTTGCAGCGTGCAGTCGCGCTCGAACAACGACACGAAGTTGCCGTGATCGTCGGCGAAGACCTGGATCTCGATGTGCCGGCCGCCGTCGACGTAGCGCTCGACGAACACGCTGCCGTCGCCGAAGGCCGCCTGCGCCTCGCGCTGCGCGGCGGCGATCGCCTCGTCGAGCTCCGCCGGTGTGTGCACGAGGCGCATCCCCCGACCACCGCCACCGGCGGAAGCCTTGACCAACGCAGGTACGCCGACCTCGGCCAGCGACTCGACCGTGTTGTCGGGCAGGACGGGCACCCCGGCGGCGCGCATCAACGCCTTCGCACCGATCTTCGAACCCATCGCCTCGATCGCGCTGGGCGGCGGACCGATCCAGCGCAGCCCGGCGGAGACGACCGCCTGTGCGAACGCGGCGTTCTCGGCGAGGAACCCGTAGCCGGGGTGGACCGCATCGCAGCCGGTGGCCGTCGCGACGTCGAGCAACTTGCCGACGTCGAGGTACGTGTCGGCCGGCGCGTTGCCGGGCAGCCCGACGGCACGATCGGCCTCTGCGACGTACGGCGCGTCGCAGTCGGCGTCGCTGTGCACTGCAACGGTGGCCACGCCCAAGCGGCGGCAGGTGCGGATGATCCGCCTGGCGATCTCACCGCGGTTGGCGATCAGCACGCGGTTGATGGGTCCGGGTCCTGTCGTCATCGTGCTCACATCCGGAACACGCCGTAGCCGCGCGTGCCCTGCACCGGGTCGTTGTCGATCAACGACAGGCACATCCCGAGCACCGTGCGGGTGTCGCGCGGGTCGATGATCCCGTCGTCGTAGACGCGACCGGTCATGAACAGGGCCAGCGACTCACGCTCGATCTGCTCTTCGACCGTGCGCCGCATCGTCTCGTCGGCCTCCTCGTCGAACGGCCTGCCCATCGACTCGGCGGACTGGCGGGCCACGATGCTCAACACTCCCGCCAGTTGCTGTGGACCCATCACCGCCGTCTTCGCGTTCGGCC
>JBBQTN010000068.1:0-22471 GCA_038213195.1 Acidimicrobiales bacterium | reverse complement strand
ATAGGGCAAACTCGTGAGCGGTCATCGTGCGTCCTTCTCGGTTGCTTGGTCGCTTTCGAGAATCGCACGATGACCACCATCACCCCGAGGATGCTGACCGCCTCCTACACCACGAGATGGGACTCACTCGCAGCCCACGATGCAAGGACGTTCATCGGATGCGGCTGGACCCGCCCCGGAGCGGCAGATCGGCACGACTCGCTCCTTCGGTGGTCCGTCGCTCGGCAGCGCCGCCGCAAGGACTAGGAGACGACCGATGACGCTCGACCAGATCATGCGAGAATGTGCGCGGCGAACGATCGCATACCTAGGGTGATGTGCCGTGGCGATCTTCCATGTTGCAACGATCACGCCGACGAAGGCTGAGCTGATTGCCGATTGGGCACCGACCCAGCTGTGGGGTCCGCGTCCGGGTGAGTCGATGGACGTGATTGGTTCGTATCGATTCGATGACCCCGACGGCCGTGTTGGCATGGAGACGCATCTGGTCACCGCTGGCGCCGTCGTGTTCCAAGTCCCGTTGACGTACCGCGACGAACCGTTGAATGGCGCCGAAGACGCACTGATCGTGGAGATGGAGCACTCGGTGCTCGGCACTCGCTGGGTTTACGACGGGCTCCGCGATCCGCTCTCGGTGGTCATGCTCGCTGCGGTGGCCATGACCGGTCAGGGTGAGGCGATCGGCATGGCGCGGCACGACGCTCGCTGGTACGTCGCTCCGAGCAACGTCCGCATCCACGGTGGCGGCTGGACGGGCGCACGGGTCCCTGTCGACCTGTTCGAGCTCGACCACGACGACGCCACGAGCACCGTGCTGCGCAACGACCGATTCGAACTGACGGTCTTCCGCCGACCCGTCGCAGCGGGTACGCCAGCGATCGGCCTGACCGCCACTTGGGAGCAGCACCCGGCCCCAGTCGTGCTCGCAACGATCCACCAACGCTGAGGCCCAAGGTCCAACCCGCCACACGGCAGAGCCTTCAGACGTCGCACGTCCCGAAGCACCGCGAGCCACGGGGGGCCGCGATAACGCTCGTGCTCGACCGCGGGTATGGAAGGCGCGTTCTGTTGCAGGTGGTGAGGCGAGGAGATGCACTCCGTTCGTCGGCATCGGAGCTCCCTCTCGAATGGGGACAAGCTCTGCGGCGTGACAGAGCAACGACCCCGCATCACGGTTCGGCCCGCCGTTCAGGCCGACAGCGCAGCATTGTTCGAGCTCGCTACGGCGTTCGTAACCTCTTTCGAGGTCAACCCGACCGGGTTCGATGATCGCGTGACCGAGCTGATCAGTGACGACGCCGGCGCGCTCCTTGTCGCCATTGACGAGGACGACGAGCTCGTGGGCTACGTGGCCGCTTTCGTTCACCCGACCCTGTACGCGAATGGCCCGGTGGGTTGGATCGAAGAACTGATCGTCGACCAACACATCCGCCGCCGCGGCGTTGGTGGTCTCCTCGTCGTCGGCGCCGAAGAGTGGATCACCGACCACGACGGGCGCCTGGTTGCCCTCGCGACACGCCGCGCCAGCGCGTTCTGGTCGTCCATCGGGTACGAGACCTCGGCCGAGTACCTTCGCAAGATCCTGTAGCCGGCGATCTGAGATCGTCGGCTCGGCTTTGGACCCAGCCCGCTGCGCCTCGATGGCCAGGCGTTGTTCAACGGCACGTTCACTGACGGCCAGTCGGTGTACACAAGGCCCGTAACAATCCGTGAGCTACCTGGTCGACAACTGCGCCGACGTTCCAGGCCATCTCGCAGCAAACGGCGGGCGCTCACACCACCTAACGGCGAGAGTGCAGGTTTCCTCGATGTTCCGTTCTTGCTTGTACGCTCGCGGGTCTCTGGTCGCAATTGTGGCAGCGATGACTGCCGCGATGACCGTCGGCGTAGTCGGTGCTGCGTCTGCGCCTCCCGCTGCACCGCCGACGGACGTGAGGTTCCCGGCAGGATACACGGGCCAGATCTCTGTAGGAGATGTGCAGGTATGGCCGACAGCGACTCCGGCCAGTTCGACCACCATGGCGCCGATCGACGCAACACCCCTATGACGGCGAGGGACCGCCCCCAACTGCCGTACCGGCGCGGCCAATCAGGATGAGCAACAGCACACAATCAGCGAACGCAGCGTGCGCGCGAACAGGTCCCGGCCCGGAGCCTCAGGGGCGACCCGGCCCCGGCGTTCTCGGGGCGCTTCGGTCGCTCGTGGCGGCCAGGATTGTCGGCGTTGATTAGCGTGCGCGCATGCGCATCGAAGTGAACGGCACAACGTTGTTCTTTGACGTCGAAGGGGCCGGCCTGGTGCCGGACGGAGCATCGATGCGAGAACGACCGACCTTGCTGCTGCTCCATGGAGGTCCCGGTTTCGACCACTCGCTTTTCAAGCCCGCCTACAGTGAACTCGCCGAGGTCGCGCAGGTTGTTTATCTCGACCACCGAGGACAAGGCCGCAGCGCCCCCGAGGACTCCAAGGGTCTGAGCCTGGACGTATGGGCCGACGACGTCCGCGGGTTCTGCGATGCCTTGGGAATCGAGCGACCAATCGTGCTCGGCTGGTCCTTCGGTGGTTTCGTGGCGCTGCACTACGCGGCGCGCTACCCCGAGCATCCCGCCCGGCTGATACTGCAGTCGACGATGGCTCGTTGGGATCTCGAACGGACGGTGAGGGGGTTTCGCGATCGCGGTGGCGAGGCGGCGGCAACAGCGGCACGGGCGTTCTTCACCGCGCCGGGGATGGACACGTTGCCCGACTTCATGGAACACGCAATGCCTGCCTACAGCCCATCACCGCTCGATGCCGACGCAGCGGCGCGGGCGATCATGAACGTCGACCTGCAGTTCGAGTTCTTCCGCGGCTTCCGGATGGACCTCACCGGCGACGTCGCCCGCGTGCGGTGCCCAACGCTTGTCCTCGCCGGTGCGCTCGATCCGATCACTCCGCTCGCGACCTCAGAGGAGATTGTGGCCGCCCTCCCCCCCGAGTTGGTGACCTACCAAGTGTTCGAGCGTTCCGGCCACTTCATTCCCGATACCGAACCGGACGCCTTGTTTGTCGCGATCAAGTCCTTCGTCGCCACCTAGTCGACCAACATGAGGCGTGGCAGGCCGAGCAACAACCGTTCGGTCTGGTTGAACCGGTCGCCTCGTCCTGAGCTCGATGACGCGCCAACGGGAGTGCATCCGGCGCCGTCCTCAACGACGACACTCCAGCCACCCGGACGATCGCCCCGGGCAGCAGCGCCGCGGACACGCCGAGGGACACGCGATCGGTGCGCGACTACGTCAGAGTCGACTCAGCCGGTCGTCGTCGTCGACCCGGTCGGGATCGATTTGGCGGCGTCCTGGATCGTCTTGTACGTGCCGAGCTGACCCTCGAGGTTGATCAGGTCGCCGGCCTGGACGAGCTTGCCGATCTCCTTCGGGTCGGTCACCGTGTACTGCGTCATCTGGCCGCCCTCGACCACGTAAGCGTCCTTGGCGCCGTTGGTGATCGTGGTCAACCCGTTGATCACCAACGGCATCGTCGCGTGGATGTTCCGCGCGCCGAGCATCATGTTGCCGCGATCGAGACCACCGACGTAGGTCGCCCCGTTCTTCAGCGATTCGACCGTGAACCAGGCGTAGATCCAGCCAGTGGCATAGGTCGTCACCTTCGGGTCGAGACCCTGCGCGGTGAGCGTCTTCTGGTACAGCTGGATGAACGGATCGTTCGCGTTCGCCGGGTCGTTGACGTCCTTGAAGCTCTGCACGATGTACGTGCCCTTCCCGGTCAGGCCCTCGTTGATCAGCGGCTTGAAAAACTGGTTCAGCGACGCGCACGTCGCCGACATGATCACCAGCGGATGCCAACTCGTCTGCTTCTCGATGTTGGCCATCGCCTGGGTGCAGAACACCCCCGTCGTCTCGATCAGCAGCACCTGCGCACCGGACGAGGCGAGCGTGGTGAACTGGTTGTCGAGGTTCGGCGAGGCGGCGTCATGGAGCTCCTGGTCGACAACCTTGATATCGGTGCCCTTGGTAGCGAAGGCGAAACCGTCGTGGTAGATCTTGCCGAAGTCGTTGTTGTACGTGACCTCGGCGACCGTCTTCAGCTCCGGGTGCTCCTTGGCCAGCCACCGCTCCCACAGCTGGGCTTCGGTGAAGTAGTCGAGGCCAGGCCCGATCGTCCACGGGTGGCCCTCGACGTCACCCCACGCCGGTGAGCCGGTGGCGTTGAACAGTTCGGGCATGCACTCCTGGTTGGTCTCGTCCCAGATCGCCAGGTTGTTCGGTGTGCCGAGCACCGCGTCGAACGCGGCGTACTTGTTCGAGCCGATCGCCTCGTCGGCATTGCTCTTGGTCTGGGTCGGCTGGTAGCCGTCGTCTTTGACGTCGAGGTTGATCTTGCGACCGCCGATGCCACCGTTGTCGTTGATGTACTTGTAGTAGCTCTTCATCCCGTCGGCGATCAGCCCGAACCCGGCGAGTGGGCCGGACGTCGCCAGGCTGATGAACAGGTTGATGTCGGTGTCGGTGATGCCCTGGTGGGGGTTCCAGTCGGCCGGGCATTTCTTCGGGTCGAGCGTGAACCCGGCGGTGCCTTTGTAGATCCCGTCGATCAGACCGATCTGGCTGGGCGACACCGTGGTGGTGGCCGCGCCGCTGCCGACGGTGGAGGCTGTTGTCGTGGCCGCCGCAGTTCCTGCCGCCGCAGTCCCTGCCGCCGTCGTCGCTGCGCCGGTCGTCGGTGGTGTCGTGGTCGCAGGACTGGTCGTCGCCGCCGCCGCCGTCACCGGCGCCCCGGTCGTGCTCGTCGTCTTCTTGTCGCTGCCGCACGCGGCAAGGATGATCAACGAGGCCGCGCCGATCGCGAGCGCGCTCCTCCAACGTGTCGTGTGCACCGTCTCCCCTTCGTATCGTTGCTGCGCCCCGCTCGCCACGTTGCGGCCCCCGCCGCACGTCGTGATCCCCCGAGACACCCAGCATGACAACCGCGCGGGCGCACGTCAATCAATTGAACTGTCGATCGCTCGATTGCCGCGCCTGACCGAGGGAGTGGATGGCGCGTTCTGTGACAGTTGGTGAGGCGAGGAGATGCTCTCCGCCGCCGCGGCGTCGGTGGCCTTCTCGTTGCCGCGTCGTCGTCACCGCGACCGCTCGGACCTCAGGCATGAGGTCACGACAGGTGTGGCAGTCGGGTCCGCGCCCGTTCATCGGCGCGGACCGGCTTCGGCGGTGGCCGTGGCCAATCCGACGACCCGGTTCACCCGCGTGAGGCCGGCCGGTTCGCCGCCGCGAGTCCGGGCGCATCGAGCGCGCCGGTCTCGCGCTATCGCTCCCGGTCGTGTAGTGATGCCGGATGCGGGAGGCGATCGACGACCAGCCGATGCGCCCGCAAGCCCGTGGGCAGCGGAGGTCGGACTCGCTGGTGCTCGCCGTCGTGTGCATCGCCCAGTTCATGGTCGTGATCGACACGACGATCGTCAACGTCGCGCTCCGCAGCATCCAGCTCGACCTCGCGTTGTCGCCGAGCGGTCTGACGTGGGTGATCAACGCGTATGCGATCCCGTTCGCCGGGTTCCTGCTGCTCGGCGGTCGCGCCGCTGACTTCTGGGGTCGTCGCCGGCTGTTCCTGCTCGGACTCGGGCTGTTCACATCGATGTCCCTCGCCGGTGGGTTGGCCCGGAACGGTGGTCAGCTGATCGGGGCGCGGGCCATCCAGGGTCTGGGCGCAGCGGCTCTCTCACCGGCGACGCTGACCATCCTGTTGACGACGTTCACCGATCCGGTGCGGCGGGCGAAGGCCCTCGGGATCTGGGCGGCGGTGGCCGGGCTCGGCGGTGCGGTCGGCGTCCTGGGCGGCGGCATCCTCACCGACCTGCTGTCGTGGCGGTGGGTGTTGTTCATCAACGTGCCGATCGGTATCGCGCTGTTCGTGCTCGCCCAGCGGGCGATCGTGGAGACCCGCAGCCGGGTCGCCGGCTCGACGCTCGATTGGTCTGGCGCGTTCACCGCCACCCTCGGTCTGTTGGCGATCGTCTACGGCGTGGTGTCGACCGACGACCACCCGTGGGGTTCGGCACAGGTGCTCGGACCGATGCTCGGGGGCGTCGCACTGCTCGGGGTGTTCGTCGCCGCCGAGCGATCGCACCCGCACCCGCTGGTGCCGCTGCGGATCTTCCGCTCGCGCAACGTCACCGGCGCGAACCTGGTGATGCTGCTCGTCTTCCCGGCCAACTTCACGCTGCTGTTCTTCCTGTCGCAGTACTTGCAGGACGTGGCCGGGTTCAGCCCGCTGCGCACGGGCGTTGCATTCCTGCCGATGCCGTTCGGGTTCGTGCTCGGCGCGCAGGTGTCGTCGCGCCTCGTCGGACGGATCGGCGCGCGACGTCTCGTTGTCATCGTTTCGCTGATCACCGCCGTCGGGCTGGTGCTGCTGTCGACGCTCCACGCGCACGACGGTTACCTGCTCCACATCGGGCTGCCGGCCTCGCTGACCGTGTTCGGGCTCAGCAGCGCGTACATCCCGGCGACGTTCGCTGCCAGCGGCGTTGCGCCGGAGGACGCCGGCCTCGCATCGGGCTTGGTCAACGCGACGCGCACGATCGGCGGTTCGCTCGGGCTGGCCGCGATGGCGAGCATCGCTGCGGCGCGCACCCACGCGCTGTCGTCGCTCCCCGCCGACGTCGCCCAGACGTTAGGCTACGCCAGAGGTTTCGCCGCCTGCGCAGTGCTGTGTGTGACGGCGGCGATCGTGGGCTGGACCATCGTCCCGCGACACCGTGCGACGACGGATACGCAGCTGATGATGATCGACTGATCGCAACCGCGCAGCGTGCGGTTCAAACGGGCGGGCGGGCGGACCCTGGTCTCGAGTCGTTCCCCGACGGCGGGCGTGCACGTCCGATGCCTGAGCCTGGCGCTAGGTCGGTGACGAGGCGGCTCCACATGACGACGTCGGGCCGCCCATCCTTGACAGGTTCCCATGCCCTCAAGACACCCTCGCGGCTGAAACCGCAGCGCTCGGCGACCCTTTGCGAGCGCTCGTTGTCGAGATGACTGACGAGTTGAACCCGCACGACTCAATAGTCTCGCAAGGACCACTCAGTGACGAGACTGAGCGCCTCCATCGCAATACCGCGGCCTCGAATCCGACGATCGAGCCAGTAGAACGCCTCCGCTCGACGCGCGGCGAAGTCGAACTGAACGCCAATTTGACCAGCGAATTCGTCTGAAGGTGGCACTGTCACCGACCCGGAAGGGTCGCAGAGCGGTTTGAACTCCGGCGAGGGGCGTGATCCGGCGGTACGAGCTGCGGGGGCGTCCGCCGTGTGGTGGTCGGGTGCGTTCAGACAGCTGACTGCGAACTCATGAGCTACTTTCGGACCACTACCGGAGGTGCCGACATGAGCACAGACCCCGCCGCTGGGGCGCCGTTTCACGCAGGCTTCTACGACCCGAACAAGCCTGACGCGCCGATGACCATCGACCTCAAGTTCGTCGGGCCCGTCAACTTCACGATGACACAACAGATCGCCTACGGTGACCAGGCCTCGAAGGCGGACTTCATCGTGCCGAACGACGTGACGACGTTCGACACCGACCTGACCTCGATTCCGTGGGTGTTCCGCTGGCTCGTGCCGCAGATCGGCCTGCACCTGCCGGCGGCGATCATCCATGACGGGCTCGTTTACACGCCTCAGCAAGGTAAGACATACATCGGTCCGGATGTGTCTCGGGCGGAGGCGGACCGCATCCTTCGTGACGGCATGCGCGATCTCGGCACGCCACTGATCCGCCGTTGGCTCGTATGGTCCGGCGTCAGCATCCCGACGAAGTGGTCGATGAAGGGCCTGATGTCAAAGCTCGCCGTCACCCTGACGCTCGGGGTGATCACCGTGCTCGGCGTGATGGCGACACTGGTTGCGTTCCACGCGTGGAAGCTCGGCTGGCTCGGGCGCCAGCATGCGATCGTACGCTTCGCGGTGTTGGGGGCTGCTGCGCTCGTGATTCCGCTGCTGCTGTCCGCGCTGTGGGGCAAACTCTGGAAGGCCGGAGCGATCATCGGGATCGCGCTGGCGTTCCTACTGCACGTCACCCTGGCGGCCGCAATCGTTTACGCCATTTACCTTGTTTTGGAGAAGCTCGCGAGCGGTCTCGACGACGGGCGCGGCCCGAGTGTGAAGAAGAACCTGGACCTCGCTGCGGTGCAGAGGACGAGCGGCAATCCGACGGCGTGAGATGTTGCCACCGGCGACGCCACCGCTGCGTCACGTTGGTGGAATGCCACGAGTTCCTCGCGACCGAGACCCGGCGTTCCCCGGACGGTCTCGAGGGCGACGACGCGCACGTTCCGGGGCACACGTGGTCACTGCCACAGCGTCGCAGCGTCGCCTCCCTCTTCGATGAACCCGATGCACACCGGGTTCTCGCCGGGTTGGCTGAGGTCACGACCCAAAAGTCCACGGGCGCGCCAACGACCTCTACGGCGTGGTCGCCATTGCAACAGACTCCGACGCCGAAGCGGCCGTGCTCTTCGGCGCTCTCCGCCGGCAGCGCGATCGTGGGCAAGAGAAGATCGTGCAAGCCCTACATCGTCAACGGAAGCTCCGCGCCGACTGAAAGCCCGCGAGGCCGCCGACATCGTGCACGCAATCATGTCCCCCGAGGTCTACGGCCTCCTCATCACCGACCGAGGCTGGACCGCTGACCGCACCTGCAATGGGCCAGCGACACACTCATCCAGCAACTCACCTGAAGCCACCCACGCCGACCAACTGCCCGGTCAGAGTCCCGGCGGCCTGAGCAAAATACGCGCGTCGTTCGGGCCCGACCGACGACTGCATCGTGTCTGCCCTTCTGCGTCCATGTTTGTGGATGCCCAACCGGCTCAAGGCTCGTGGGAAGGTGGCGCCAGTCAAGTCCCTCGTCTCGCAGATCCGGACGGAACGGCTCTCCTCGATGCGACCGTCCACTCATGTTGCATGGAGGATCGTCGATGTGGCCAGCCGGCGGGCTGCGAACGCTGGGGCGATCGAGATCAGGGTGACGACAGCGATGGCGCCGGCCGCGACGAGCGCGACCGCAACGCTCGATGAGCGGTTCGTCCCGACGACGTCGAGCTCGTCGGCGAACGCTCGCCACAGCCACGACGACGCGACGACGCCGACCGGAAGACCGACGATCAACCCACAGCCGAGGATGGTGTACGCGTGCCAGACGATGGTCGAGACCATCTGCCGATCCTCGAAGCCGAGTGTGCGCAGCACGGCGAGGTCGCGTTGGTTGCGGCGGACGGATGCGACGAGCGCGAACCCGAGCGCCAGCGCGGCGACGGCTGCGAGCGACGCAGCGACCACCAGCGGCGCCGCGCCGATCGATGACGTGTTGACGATCTCCGACGGCCGCTGCGCCGGGAGGAGATCGAGATCAGAGACGTCGCCCAGCGGCGCGGTCGCCGCGGCCAGGCGCGTCGTCGCCGCCGCCGGATCGACCCCGTGGCGGAACTCGATGAACGCGAGCGCCGGCCCGGGCGCCGTTGTCGGATCGCCCACTCCTGGCATGAGTTCTGGGGCGACGATCGCGCCGAGCCCAAGGGCCGGATGTTGCACGTGCACACGGCCGATCGCCGGCAGAACGCCGATGCCGACGACGTGCAGCTCCCGTGCCGAGCCGCCGGTTCCGATCGACACCGTGTCGCCGATGCCGGCGTGGATCGTCGAGGCCGTCGAGGCGCCGAGCACGATCTCGTCGGCTGAGGCGATGAAGCGGCCAGAGACCACCGGTGGGCGGACCTCGGTCGACGGTGTCATGCCGAGGAGCGGCACATCGATACCGTCGAGGAGGTCGTCGCCGAGGTACGCCGTCGACCACGAACCGACGTCCTCGTCGGCGTCGAGGATGGTTGCAGTCAGCGCCGCATCGAGACCGCCGAAGCCTTGGCCGCCTCGGAGGGCGACGTCCCAGTTCCACCCGTACACCTCGGGGTGCTGCGTCAACCCACGCAGGTTCGTCGCGAAGCCCAGCGCGACGACGAGCAATGCGGCGGCCAGGGCGGTGCTGCCGATCAGGTAGCGCATCGGCACTCCGCCCGGTCCAGCGCCGTCGTCGACGGTCATCCGCACACCGGTCACGAACGAGGGGGGTGCGCCGGCGCTCGCAGCACGTTGGACGAGCCGTGAACGCCGGTATCGCGTCGTCCGGCGACTCGCGAGGGGAGCGCTCCGACGAACGGAGAGCGCGAGGCCCGCCGACCACACGACGACAACGGCCAGCAGACCGAGGCCGATGGTCTCCGGGTCGATGTCGAAACCGGCGCTGCTGCCGAGCCCGTGCACCGGCCCGAGTGGCATCAGTGGCGAGAGCATCACGGCGGTGAGCCCGGTCACGACGCACGCCCCGAGCAGGGTGATCGCGGGCGCGACGAGCGCGGAGCTGCGGATCGCGGCAGGTGAGGCGCCGAGTGAGGTCAGCACCTCCGCCTCGTGCGCCTCGCGTCGTTGGAGACGGATGAGTGCAACGACCCCGAGCAGCGCGGCCACGAAGGCGACGACGAGTCCGAACACCGCGAGGGTGATCGACAGCGGCCGCAGCCCGCGGCGTGCGTGCGCGCGATCAACGGAGACGTAGTGGACGTCCACGCTGCCCGCTTTGGACACCGCGCTCAGGTAGTCCGTGACGGCGTCGAGGTCCGAGTCACCGTTGGCGAGGCGAAGGTACTGCAGGTTGTAGAACGCGGCGTCTGATGCGATCGCTGCGAATGCCGGCGTGAACAGCGTTCTCGGTGTTCGATCGGCGTCGTCCTCCATCACCTCGTCCGGGAACAGCCCGATGCCGACGATCGTCATCGTCGAACGATGCAAGAACGAACCGTAAGGATCGACCGCCTGAGGATCGTCGAGTATTGCCGGGTCGACGACGCCGATGTCGAGCACTTGCCCGACGCGGTATCCGTAACGCGCCGCAGCATCCTCGTTGACCGCGATCTCGTCGGCGCGGTTGCGGTCCGGCACTCGACCCGTCGTCGCCACGAAGCGGTCCTGGTCGAAGAACGCGCCGTCGTACGAGGCGGCTGCCTCGAAGAACTGCGAGAGATCAGCGGTGCCGCCGACCAACACGACGGCGCGCATGCCGAGGTAGGTCCGCGACCCAACGACACCGGAGAGCCCGGCGACGTGGGCGTTGTCGGCTGGGTCGATCCCGCTGATCGCCGCGTCCGACGATCTCACTGTGCTCAGGAAATGGTCGTACGACGACTGCGTGCGCCGAGCACCCGCCAACGCGAACAGACCGACCCCGACACTGAGCCCGAGCAGCATGGCCAACGCAACACATGCTCGCCACCGGTTGCGCAGACGTATGGGCGCGATGAAGCGCACAACCCCGAAGACCCCACCTGAACCGCCGTCGGCCACACGATCAGAATACGTTGGATCCGCGACCGTCATCCGGCGTTCAGCTGAACCGCCCGGCGGTGCGGAGCTGTCGTCTCATTGGCCTGGTGTCAGTGCTCGTCGTCGGCGACGGGATTGGCGAGCAGCGCGTCGAGCAGCTCACTGAGGTCGTAAACGACGATGCCAGTGTTCCGGTCGGCGATGCCGTAAGGCAGGATCAAGCGACCGCCGTGCAGCAGCCCACCGCACGAATAGACGACGTTGGGTACGTATCCATTGCGTTCCTCCTCGGTGGCCTCGAGGATCGGCACCGGGAGATCGGCGATGATCCGCTGCGGCTGTTCAAGGTCGAGCAACATCGCCCCAAGTCTGTACGTGCGCATCGGCCCGACGCCGTGGGTGAGCACCAGCCATCCCGCCTCGGTCTCCAACGGGGAACCGCAGTTGCCCATCTGGATCAACTCCCACGGACGCTCCGGCCGCCGTAGCAGCTGTGACGGCGCAGCCCAGAAGCGGGGATTGTCGGATCGCAAGAGGTGGATGTTCTCTCGGTCGGGACGGGCCAGCGCCATGTACCGCCCCCCGATGGCCCGTGGGAACAGGGCCATCCCCTTGTTCTGCGCATAGGGACCGTTCACCGTCGAGATCTCGAACGAGCAGAAGTCATTCGTCTCGATCAGCTGGGGCATGATCTCGAAACCGTCGAACGCAGTGTACGTGGCATAGTAGGTGGTCGTGCCGTCATCCTCGGTGAAGTGCACGAACCGTGCGTCCTCCATGCCGCGACTCTCGAACGGGCTCTCGGGCCAGAGCAAACGCTCCGTCACTGCTGTCCGTTTATCAAACTCGAGCACGTAGTTCGACGCCGCTAGCCACCTGATGAGCCGGGTCGTCTCGTGAACGAGGGCACGAGGTTGGTCATCGAGCACGATCAGTGCCTGGGCGAGCTGCTCGGCGTTGAACAACCGTGGGAGTTGGTCGAGCACGAGGGCTGCGAAGCCGGCGTCGGCACGGAGCTCCTGCAGCTTCATGCTGAACAGCTTGCGCTCGTAGACCGGCGGGCGCCGCTCGCCTGTCTCAGTCGTCGCAGGCGCCGGATCGAGGTCGACGTTGCCGTCGGCGTGGACGACGCCGCTGCGAAACTCGATCGACGACAGATGGCCCTCGCCGATCGCGCGGAGGCTCAAGATGACCCTCACCGCCCCATCCGGCACCCCGCCCTGATCCGGCGCCTTCACAATGGACGGATTCGTAATGGCGGCCGCCTCGAATGAGTACTCGTGGGTGAGGTATGCGCCGGCGAGCAGTCGACGATCATCGCGGATCTCGCCCAAAGCCTGCGTCAGTGGGCGACTGTTGCGAAGTAACATCTGTTCCAAGTCGCGGTGCCTGCCCGCGAACCGAATGCGCACGTCCTCCAACCCGACCTTCACCTCCTCTTCGGTCAGCTGCATGATCCGAGCGGCGATGCCGTTCAGCCGCTGCTGACCCTGTAGGTCGGGGTCGTCGCCGGGAATGTACGGACGACCGACGATCCTGTCGGCATCAGGTCGCAGCACGGTCGACGTACGACGCGGTCGGATTTCGAACACGTGGTCCATGTTACGGAACTCTTGGCACCACCGAGACCCTCGGACAGCCGACGACAGCCGCCGCCACCCGCGCCCCTGCCCCGTTGCTCAACGGTTCCGGGGTTCGTCGACATCAGTACCCACCCCAACCTCGAGTTCGGGGAGCGGCATGGCCAGCCCGATCTCGGCGAGCTCGATCGCGTAGTCGAGGTCGAGCTGCTTGTAGCGGAACGCAGCAGCGATCCCCGCAATGGTCGGCTCGGCCGTCCCGAGCTCGACGACCTGCTCGGCCCACCGCTCGAGCTCGTGCCGAAGGTTGTAACACGCGAAGCAGAAGACCGCGCGAAGCAGCCGATCCGCTGACGCCACGTCCCGTGTCGCGATGGCCCAGGCCGGCGAACACCGTGAGGCGGTCGAACAACGTACGCTCGTGGTCGTCCAACAGTTGGTGCAACCACGCCACCATCGCCGCCAGGTTGCGGTGCCGCGACGCACGCCCACGCTCCGCGCGGTCGAATATCCTGAATCGATCGTCGAGCCCATCGACGAGATCGTGGGCGGTGAGCGCGCCAGCGTTGGCCACAGCCAATTTCGATGGCCTACGGCAGGCCATCCAGTCGAAGCGCTCTTCCGAACCAGCTGCCTTCCTTGATGCACCGGGCGGTTCGTCAGGCGAGATGTGCGAGTGAGCTGACGATGTGTGCTTCGACCGTGGGTTTGTCGAGACCGAGCGTGGTCAGGACGCCGTTGTGGGGTTCGGTCTCGAGGATGGCGAGCAGGATGTGTTCGGTCCCGATGTAGTTGTGGCCGAGGCGGAGGGCCTCGCGGAAGGTGATCTCGAGCGTCTTGCGGACGTCGGGCCCGTATGGGACGGGTGCGCGCGTGCTGCCGCTCGCCGGAGGCAGACTGGCGTTGGCGGCGGATCGCACGGCCTCAAGTGTGAGCCCGCTGCTCAGCATCGCCTTGGCTGCAAGAGCCTCGGGTTCGCTCAGCAGTCCGAGGATGAGATGGGCAGGCAGGACTTCGACGTGGCCGGCCTCGTGGGCCTCGTTATCGGCGGCCCTCAGGACGTTCTTGGCGCGTCGGGTGAACCTGCTGAAGCCGCCGTTGGCGTCGAGGTCGGCGGTGTCGCCGGGGTCCCTCGGCACGAAGCGTTTGCGGGCGGCTTGTTTGGTGACACCCATGGCCCGCCCGATGTCGCTCCAGGACGCACCCGAGCGGCGCGCCCGGTCGACGAAGTGACCGAGAAGGTGGTCGGCGACGTCGCCCAGGTGGTCGGCCGCGAGCGCGGCGCTAGTGAGCCTTTCCAGCTCGTCGTCGTGGACCTTGCAGATGGCGTCGATGAGATCGTCGAGACGCGCCGAGTTGGGCACCGGGAGAGAAACCATGCGACAACCCTAGGTTGTCGCATCTGAACCGTCAACCCTGGGTTGTCGATGTACGGGCCACTCTGAGCAAGCGGGGCTGGACAGGATGGATTGCGTCCGCGAATGACCATGAGCGGCACAGCGCCGCGACACGTCGGCTGCTTGTGACGCCGCCGGCGATCGGGTGGGTTTGCACGGTGGTGTTGAGTGCGCGTTCTGGGACAGACGAAACCTGGTTGACATACGGCGTTGCAACCGCTCGACGGGGCCGTAGTGAACGGTTGGCCGCAGCTGTCGACGTACGAGTTGCGGGTTCAGGTCGTCGACCGATGGCGAGGCGGAGGCCTCATGGCTGACGTCGTCGGTATGTTGGTGAGTGGCGGGACACGATGCGTCTGGGGCCGTGTTGATGCGTGTTCGTTGGTCGCCGTCTCGGAAGGATCTGCTGCGGCTCGGAGCGGCATTCGTCGGCGCTGCGGCGGGTTCCGGCCTGCTGTGGTCCTCGTCGGCACACGCCGCGAGCGGCAACAACGATAGTGCGCACGGCGCCTTCGAGCGTTGACGGCCGAACTGTCGGGCCGCCCCGGCCGGTCCCTGGCGGTTTCAACGCCGATCTGACCGGCTTCGTTCCGAAGGATCCCCTCGTCCATGCTCTCGCACCCGCGGTGGGTTTGGAGATGTCGACGATCACCGATTTCAAGGGTGTTGTCGCCGGTGCGGAGGTGCAAGGCGGCGCCCACGGCAGCGACGGCAAGGCGTACTGGTTCGACGCCCAAATGCGCCGTGGGCGACTTCACGAACGGCGCCCAGGTCTTCGACTGGCACCCGGGCATCCCACCGTCCGGGTTGTTCTGGACGCTTCCGATCCCCGATCGGCTGATTTGGTTCAACGCTCGCATCGGCGCAGCGAGATTTCGTGCACGGCACCTGTCGGTTCCGGACTACGGCACCTTTGCGAGCTCGATCGCTGCACCGTCGACCCAGACTCCGCCGATCACCTCCCACGTCAGCTTCGACACTCGCTGGAGGGGTGGGGGGCACACGCACCCCGGTGCGCGACGAGACATACGACTTCGTGGTCATAGACGGTGAGATCACGATCGAGTTCACCGCCCAGCACGACGACGGCGAGGTCGTCGACACATCTGATCACGAACCGCAAATCGTCGTCTCCGGCGGTGTCGGGACCATGCCTTTGGCTTCGTTTGAATCGACCTGTTCGAAGGCGCGGTTCATGCACGGTACCTAAGTCGAAGACCTGGGCGCTGTTCGTGAAGTCGCCCACGGCGCATTTGGGCGTCGAACCTACATCGATTTGTACGGGCGACGCCGCAGGACTCGCCAACGGCAACGCCCACGCGATCGCCGCTGGAGCCGTCGGCGTCGTCGTGGCCTGAGCCTATGATCTGGACTAGAAGTGGCACACCGCGACGAGGACCTGCAATTTGGCCGCGAGCTGTTGCTGAGCGGGCCGAAGCGGAACGCCGTGTTGCAACTGTGGGAAGTCGAGCGATACGGCCTCGACAGCTATGGCGATTCCGGCTACGTCTCGATCTACGGCCTGCGTCCTGGCGAGTGGTACGCCAAGGGAGTTCGACTGCTCGGCCGAACGACCGTGGAATGCACCCGCGACGACTTGGCCAGTTTGATCGCCGCAGACATCACGTCCGCTGTCAGGGGTGCGCGTTGGCGTGATCCAGCGCTCGTGATCGATCCGTTCGCCGGGTCGGGGAACACCCTCTACTGGATCCTGCGCGGGCTTCCCCGCGCGCGTGGCATCGGGTTCGAAGTCGATGAAGCGGTGCACGAACTGACCCGCCGAAACCTGTCGACCATGGGGCTACCGATCGAAGTCCTGCACGTCGACTTCGGGTCCGGTCTGGACAGCCTCACCGTTCGATCCGACCAGCTGCTGGTCGTGTTCGTCGCGCCGCCGTGGGGCGATGCTCTTCAACCCGCCACCGGGCTCGATCTGCGCCGCACCACGCCGCCGGTCGGCGTGATCGTCGACCTGTTGATCGAACGATTCGACAACCCGTTGCTCTTCGCAATCCAAGTGCACGAACAAACGGACCTGGGCTCGATGGTCGACCTCCGACAACGCTTCGACTGGTCAAGCTCCCGGATCTACGACCTCACAACACCCGGCACGAACCACGGCATCGTGCTGGCGAGCAAACGGTGGGCGCCCTCGACCGAATGACCCATCCGCACCACCTCGCCCGACCTCCGAGGCTTGGCCGCCACGGTCAGCAGTCATCTGACCAGAAGCGTCCGGCCGGTACCGGGCAGACCGCCAAAGATCGAACTGGTGACCGACGACGGCCGCCTCCAGCGCCTGGCCGACGAACGGGGGTCAACGAACGCCGGTGATTGGCACTTTCGACGTGGCCAACGGCGCGTTCAACGGCGCGAGGGTGAGGAGGGCGTTGGAGATGAGGATGTGGTGGATGAGCTATCGCGATGGCGGTAGGTCCGGCTGTATTGCTGGTCGGCAGAGGGCTCACCCTGTCGAGACGTCGGCCGGGTCGGCGACGGTGATGATCTGGCGCAAGGCGGCGACGTGGCCGTGGAAGGCCTCGCGTCCAGCGGCGGTGAGCCGGACTCGGACCCGGCGTCGGCGCTCGGTGACCGGCCGTTGGATCGCGATGTAGCCGGCGTCCTCCAGGGTGGCGAATTGCTTCGACAACGCTGAGTCCGACAATGCCAGCCGGTCGCGAACGAAGGAGAAGTCGACCCAATCGGCGGCCGCCAGCAGGGCGACGATCGACAAGCGCGTGCTCGGGTGGATGATTTCGTCGAACCGCGCGGTGACCGTCACGGGAGCGGGGCGGACTGGACTGCCCGACGGCGGATGAGCGCCATCAGCTGCGGGCCGCCGAGCAGCACGATCACTGCGACGACGATGCTGGCGATCGTGACGGGGTGGCCCGCATCGTCGGCCGACGCTGCCAGGGCTCCGGCGATCGTGAGCAGGGTGAGACCGATCAGTCCGGCGAACACGAGGAGCGGGGTGCGTCGCCCGGCCACGTCGGCGTGCACGCTGAGCTTCGTCGTTCGGTGCCGGCCGCCGATGACAAGCCCTGATACCGAGGCATGGACGGAACCGAACACGCCCGTGGCGCCGAGCGTGAGCCAGGGATGACCCAGGTCGGCTAGGACACCGAGACCGATCCATCCCAGCGCCAGTCCCCACCAGTACCAGCCAGGCATGTCGATCTCGTCGATCACCTGCCGTCGGCTCCGCTCGATCGCCTCGAGCGCCGCCCTCGCCTCCGCGTCCGTCACACCGTTCGTCATCCGATCCACCTCCACTTTCCCGATCGGAAAGCAACCTACTGTTTCCCATCTGGAAAGTCAAGCCGCCTCGGGCTAGCGCGATTCGGTGACGGGAGTGGAACAGCGCTGTGGATGCCGCCAGCGATGAATGGTCTGATTGAGCCACGTTCCAGTGTGGCGAGCGGTGCGTGCGGCGGATGCCACGGCAGTCGGCGCGTGTCGCGGCTGCGATATGTCCACCCGATCGGTGGCGGCGTTCAGGGGGATGCTCATGTCGACGAGCGCGCACGTCGGTGTCACCCAGTTCCACCCAGTGACGCGCTTCGGCCCGTCGTCAGCGTCGCAACAACTCGGTGCGGCAACGCGCTCCTGGCGCGGCGGCAAGTCGGGCGTCTGCGGTGAGCAGCGTGATGTCAAGGACCTCCGCGAGCGCAACATATGCGGCGCCGTAGACGGTCACGTTGTCGTGGAGCTCCCAGCATCGCAACAGCAGCGGGCCGTGAGGCACACGTTCCAGACGGAGGGCGCGCAGGTCCTCGAGACCGAACTGGACGCGCCGTTCGTCCAGGTCTCCTGCGGCGGCGAGCCGACGCCACGCGGAGGTCACCTCGAGATCGATCAGATGGGGAGCGATCAGTCGTTCGTTGCGCAGTCGCTGCCGGGCTTGGTCGCCGTCGGGACCGTCGTCTGCGAGTGCGGTGACGATGACGCTGGCATCGACGACGATCACGGTGCGTGGCGATCGGACCGCACCGCCTTCGCCGCCTTCGCAAGAGGAGCACGTCCGCCTGCGCGGCCGCCGGCGCGGTCCATCAGCTCGTGCAAGGTGGGTGCGTTGGCGTCTTCGACCAGACGGCCAAGCAGGTACTCCTGCAGCGACATTCCTGCGGCAGCGGCGCGACGGCGAAGAGTTGCGTGAACGCCTTCGGGGACGTCTTTCACCTGGATGCTCGGCATGCCGCGAAGCGTATCCCGGCCGGCGCCACCATGGCGCCAGTACAACCAAAACAGCGCCACCGTCCAGAGCTGCTCGCCGTCCAGGGGCGCGATCTCCCCGAAGAGCTCACCGGCTCCGAGGGTGGCAACCTTGCGCTCGCCGATATCGACACGTGCTGCACCCTCGACGATCACGACGAACTCGTGACGGTTGTCACCCTCTCGAGCAAGCACCTCGCCGGCCGGGGAACCGAAGCTGAGTCGTGGCGCCTGCGATGAGGTCGAGTTCCTTGTCCGTACAGGCTGAGAAAGGAGCGACACGCCTGAGGTCTTGCAGAACTGCCAGGCTGCCGTTGCAGCGTACCGTGGGCATGGGGTAAGCCTTTGTGCCAGCGGGGCCACGCCGCACCGAGATGAGGGGGAGACCGTGCGAGAGCCGTTTCTGGTCCGTGCATCGAGCTACGACGAGTTGTGGAGTCAGATGGACTACCGGACACTCGACATCCCGGAGCGGTTCAACCTCGGGATCGCCTGTGTCGACGAGCAGGACCCCTCGGCGGTGGCGTTGACGGTGGTCTCGCCGGACGACTCGCACCGCTCGTACACCTTCGCTGAGATCAAAGAGCAGTCCAACCGCCTGGCGAACGGTCTGCGCGGCCTCGGGATCGGCAAGGGCGACATCGTTGCCCTGGTGAAGCCGGCCTCGCTGGAGACGGCGGTCGCGTACATGGCCATCTTCCGCCTCGGCGCGGTCGCGCTGCCGATGTCGTCCCTCTTCGGACCGGACGCGCTGGCCTTCCGGCTCCGTCATGGCGACGCCAGGGCGGTGATCACGTCCACCGAGAACGCGCCGAAGGTTCGCGAGGCCCTCGGTGGCGACGACGTCAAGGTCATCGTCATCGGCGGTGACACCGAGGCCGGCGAGCATTCCTACGACGAGGTGCTCGCGAGGGCCAGCGCCGAGTTCGAGCCGGTGTCCACGCACCGCGAGGACCCCGCCTTCCTCATCTATACGTCCGGGACCACCGGCGATCCCAAGGGCGCACTCCACGCCCATCGCATCGCCTACGGCCAGATCCCCGCCTTCCAGGCCGTGTACGAGTTCTATCCCGAGCCGACCGACGTGTTCTGGTCGCCCGCCGACTGGGCGTGGATCGCCGGTCTGATGGACATCCTCATTCCCGCGTGGTTCTACGGCTTGCCCGTGGTCGTCGACCTCCAGTCCGCCTTCAATGCGGAGCGGGCGATCTGGCTGATGCGCGAGTTCGGTGTGACACTGACGTTGTTGCCGCCGACGGCGCTGCGGATGATTCGATCGGCGGGACTGCAGGGAGGCGACTTCGCCCTGCGCGCCATCCTTTCGGGGGCCGAGGTCCTCGGCGCCGATCTGCTCGGTTGGACGCAGGAATTCTTCGGTTGCACGGTGAACGAGGGCTACGGCCAGACGGAGTTCAACGGACTCGTCGGGAACTGCGCCAGCGTCTATCCCGTCAAGCCGGGGGCGCTCGGAAGAGCGCTGCCGGGAACGATCGTGGCTGTCGTGGACGAGCAGGGCAACCGGCTCATCAACCAGGAGGGCGAGCTGGCGGCCGACCGCCACCATCCTCTGACGCTCCTCGAGTACTGGAAGAACCCGGAAGCGACCAAGGAGAAGTTCATCGGCGACTGGCTGCTGACAGGCGACCTCGGCATCGAGGACGAAGAGGGCTACTTCTGGTTCGTGTCCCGCAAGGACGACGTGATCAAGTCGGCCGGTTATCGCATCGGCCCAGGAGAGATCGAAGGCTCGCTCGGTTCGCACGATGCCGTGGCGATGGCCGCCGTGATCGGTGTGCCCGACGACTTCAAGGGACAGGTGCCGAAGGCGTTCGTCGTTCTGAAGCCCGGGGTGGAGCCGAGCGACGCTTTGGCGGAGGAGCTGCGCCAGCACGTGCGCAAGCGGCTCGCACCGCACGAGGTGCCCAAGCAAGTCGTGTTCCTGGACGACCTGCCAAAGACCACGACCGGCAAGATCATGCGCCGCGCGCTACGCGACTGAGCACGGCTGCGAGCGGAGACGTACCCTCCGTAGCGCAGTTGGTCACTGCGACTTCACCGGCGCGTGCTGAACTGACAACTCAACGTGGCGGCGGCCCCCTCAGGCGTGGGCCCGGACACGGCTTGGTGACAGCGATTCCCGGGCGCGCGCCGTGGCTGAAGGTACTCGCCGAGCGCACCGGCGACGAGCGCCACCTCGGCGTCCACGTCGGCCATTGCGTCCACATGAAGCTGGCACGGATGATCGGCGCGTGGCGATGAGACCCGGCACTCGCCCTTTGTGAGCTGTGCCCGGACAACTCGCCGAACACGACGGCACGGCACGGCCTCCGGACGATGGGCGCAGCTACCATCCCGCGCATGTCTGAGGTTCACACTGCAGCGGGGACGATCGACTCGAGTCAGCTCGGTAGGACCCTGGTCCACGAGCACGTGTTCGTACTCGGAGAGGAGTACCGCAACAACTATCAGATCGACTGGGACGAGGATCAGAAGGTCGCCGACGCGGTGGCCGACCTGAACGAGCTCAAAGCGCTCGGGATCGACACGATCATGGACCCGACCGTGCTCGGGTTGGGGCGATACATCCCGAGGATCAAGAAGATCGCGGAGCAGATCGAGCTCAACATCATCGTCGCTACCGGCCTGTACACCTTCAACGACATCCCTCACCAGTTCCATTATCAGGGTCCAGGGCTGCTGATCGATGTTCCCGAGCCGCTGACCGATTTGTTCGTCAAAGACCTCACCCAGGGAATCGCCGAGACCGGAGTCCGCGCCGCGTTCCTCAAGTGCGCCATCGACGAACCCGGCCTCACACCAGGCGTGGAACGGGCGATGCGAGCCGTGGGGCAGGCCAGCGTCCAGACCGGCGCCCCGATCACCGTCCACACCCACGCCAACACGAAGGCCGGGCTGGTGGCCCAACGCGTCTTCGCGGAGGAAGGAGTCGATCTGTCCTCGGTCATCATCGGGCATTCCGGCGACACCACCGACCTGGACTACCTCAGCGAACTCGCGGAAGCCGGTTCGCTGCTCGGCATGGACCGCTTCGGGCTCGATGTCTTCCTGCCGACCAAGGACCGCATCGACACCATCATCCAACTCGTTCGGCGTGGATATGCGGATCGCATCGTCATCTCACACGACGCTTCGTGCTTCATCGATTTCTTCGACCCGGCGTCACGTCGCGCGATCGCCCCGAAATGGAACTTTCGCCACATCAGCGAGGACGTCCTCCCGGCGATGCGCGAGGCGGGTCTCGCCGACAGCGACATCGACAAGATTCTGATCGAGAACCCGCGACGCTATTTCGAGCGGAGCCCGGCCGCCGGTTGACTTGACGAACTGCTCGGGTGTGCCGAAGGTGGCGAGTTCGGCGTTGACCCGGGCGCGGAGTGCGTCGAACCGTGCCCGGATCGCACATCGGGGCGCAAGCACGGCGGCAGGTCGGCCGGCCTGGTCGAGGGTGCGGCGTTGGACGGTGGCGGGCACGACACCCGGCAGACTCGGCGAGCTCCCAGGTTCCCGGCCTTGGTTCACGCATCGCCATTGGCACCTAGTGTCCTGTCAGGCTGATCCGTCAACGAATTCGGTGTTGGTGACGGCGGCGCAGTAGCGGCCGAGTCGTTCGAGGATCTCGTCGGCGGTCTTGTGCCAAATGAACGGCGTGGGATCCTCGTTCCAGGTGTTGACCCAGTCGATGATGTCGGCGGCGAGGGCGTTGACCGAGTCGTGTGCTGAGCGTTGCAGCTTCTTGGTGGTCAGCGCTGAGAACCAACGCTCGACGAGGTTCATCCACGATCCGTAGGTCGGCGTGAAGTGGAAGTGGAACCGCTTGTGACGCAGCAGCCACTTGTGGACCTGCGGGGTCTTGTGGGTCGACAGGTTGTCCAACACGACATGCACATCG
>JBBQTN010000067.1:0-22905 GCA_038213195.1 Acidimicrobiales bacterium | reverse complement strand
CGCGTTGCGGCCGAGCCGAGTTCGCAGCTCCACCGTGGTGCGTAGGATCGGCGCCATGACCGACGTCACGGAAGCCCCGGCGATCGACCTCACCGCCAACGACGCCTTCGACGGCCACCACCCGTGGGAGCAATACGCCTGGCTGCGGGCCAACGATCCGGTGCACTGGCACCCGGAGGCAGATGGGCCCGGGTTCTGGGCGATCACCAAGTACGCCGACATCCGCGCGATCAGCCGCCAGCCCAAGCTGTTCAGCTCGGCGGCTCGGGGTGTGATGATGGCCGAGGCGGACGAGGACTACCTCGTCGCGATGCGTCAGATGATGCTCGTGATGGACCCACCGCAGCACGACCGCTTCAAGCTGCTCGTCAGCCGGGGGTTCACGCCGAGGTCAGCGCAAACACTGCGCGGGCGGATCGAGGAGCTGGCCACCGAGATCATCGACGACGTCATCGAGCGCGGCGGGTGCGACCTGGTCGGCGACATCTCCGGGCGGTTGCCGTCCGGCTTGATCGCCGAGCTGATGGGGATCCCGCGTGCCGACGGCGAGCGGTTGTACGAGCTGACCGAGCTGATGCACACGACGGACGATGCGGTGGCCTCGCTCGAGGAGCGCCAAGCGGCGACGTTCGAGATGCTGAGCTACGCCGGCGAGACCGCAGCGCGCAAGCGGGTCGAGCCGGGCGACGACCTCGCCTCGGCGCTGGTGCAGGCGGAGGTCGACGGTGACCGGCTGACCGATGGCGAGCTGCAGTGGTTCTTCCTGCTGCTGGTCAACGCCGGTGGTGACACGACGCGCAACCTGCTCGCCGAGGGGATCCAACTGCTGTTCGATCATCCGTCCGAGCGGCGGCGGTTGCAGGCCGACCTCGACGGGCTGCTGGCGACCAGCGTCGAGGAGATGCTCCGATACACCTCGCCGGTCGTGCACTTCCGGCGCACGGCGATGGAGGACACCATTGTGCGCGACCAGCCGATCAGCGCGGGCGACAAGCTGATCGTGTTCTACGGCTCGGGCAACCGGGACGAGGAGGTGTTCGCCGAGCCAGACCGCTTCGACGTCGGCCGGAACCCGAACCCGCACATGGCGTTCGGTGGAGGCGGACCGCATCTCTGCCTCGGGCTGCACGTCGCGCGCATCGAGATCGCCGTGATGTTGCGCGAGATCCTGACCCGGATGCCCGATCTGCAGCCGGCCGGTGCTCCGGTTCCGCTGGCCAGCAACTTCATCACCGGCGTGAAGACGATGCCGGTCAGGTGGTGAAGGACCTGCGACTCCGCATTCGGTGATGACGCTCGACAAAGATGGGTGGACCATCGATCGAGTCGAGCACGAGGGGGTCGCGATGTTGACAGCAGAAGCGTTGGCGCGTGCCTGCAACGAGGACGGTGAGTTCGCTCTTGCCGCGCGCCGCTGGCATGGCGCCGTGCGCTTCCACGTCGGTGACCAGGTCGTCGGGCTGTCACTCCGCGATGGCGTGGCGCGGCCGTGGTCGACAGCGGATCTCGATGTGCCGACGGTGGTGTTCGCCGGCCCGGCAGCGGTGTGGAACCAGATCTTGGCGCCTCGCCCGCCGCGCCTGCTCAACGATCTGCTTCCCGCCGAGTTCGGGGGAGCGATCACCCGCAGCGGCGACGAGATGACCTACTGGCAGTACTTCCCGGCCATCGCGCGCATCGTCGAGATCGTTCGCGAAGCGTCCGGTCCGCTCCCGAACGACGGCCGCGCCGCGCCGGGTGCCGCCTCCGGCCACTTCGACAGCCCGATCGGTCGTTACATCCACATCGACATCGACGGCGTGGATCATCGGATCTACTTCGAGGAGGCAGGCGAGGGGATCCCGCTGCTCATGCAACACACGGCCGGCTCGCACGGGGTGCAGTACCGCCACCTGTTCGAGATGCCGGAGATCACCGACCAGTTCCGCCTGATCGCCTACGACCTCCCGTTCCACGGCAAGTCCGTGCCGCCGACGTCGACACGCTGGTGGACGCAGGAGTACAAGCTCACCCGCGAGTTCGCGATGGCCATCCCCATCGCGCTGTCGGCGGCGCTCGAGCTGGAGCGGCCGGCGTTCATGGGTTGCTCCGTCGGTGGTCAACTGGCACTCGACCTGGCCTGCTTCCATCCGGACGCGTTCCGCGCGGTGATCTCGCTCGAGCCCGCGTTGAAGCTCGACGGCGCGTTGGACATGCTGGTGGGCTTCTGGCATCCGGCGGTCGGCAACGAGACCAAGGCACGGATGATGCACGGGTTGACCTCTCCCGACGCTCCCGAGTCGCTGCGTCGGGAGACGGTGTGGGCGTACAGCTGTGGCTGGCCGCCGTCGTTCCTGGGCGACCTCTTCTACTACATCGAAGATCACGACCTGCGCGAGCTCGCCGCAACCATCGACACATCGCGTTGTCAGGTGCACATGCTCAGTGGGGAGTACGACCACTCCGGAACGGTCGAGCTCGGACGCGAGGCCCACGCAGCGATCGCCGGCTCGACCTTCGCGCAGATGGACGGCGTCGGGCACTTCCCGATGTCGGAGGACCCTGAGCGACTCCGCGACTACCTGCTTCCGGTGCTCAAAGCGATCCAAGCGGCCGGCTGAGCGGTTCGTTCGGCGCCCTCGCCGAGCCGACCTGCCGCGGCTCGGCAAGATGACGGCATGACGAACTCGGCAACGCCGCAACGACGCCGGCAGCTCGGTCCGCGAGAGGCCGCGGCGGTGTTGGCCGAGCGCGACCCGGTCATCGCCCGGTTCGTCCGCGAGCTCGGGCCACCGACGTTCCCACCACCCGGCGAAGCCCACTTCGCGACCCTCGTCCGCTCGATCGTCTACCAACAGCTCGCCGGCGCCGCTGCGGCGGCGATCCACCGTCGATTGATCGCCGCGCTCGACGGCGAGGCCACACCCGAACACGTGCTCGCTGCGGACCCCCTGACGTTGCGCGCCGCGGGCCTCTCGGGCAACAAGCTGGCAAGCCTGCTCGATCTCGCCGGCAAGGTGAGCGACGGAACCGTCGTGCTCGACCGTCGGCTGGCCCGGCTCAGCGACGAGGACGTGGTCGCCCGGTTGACGACCGTGCGCGGCATCGGCAAGTGGTCGGCCGAGATGTTCATGATGTTCCAACTCCGGCGGCTCGACGTGTGGCCAACAGGAGACCTCGCCGTACGCCGCGGCTTCGGCGTCGCCTGGGACATCGCCACCCCGACACCGAAGCAGCTCGACGTCCTCGGTGAGCCGTTCAGGCCGTACCGCACCATCGTCGCGTGGTACTGCTGGCGCGCCGCCGGGCTGTCGAGGGCACAGACCCCGCAACCCCCGGCGCCCTGATCCGACGCGTTGGCTAGTCGGTGGCCGCGCTCGTCGGGGCAGAGTCGGGGAACGATGCCGCAGCCCCCTCGACCAGGGCGGGCACGTCGCGCGGCAGCACGAAACCGGCCTTCTCGGCGGCGCGCGCGGCATCCTCGAACTGGCCCACGAAGTCGACGCGTCGCCGTACAGCGCATGCACCTTCGCCGCCGGGAACGGCACGCACGAGCCGTAGAGGAGGCTGAAGATGTCGTCGGCGACGGGAATCGCGCTGTTCTGGGCGATCGGCACCTCGACCTGCGGGAGGCGGATCCCGCCGCGGGCGATGCCGTGCTCGTCGCGGACGACGTCCGGCGGGTCGCCGCTGAACTCGATCAGCGGCGCCGAGGGCGGCGCGGTGCCCGTCGTCAGCCACTGCTGCAGGTGGTGCAAGCCGGCGTCGTAGAGCGGAGTCATCGCGATGTGGTTGACGTTGGCCGGCATCGGCAGCGGAGTCCCGAAGTCGCGGGCGAACTTCGGTGCCCTGAGCTCCATCGATTGCTGCGAGACGTGGCACGTGCCCGCCGCCTCCCAGTACCGGAACCGGTCGCTGTCGGGCTGACGCACCCCGTAGCAGGCGATGGCCTCGAGCTCGGAGTTGACCACCATCACCGGGACGTCGAGATCGTCGCGGATCAGGTTCCTGCCGCGCAGGGCCGCGCGAGCGTCGAACGGCTCGGTCGGGTTGACGATGTTGACCACCTCGTCGCCGACCTGCAGGGGTGTGCCGCTGCCGAAGTAGATCAGCAGCAGGAACCCGTCGATGGCCCGGGCGAGCGGGTGCACGGCGTTGACGTAGGTGCCCAGCCGCCCGGCCGACTGCGAGCTGCCCATCGCGACGATCCGCTCGACGTCGAGTCCGCCGAGCGGATCGATCGTGCGGTCCCGGTCGGGACCGACGGCGCGTGCCGCCTGGGTGAAGATGTCGAATGAATCGTCGTCGCTCGCGATCGACAGGTGCGCGTAGCGTTCCGGGTCCCACGAGAGCAGACCCTGCGGCGCGACGGGCAGCCCGTGGACCCCCACCCGCTGGGCTGTGACGCCGGCGAACGCGTAACCGCCCTCGAGGATCTCGGGGGTGTCACCTGAGAACAGCTCGTAGCCCGCGCTGACGTTGTTCCAGTGCAGCACCACCGTGCCGTTGAACCGCTCGGCGTCCATCGGGCGGTACACGAGGACGCGGGTCCGGTACGGCGCGGTCCCCGACGGCTCGGCCGCCCAGTGGCCGTCGACACCCAAGTCGGTTCCCGGCGCGGGACGGTAGCGGGTGGCCTCGCCTTCGAGGAAGAACTCGTCGGCGCGGTAGCCGTGATCACCGAGGTCGAGCATCGTCAGCCCGAACGGGTAGCCGCGTCGACCGGCCACCGCCGGCTCGATCACCTTTGGTCGTGTCACCGAACTCGTCACGGCTTCCCCTCTCACCAGCGAACGTGCGAAGGGTATGGCTTCGCCCATGCGCTGTCGAGACGCGCGACAGTCGTGCGGAGTGGTTGAGTGGTGTCGTGGATGCTGAGCAGACAGCCAGGGTGGTGCGCGCGAGCCGTGAGATCGCTGCCGACGCGGCGCAGATCTTCGAGCTCATCGCGGATCCTCTCCGCCAGCCGATGTGGGATGGCAACGACAACCTGGTCGAAGGGCGCCCCGGGCAGCGCGTGAGAGCCGTGGACGACGTCTTCGAGATGTCACTGACCAACGGCTCGATCCGGCACAACCACGTCGTCGAGTTCGTCGAGGGGCGTGTCATCGCATGGCGTCCGTTCGAACCCGGTCACGACATCTCTGGACATCTGTGGCGGTGGGAACTGCGGCCTGTCGGTGACGACCTGACGCGGGTCACCCACACGTACGACTGGACGCAGCTCACCGATCCATCCCGACTGGAACGGGCCCGCGCGACGACCGCGGAGCGGCTGGACGCGTCGTTGGCCCGTCTCGCCGAGGTCGCCGAGAGAGACGTCGCGTAGGGAGTGCTGGATGGCGGTGCTCCCGGGCCGCGAGTCGGGATGCGGATGGACAGCCGTCGCGTGATAGCCACGACACCGAACCCGCTCCGGAGGTACGACCATGGCGAACCCGCTGAAGACGCTTCGATCGGTCATCCGGATCGGCAGGTTCGAGACCGACCCGATCGAACGGCGACTCGCCCGCGCCGCCAACGTCGACGACCTCCGCCGCATCGCCAAGCGCCGCCTGCCGGGCGGGGTGTTCGACTACATCGACGGTGCCGCCGAGGACGAGCGCACCCTCGCCGCGAACACTCGCGCGTTCGCCACGACCGGGTTCAAACCGCGCGTGCTGCGTGGCCTCCCGGGCATCGACATCACCTCGACCGTGCTCGGCGCGCCGTTGGACTATCCGTTGATCCTCGCCCCCACCGGCTTCACCCGCATCGCCGACCCGCAGGGTGAGCTCGCCGTCGCCCGTGCCGCCGCACGGGCCAACCTGCCGTACTCGCTGTCGACCCTGAGCACCCGCTCGATCGAGGAGGTCCGCGCTGTCAGCGACGGCCGCCTGTGGTTCCAGGTCTACGCGTGGCGCGACCGGGGCCTGATCAAGGAGATGATCCAGCGTGCCGCGGACAGCCACTTCGAAGCGCTGCTGCTGACGGTCGACACCGCGGTGCTCGGTCGTCGCGAACGCGACGTCCGCCGTGGCTTCTCACTGCCGCCGAAGATCGGACTGCGCACGTTCGTCGACGGCGCCGTCCATCCGGCGTGGACGCTGGCGTTGATGAGGAACGAGCCGATCCGCTTCGCCAACGTCGTCGGCCGCGACGTCGGCGACGGCGCCTCACCCGTCACGCTCGCCGACTACATCAACAGCCAGTTCGACCCCGGCCTGTCGTGGGCCGATCTGGAGTGGTTGCGGTCGGAGTGGGACGGTCCGGTCATCGTCAAGGGCATCCAGACCGTTGCCGACGCGGTCATCGCCGCTGACGGCGGAGCGACCGCGATCGCGCTCTCCAACCACGGTGGCCGCCAGCTCGACGGCGCGCCTGCCCCGTTCGCGCTCGTCGCTCCTGTTGCCGACGCGGTCGGCGACCGCACGGAGATCATCTGCGACGGCGGGGTCCGCCGCGGCAGCGACGTCGTCAAGGCCGTCGCCGCCGGGGCCACAGCGGTCATGGCCGGCCGGTTCTACCTGTACGCGTTGGGCGCGGCCGGCGAACGCGGCGTCGACCGGGTCCTCGAGTGGTTCCGCGCCGACATCATCCGCACCATGAACCTCATCGGTGCCGGCACCATCGACGACCTCGATCGGGCGTTGCTCGACCTCCCGTGACGGACGGACCGGTGGGACTGCGCGTGCACGGCTGAGCGGTGCAACAGTAGGACCGGAGCGACGGAGCACACCGCCGTCGCCTCACACCGTCTCCCACCGTCCAGGAGTGCTCATGTCCGCTGTCAACGAGGTCACCGACCTCACCCTCGACGGCGATGTCGCCGTCATCACCCTCGACTCGCCGCCCGTCAACGCGTTGAGCTTCAACGTGCGCGACGGGCTGTACGAAGGGTTCAAGGCCGCCATCGACGATCCGGCGGCCGCCGCGATCGTGCTGATCTGCGCCGGTCGCACGTTCATCGCCGGTGCCGACATCTCCGAGTTCGGTGGCGCCTCGAAGGGGGCGAGCCTGTACGAGGTGCAGGCGATGATGGAGAGCTCGCCGAAGCCGGTCGTGGCCGCGATCCACGGCACCGCGCTCGGGGGCGGGCTCGAGGTCGCGCTGTGCGCCCACTACCGCATCGCCGTGCCGAGTGCGCGGTGCGGCCTGCCCGAGGTGAACCTCGGGTTGCTGCCCGGTGCCGGGGGGACCCAGCGCCTACCGCGCATCGCGGGACCGCGGCGCGCGCTGGAGATGATGACGACCGGCAACCACGTGCCGGCGGAGGAGTGCCTGGCGATGGGTCTCGTCGACGAGCTCGCCGGCGAGGGCACGCTGCGCGCCGACGCGATCGCCTACGCCCGCCGCATCGTGGCCATCGGTGCACCGCTGGCCAAGATCAGCGACCGGCCCGTCGAGCCGATGTCCGCAGAGGAGTTCGCCGCCTTCCGCGGCGCCAACGCCAAGAGGTTCCGCGGCTTCAAGGCGCCCGAGGCGATCATCAAGACCGTCGAGGCGGCCGTCGCGCTGCCCTTCGCCGAGGGTTTGAAGGTCGAGCGGGAGCTGTTCGGCGGCCTCGTCTCGAGCTCCGAATCAGCAGCCCAGCGCCACGTGTTCTTCGCCGAGCGCGAGGTGTGGAAGATCCCCGACGTGCCGGCCAGCACCCCGACGATCCCGGTGGCGTCGGTGGGGATCATCGGCGCGGGCACGATGGGCGGCGGGATCGCGATGAACTTCGTCAACGCCGGCGTCCCCGTCACGATCGTCGAGACGCAGCAGGACGCGCTCGATCGCGGCCTCGGCGTCGTGCGCGCCAACTACGAACGCAGTGCGCGCAACGGCCGCTTCCCGATCGAGGACGTCGACCGGCGGATGGGGCTGATCACCCCGTCGCTGGCGCTCGACGACCTGGCCACCGTCGATCTCGTGATCGAAGCCGTGTTCGAGCGGATGGACATCAAGAAGGACGTGTTCACCCAGCTCGACGCGATCTGCAAGCCCGGTGCGGTGCTGGCCACCAACACCAGCGGGTTGAACATCGATGAGATCGCGTCGGTCACCGGACGGCCAGAGTCGGTGATCGGGATGCACTTCTTCTCGCCGGCCAACGTCATGGGTCTGGTCGAGGTCGTGCGCGCCGACCACACCTCGCTCGAGGTGATCAACACCTCGATGCAGATCAGCAAGAAGATCGGCAAGCTGGCCGCACTCGTGGGCGTGTGCGCCGGCTTCGTCGGCAACCGGATGCTGGCCCAGCGCGGACGCGAGGCGCAGGCGCTGCTCGACGAGGGGGCGATGCCGTGGGACATCGATCGCGCCCTCTACGAGTTCGGGTTCGCGATGGGCCCGTTCCAGATGATGGACCTCGCCGGCCTCGACATCGGGTGGGTCAAGGAGCGTTCGGCCGGAGCGACCATCCGCGACCGGTTGTGCGAGCTCGATCGCCGCGGGCAGAAGACCGGGGCCGGGTACTACGACTACGACGCGAACCGGACCTCGTCGCCGTCTCCGGTGACGGAGGGCATCGTCCGCGAGTTCGCGGAGAAGAGCGGCCAGCCGGCTCGGACCTTCACCGACGACGAGATCGTCGAGCGCCTGATCTACCCGATGATCAACGAAGGAGCGAAGATCCTCGAGGAGGGCAAGGCGATCCGCTCCTCGGACATCGACATCATCTGGATCAACGGCTACAACTGGCCGGCGTACCGCGGCGGACCGATGTTCTACGCCGATCAGATCGGGTTGGACAAGATCCTCGGCCGGTTGCAGGAACTGGAGGCGACCTCCGGCGCACAGTGGAAGCCGGCGGCTCTCCTCGAACGGCTCGCCGCGGAGGGCAAGCGGTTCTCCGACCTGCGCGCGGGGCAGCGTGCCACCACCCGCTGAGGCGATGCACCCGCCGTCTTGGTGACCGTCGCAGCGCGCCCGGATCGTAGGGTCGGCCCGCTATGGAGATCCGGCAACTGCGCGATGACGACGGCGAGCACGCCGCCCTGCACGACCTCGGCGGCGACGGGCCTGCGCTGCTGCTGACGCACGGCAACGGCCTCAACGCTGGGATGTGGGCGACCGTCATCCCGCACCTGCGCGCCACCTTCCACTGCTACGGGCTCGACTTCCGCGGTCACGGCGCGTCGCTGCAGGCTCACGCGCGGATCCCGGTCGAGCGCCATTGGTTCACCGCCGAGGTGTTCGCCGCCGTGGACGCCATCGGCGGCGCGCCGGCGCTCGCCGCCGGCCACTCGCTGGGCGGGGCGACATTGCTGCGTGCCGAGCAGCAGCGGCCTGGCACGCTGCGCGCGTGCTGGGCGTTCGAGCCGGTGCTCGTCCCCGACACGTGGGACGCCACGCCGACGCCCTCGAACCTGATCGAGGCGTCCCGCCGGCGCCGGCTCGTGTTCGCGTCCGTGGAGGAGGCGGTCGACCGCTTCCGGTCGAAGTCGCCGTTCGCGGGCTGTGAGCCAGAGGCGGTGTGGGCCTACGTCGAGCAGGGCACCGCGCCGCAACCCGACGGGACGGTCAAGCTGACGTGCTCGGGCGATACCGAGGCGAGGGTCTACGAGACCAACGAGCGGCTCGACTTCTCCCAGTTCGCCGCCATCACCTGCCCGGTCGTCGTTGCCGCCGGGGCCGCGATGGCGACGGGCAACGAACTGCCGCCGATGGTGGCGCCGCTCGTTGCCGACGCGCTCGGCGATGCGCGCCTCGAGGTGCTTGCCGGCGTGACCCACTTCGCGCCGATGGAGCAGGGGGCGCTGGTCGCCCGCTCGATCCTCGACCACCTCGGCCGCTTTCGTTGAGCCGAGGCGATGGTCATCGCGACGTGGGACCGGCGACGACGGCATTCGCAGCGAGATCCTGCGCAGGGGCGTGCCGGGCGACCCTGCGGTGCCACTGGTCGGCGATGAGCATGCCGAGCAGGAGCACGGCCGTCGCGACGATGCCGTCGAGCAGCCAGTGGTATCCGGTGACCGTGACGGCGAACATGGTGAGCGCGGCGTGCGCTGCTCCGATCCAGCGCCGCTTGCTCGGGCTCTCGCTGACCGTGGCGATGCCGATGACCATCGCCCAGGCGACGTGCATCGACGGCATCGCCGCCAGCTGACCGATCGCCCCCGCCCCGCCGTTCTGGTACACCTGCGGCCCGTACACCGCTGCCGTGTCGACGAAGCCGAGCTGCGGGAACATGCGTGGCGGGGCGACCGGGATCAGCTGGATCGCCAGGCAGACGATCGACACGAACGCGAGCTGATTGCGCCAATGACCGAAGCGGTCGCGGTGGCGGACGTACAGCCAGACGAGGAAGATGCCGAGTGGCGCGACGTGGAAGACGATGTAGTACACGTTGGCGAACTGCGCCAGCCAGGTGGCGTGCAGCGTCCAGTGCTGCAGGGTGACTTCGTTCGGCAGGTACAGGAACCGTTCGGCATGCCAGATCCAGCGGCCGCGCCCGAACGCCCCCGCGGTGCCCAGCAGCTCGACCTCGCCGGCCCTGTGCCACAGCGCGTAGATCACGAACAGCAGTGCTGCCTCCTTGCACACGGGCGTGACGCTGCGACCCCACGCGTCGGCACGCCCGCGGGCGGCCGCGAAGACCACGCCCAGCCCCGCCGCGCACCACAGCGCCAGGTCCCATCGCAGCCACACGACGTGCACTGCACTCGGTACCGCGACCAGGTGTCAAATGGACGGTCCCGGCCATCGCCCCGCGTCGGTCGACATCAACCGACGATCGGCCAGGTCGGGCGTGACGCTCCGGCACCGTGGGCGAGCGGTCCGCCCGGGATACTTGGACAGTGATTGTGCTGGGGTTGGCGTGATGCCGATCGCGCTCGGGGAGGGATCGACGGGCCATCGCCTGTACGTGCGCGCCGCCTGGGCGCTCGGGGCGTTGGTGATCCTCTACGCGCCGTTGTCCGCCGAGCTCGGTCTCACGTTCGGGTCGGTCGACAAGGCATCGCGCATCGGACAGCTGAACACGGTCATCGCCTTCGCCGTGGCGATCCTCGGTCTCGAGGTCGTGACGGGCTACTCGGGCCAGCTGGCGCTGGGGCAATCGGCGTTCGTCGGGCTGGGTGCGTACACGACGGTGATCCTCGTCGCCGACCACCACTGGAGCTTCTTCGCGACGCTGCCGGCGACGATCTTCGTGTGCTTCCTCGCAGGGCTGCTCCTCGGCATCCCGGCAACGCGGGTCAAGGGCGTGTACCTCGCGATCGTCACGTTCTTAGTCGCGTTCGCATTCCGGTCACTCGTCCTGCGCTTCAACTGGCTGACGGGTGGACCGAACGGAAAAGGACCAGCGCGCACCCAGAGCAAGCTGCTGCCGCCGTCGTGGATGCCGTTCGCTGACGCCGGTCGTCGCGCCGGACCGCTGTGGGTCTATTGCATCTCGATCGTGCTCGCGACGGCCCTCTTCGTACTCACCCGCAACTTCGTCCGGAGCCGCCCCGGGCGGGCGTTGATCACGATTCGTGACCACGAGCCGGCAGCGGTCGCGCTCGGCGTCAACGTCGCGCTGTACAAGGCGTTGGCGTTCGGGGTCAGTGCGATCTATGGCGGGCTCGCGGGTTCGATGTTGATGATGAACAGCCCGTTCGCGACGGACTCGGCGTTCGACACGAAGATGTCCATCCTCCTCGTCGCCGGACTCCTGATCGGCGGCACCGGGACGATCTCGGGCGCGATCCCCGGCGCGCTCGCCTACGTCTTCGTGCCGTACTACCTGACCGTGTGGGCGTTCGACCAGCGTGGGCTGCCGCCGGGGATCCGCCAGGTGACGAGACCGCTGTTCGTGCTGCTGCGCCCGGCCGGTGGGGACGCCGCGGAGATGTTCTTCGGCCTCGCCCTGATCGTGCTGATGTTCGTGCTCCCGGGCGGCTTCGTCTCGGGTGCTCGCCAGCTCCGCGGGCGAGTGGTCACGATCGTCCGCCACCCGTCATGGCTCGATGTCCGACCTCGACGACCACGCGTCCTCCGCCGGGGCGACGACGTAGGCCTGCAGCGAGGCGACGGCCCGACACTCATCCTGCCGGTCGAGACACAACCTCGTCTGCCCGCCGCGCCGCCCGCGATCGTCCTCACCACGACAGCAGAAGCTCCGATCGCGTTCCGCCACCCGGTATCGACGAACGATCCGGATGAACCCTCGAACGACCCCGACGCGATCTGGCGACGCTGACCCGGTGGCCGCCGGTTCGTGGGCGTCGCGCGATGCTGGGATGGGTCGGGCAGGTCGTGTCCGATCGTCGCTGAACCGGCGACCGCGAGGGGATGGACGAGAGATGAGTGGGCGCAGCGAGCGAATCATCGGGCACGTGGGTTCGGCGCGCAGCGCCGCGTCGCTCATCCGCACGTCGCAGCAGGCGATCTCCGGATGAGTGACGAGCGACTGTCCGGGACGGGGATCTGGAGCGGCAACCTGCGTTACGGCGACACCGGTGAAGTCGCCGCGCTGGCCACCGAGCTGGAATCGCTCGGCTTCTCGGCGCTGTGGATCCCCGACGTCGGCGGCGATGTCTTCACGCCGCTCGACAACCTGCTCGGGGCGACACATACGGCCACCATCGCGACCGGGATCCTCAACGTCTGGATGCACACACCGATCGAGGCGGCGGCCGGTCACGCCCGCCTGACGGCCGAGCACGGCCCGCGCTTCCTGTGCGGTCTCGGGATCAGCCACCGCCCGCTGATCGACCGCGTCACCGCGCCGGGCACGTTCCAGAAGCCATTGCAGACGATGTCCGACTACCTCGACGGCCTCGATGCGGCACCGACGCCGTTGGCGGTCGAGGACAGGATCATTGCTGCGCTCGGCCCGAAGATGCTCGAGCTCGCCCGGAGACGCACGGCCGGCACGCATCCATACCTGGTCACGCCGGAGCTGACCGAGGCGGCGCGCGCCGGCATCGGACCCGATGGTCTCGTCGCGAGTGAGCAGGGTGTCGTGCTGGAGACCGAGCCGATCAAGGCGAGGGAGATCGCCCGTCTGCATCTGAAGACGTACCTCGGGCTGCCGAACTACTCGAACAACTGGAAGCGCCAGGGCTTCACCGATGACGACATCGCGGACGGTGGCAGCAATCGCCTCGTCGATGCGCTCGTCGTGTGGGGCGACGAAGCGACGATCGCAGCACGTGTGCAGGCGCAGCGCGACGCCGGCGCCGACCACGTCTGCATCCAAGTGCTCACCGAGGATCCCCGGGCGTTCCCCGTCGACCAGTGGCGAGCCCTCGCACCGAGCCTCACCTGAGCAGGTAGCTCGATGACCCAAGCTCGTTCGGTTACGGACGTGTCGCGATGTAGTAGTTGTTGGCGATGTCGCCGGGAACCGTCTCGACTCGGACATCGGTGAAGCCGGCCTCGCCGAGCATCTGCAACGCCTTCTGCTCGCCCCACACGGCGCCGAGGCCGGCGCCGCCTTGCGCCAGCGACACGGTCATGCAGTGCATGCACGAGACCGTGTAGAGGAACGGTCCGAGCGGATGGTCGATGTTCTCACCGAGATCGCTGGACGCCTGGATGTCGACGCAGAGGTACGTCCCACCGGGTTTGACCATCTCGAAGATGGAGCGGAGCACCTGATCCGGCTGAGCCTGATCGTGGATCGAGTCGAACGACGTCACCAGGTCGTAGGCCGGCGGACCTTCGAGCGTGGCGACGTCGCGCTGCTCGAAGCGGGCGTTGCCGAGGCCCTTCGCGGTTGCCTCGTGGCGGGCGGCGGCCACGCCCTCTGCCGAGAAGTCGAACCCGACGAACCGGCTGTTCGGGTACGCGGTGGCCATCAGGTTGATGGCGTGCCCGGAGCCGCAGCCGACATCAGCCACATCGATGCCCTGCTCGAGGCGTGGTGGTAGATCAGCTACCAGGGGGAGGATCGTGCTGAGCAGCGCGGCATCGAACACGAGCGCGCTGTCCTCCGCCATCAGCCGCTGGAACTCGGGGAACTGCGAGTAGGGCACGCCACCGCCCTCTCGGAACGCCGTGACGATCCCGCTCTCGACGTCGCCCAACATCGAGATGTACTGCGTAAACGAGGCGATGTTCCCGGGGCCGGCAGCGCGTGTCACAGACGCCGCATGCTCGGGCGGCAGGCGGTATGTCGCGGCGGCGGCGTTGTACGCCACGATCTGGCCCGTGACCATTGCGCCGAGCCACTCCCGGACATAGCGCTCTTGCAATCCCGTCGCGGCGGCGATGTCCTTCGCGTCGGCCCAGTCCATGTCGGCCATCGTGTCGAACAGTCCGGTGCGATGTCCGACGCTGACCATCAGCGCCAACATCCCGTCGTTCACGACTCCCAGCATCCGGCCGGCGAACACCTCAGCGCGCTCCTGGTCGAGTGTTTGATTCGGCATCAACTTCCTCCTCCTCCTCATCGTCGAGAGCCGCGATCGTCGCGGCTCGGTTGATATCGCAACTACTCTCGAGGCTGTTGCGCGTCGACAGGCGTCGCGTGTTGCATCACGAGATCCTCGACTGCGTCGACGATCTGCTCGCGGGCGTCGGACATCCAGATCAGATGGTCGTCGCTGTCCAGCTCCACCATCGTGGCGTGTGGCAGGCGTTCGGCCATGTAGCGGGCTTGTTCGATGCTGTCCGTGCGGTCGCCGGTGGCGTGCACGACCAGTGTGGGAACCGAGATCAGCGGCAGCTGGTCGCGCACGTCCATCTCGAAGAGCGCGCGGAGGTACGCGGCTCCGGCGGCGGGGCTTGCGCAGATGCGTTCGAAGCGCTCGAACTCCTTGCGGAGCACGGCGTCTCCTGCTGCACTGGGGCACATGACCTGGAAGTTGTCGCCCTGTCCCCACCTCGCCGCCACGTCGGCGAGGATCGCCTCGACACGTTCCGGGCGCAAGCCGAAAGGGTAGTCGTCCGCGCGGATGTACCTCGCGCGCGCCCCATAGAGGATCAGGCACCGCACGCGCTCGGGATGCCGCGCGGTGAAGAGGGTCGCCGCGGCTCCGCCGGCGGACACTCCCAACACGACCGCTTGTTCGGAGCCTGCTGCGTCGAGCACCAGCTCGATGTCCTCGAGCCACTGCTCGAGGCCCACCCGTGGTGGGCGATCGGAGAGGCCCATGCCGCGCTTGTCGAACAGGATCAGCCGGGCGAAGCTGCTCAGGCGTTCCGCAACCCGTGCACCCCACGGCGACCACCACGCGTCGAGGTGCGAGACGAAGCCGGGGACGACGACGAGGTCGGGTCCAGCTCCACTGATCTGGTAGGCGATGTGGACGCCATCGGGGGACGTGGTGTAGCGCACCGGCGGCGCCGTGGGTCGCCGCCTACCGTCGGCGCTCGGCGCTCCGTGTGGGTCGATGGCCGGTGTCGAGCCTGTCGGGGTCGAACCCGCAAGCGACGGAAGCGTCACGCTGGGAGGCGGACCGAGCGACGGGTCGTGGGCGAGCACCGCCGTCTCCAGCTCCTGCATCGGCGGACTCGGCAGCAGCCCGGCCTGCTCTTGGAGGTGGTCGCGCAGCGAGGTGCACGCGCGCAACGCCTCGGTCTGCCGTCCGGATCGGTACAGCGCCAGCACGAGTTGCTCCCACAGCTTCTCGCGCAGTGGATGGGTTGCGACGAGCGTCTCCAGCTCGCCGACAAGTCGCTGGTGGCAGCCATCGGCGAGTTCGGCCGCCACTCGTTCCTCGGTCGCGGTGAGGCGCAGCTCCTCCAACTCGGCGGCGCGGGACTCGAGCATGCGACTGCTCTGCACGCCGCCGAGCGCGTCGCCTCTCCACAAGCCGAGCGCTTCGCGCAGCATCGTCGACGCTCCGACGTGATCGCCGCTCCTCGACTGCAGCTCGGCGCGTCCGACGAGAGCGGTGAACCTCTCGGCGTCCAAGGCTTCTGCCGGGACCGCGAGGCGATATCCGACTGCGGATGATTCCAGAGCGGCTGACGCCCCTGCTGACTTGAGCAACCGACGGATCTCGGCGACACGCACGTGCAGCACGTGCCGACTCCGATCGGGACGCAGATCCGGCCAGAGCTCCTCGAGCAACGTGTCGGCGGCGACTGCTCGCCCGTGGCGGATCGCCAAGGAGGCAAGCACCGCCCGGGCCTTGTGCGAGCGAGGTGTGACGTCGCGCCCGTCGACGGCGACCCGGAAATCCCCCAGGAGGACGACATCCATCCCCATGGTTCTCAGGTTATGTCCTCCCGCCAGACCACTCGATCCGAACGATCCCTCGACCCGGTCGTCATCCGAGTTCGTCACGGTGTCGCGCCGGTCGGTCGCTGCAGCGGTCACTCGGCGAGGGTCTCGTCGGAACAGGACGGCGAGCGGGCGCCCACCCGTGCAGACCCCCAGCCCGGTGTCGCCAGAGGGCGTGTCGCGGCGGTCCTGGCTGCCGACGAACCCCCAACCGCGCTCCACGCAGACCTCCTCCAGCCGATCTCGGACATTCAGCACCCGCCGACGAACAGCGTCACTGCCGCGCGGCACTCGCGTCGCGCCCGCGGCGACCGCAGGTTCTTGGGCGGCTGACGACGGGCGACGAACCTCGAGCATCGCGAACCGCGCTTACAGGCTGGTCACACGCGCGCGGCTCCGCGCACGTCCGGTGCCGAGAAGCCGATGATCCGCCGGAGCATCGGACCATGATCACCCTCGTCTCCTGGCACATCGCCTGGTGACGGCCCGTGCGCCCGCGCCGACCAAGATGCATGGTCGCGGAGACGGTGCTCGCCGACGACTGCACCGAAGCGTCCCACGCCTTCGTAGAGAAGCGCCACCCACGATTCCAAGGGAAGTGACCACCATGCTCAACATTCGCCAGATCGCGCTCGTCGCCCGCCATGACCTCGTCGCCGCACAGGAGTTCATCGATGTCCTCGGCCTCGCGATCGCCTTCCACGATCCGGGCATCAAGAACCTCGGGCTGCACAACACGCTGATGCCGATCGGCACCCAGCTCCTCGAGATCGTCGCGCCGATCACAGAAGGCACGACGGCCGAGCGCTACCTCCTGCGGCGCATGGGTGCCGGCGGGTACATGGTCATCACCCAGACCGACGACCACGCACCACGGCGTTCGCGTGTCGAGGAGATCGGCATCCGGATCGTCGGGCAGTTCCACGACGACGACTTCATCAACATGCAACTGCACCCCGCCGAGACCGGCGGATCGTTCCTCGAGATCGATCAGCAGATCGGCGGCGAGGACCCGATGGGCCCGTGGAGCCCGGCGGGCAAGGACTGGCAGAAGGCGATCCGCACCGACCTGGTCTCGGCGATCACCGCGGCCGAGATGCAGTGCGACGACCCGGAGAAGGTGGCGACGCGCTGGTCGGAGATCATCGAGATCGACCGCGCCGACGAGGACGGTGTGGCGACGATCCCACTGGACAACGCCACGCTGCGCTTCGTGCCGATCTCCGATGGCCGCCCTGAAGGCCTTGCCGGCATCGACCTGGCGTGCTCGGACCCCGACACGGTGAAGGCCAATGCCGCCAAGCGCAAGCTTCCCGTGGCCGACGACCACGTCGTGCTCGTCGGGATGCGTTGCTACCTGAAGTGAGCGTCGGAGCTCGTTGTTCACGACGCAGTGCCTCATCACGCCGCAGTCGACGTCGGATGAAATGAGGCTGCGCGAGATCGAACTACCCTGACGCCGACGAGTGCCAGCGACATCCGGGGGGCCGATCGTGGCGACTGTGACGAGGAAGGCGGCCTGGCGGGCAGGAGCGGCGAACGGGTGGAACGACGACCTTGTCTGGTACGCAGCGGCCATGCATCGCATGAAGGCGCTGACGCCACAGTTGGACGTCTTCCAGACGACGTTCATCAGCGCGTTGAGGCAGAACCTGCCGCAATCGCTGGTGGACCAGATGGCGTCGATCGCCCGACAGTGGTCTGATCCGCTGAGCCTCGGATACCAGTCGCAAGTGCACGCTTCGTTCGTCCCGGCGACGTCGTGGCCGAGGTTCAGGAGAAAGAAGGCGATCTGGCATCAGTGCGCGCACGACCAGTGGTTCTTCATCCCGTGGCATCGCGCCTATCTGGTGGAGTTCGAAGCTGTCGTGCGCAAGCACATCGGCGACTTGGGCGGGCCAGCCGCGACGTGGGGACTGCTGTACTGGAACTACTCGGACCACAGGACCGATCCGACGCGGTTGGGTCTACCGAAGCCACTGCGCAATGCCACGCTGCCCGCAGGGGTGTCCGTCCCCGGCGTGACGGCACAGCCCGACGGCACGTTCGCCAACCCGCTGTTCGATCCGACGCGGCACATGACCGGCGACGCCGATCCGCAGAGCGGAACCCTTTGGGCGACCGCCACGCAGGCCTTGCTGCGGCCTCATTTCGCCAACCAGCAGGACACCGGTTTCGTGTCCTTCGGGGGAGGGGTGCTGGAGACCCCGAACAATGCCGCGCTGTTCCATCAGGACGACGAACCGGGCGAGCTCGATCGCCAGCCGCACGGCTCGGTGCACGTGCAGGTCAACGGCAGCATGGCGTTGTTCGAGACAGCGGGACTCGACCCCGTGTTCTGGATGCACCACTGCAACATCGACCGGCTGTGGGAGACCTACGCGAGGACGCTCGGTCACTCCTACCCGTTCAACGCTGCAACCGGTCCGGCAGGGGCGGCCCAGAAGTCGTGGACGAAGCAGCGCTTCAACTTCCTGCGCCCCGACGCGACGGTCAAGACCTGGACGGCGCCCGAGGTCATCGATGTCACCGCGCTCGGCTACGCCTACGACTCGACCGCTGCGCCGCCGCTTCCGCCCTCCCCGCCAGCGCCCCCGGGCTCGCAGGCCGGTCCGTTCGGCATCGTCGCGCCCCTCGACGCCCTCCGCTCGCTCCCACAGCCGATCACCTCCACCCGGAACGTGCCGTTGGCAGCCGAGATCCAAACGCGCATGTCCCCTCCGGCCGGCACGCCGTCGGCGGGACTGGTCGCGCCGCGCATCGCCGACGACACGCGATGGATCCTGCGATTCACCGGGATACGTGCACTGCGTCCCGCGCCGACCTCGTACGAGGTGTACCTCGGACTCGGTGAGAACGAGCCGGCCGAGCCGGCTGATTCCGCGCACTACGTCGGCCTGCTGTCGCTGTTCGGCGTTTACGAGGCGACTCGTGAAGACGCATCGGCGACGACGGGCAAGATGCGCATCTTCGACGTGACGCCGCAGGTGACCGCGCTCGGTCCGGCGTTCGACCTCGCGACGTCCACGATCCGGCTGGTCCCGCTCAACCCGGAGCGCGACCTCGCCGGCGCCGGGATGTCGATCGAGCAGATCACCATCGAATCCGCCTGATCGCGTGATCGAGCTCGCAGGACATTCGGGGGCGGCCTCGCTCGGCCCGCGCACCCGATTGCGGGCGCTCGGGCGCGTGCGGGTGGCGAGTCGACGACGACCGGAGTGGTGGTTGTTCGTGATCGCCGCACCGGGCTGGGCCGTCCTCGCCTTCCACGGAGCCGTCGAACGTCTCGTCGGCGCAGGCGGTCAGACGACGTCCTCGATGCGACCGGGTCGCCGCGAGCTCCACGCGATGCCCGACATGCCCGGCATGCAGGGCACGGGGAGCGGGCACGCGTCGATTGCGTCCGGCCTCGCGACGGCGGCCCTGATGTGGGCCGCGATGATCGCGATCATGCTGGCGCTGATCGCGCCGAACGCCCGGTTCGTGGCGCTGCGCAGCCAGCATCGCCAACGCCTTCGCAACACCGCAGCAGTCGTCGCGGGTTGGGCCGGGGTCTGGGCCATCGCCGCGATCGTGCTCGCCGAGGGCTCGTCGCTGGCCGTGCGCGTCGTCGGCCGGACGAGTGCGATCGTCGTGCTGTTCGCGACGGCGATCGTGTGGCAGTGCACCCCGTTCAAGCGGCGCACCGCCGCCCACTGTCACCGCACGTTCGCTCCTCCGCTCGACCCAGCGTCGGGGGCGCCCGCCTGTCGCCGGTTCGGCGTCCGGCTCGGCGCGGACTGCGTGTTCAGCTGCTGGCCGCTGATGGCGGCGATGGCGGCCGCCGATCACGCCCTGCTTGTCGTCGGTCCGCTGTTCTGGGTGTCATGGTACGAGCGCCGCCGGCGCCCGCACCACGACCGACGGCCGCTGACCACGATCACCGCGATCGCGGGGGTCGGAGCGCTCGCGCTCGCACTGCCCGCATCGGGCGCCTGGCACTGATGTTCGACGGGCGAGCCGCCACTGGGAAGGAGCGTCGCGACGCCGGTCGTCAGGACGCCGCCCAGGCCGGCTCACGGCCGGTGTTCGTCAGTGGCCGTCCATCGAGAACTCGAGGACCTGCGTCAGGCGGATGTTGTTGCCCGACGGGTCGCGGAACGACGTGTCGATGCCGTAGGGCTGTGGCGTGGGTGGATCGTTGAACACGACGCCGCGGGCGCTGAGCTCGTCGTAGGCGGCCTGGCAGTCGTCGGTCTCGAGGAACAGCGTTCCCCCCGCACCCTTGGCAACCAGCTCGGCGAGTTGTGCGCTGCTGCCGGCATCGAGCATCGGCGGTGTCGGGACGGGCATCAGCACCAGCCCGACGTCGTCCTGGCCGACCGGACCGACGACCAGCCACCGGAAGTTCCATTCCTCCACGGTCACGTCGGCGCGCACCTCCCAGCCGAGCGTCCGTGTGTAGAAGACGAGCGCCTCGTCCTGGTCGTGCACCCAGAACTGGGTGTTGGCGATCTTGATCATGCTGACCTCCTCAGTCGTTGGACGCGACGCTACGGATGCGGGGTCGAAGGGGCTTCTCGAAACGTGCGGTTCTTCGGGCGGCCGTAGGCATGGGCGACACACCGCGGAACGCGGATGTGGCGGGACGCGGGAGGCAAGCTCGCCCGGTAGGCGAGTGGGGCCATGCCGTAGATCCGCCTGAAGCTGGTCGTGAACGATCCGAGGCTGGCCAGTCCCACCGCAGAGCAGATCTCCGTCACGGTGCGATCGGTATCACGCAGCAGCGCGGCGGCACGCTCCAGACGGCGGGTCAGCAGGTACTGGTGCGGCGCTTCGCCGAACGTGTGCCGGAACTCTCGGCTGAACTGAGCTGGCGACAGGCCGGCGGCGCGAGCGAGGTCGGCGACGGTGAGCGGATCGACGTACCGGGCGTCGGCAAGATCCCTGGCCCGCAACAGATGACGGGCGGCGGGCACCATGCGTCGGAGTCTCAGGCGCCCGACGGGGCCTGCGCCGGGCCGAGCGCGGCGGCCTTGCGCATCATCTCCATCGACTCCTCGGCCGTGAGGAGCTGCGTCGTGCGGATCGCACTGATGTGCCCGGCGGCGGTGCCGGCGACGGACACGGCGCCTGCCGCGAGAACATCGGGTGCCTCGAAGATGAACACGATGTCGCTGTCCCCGAACGAGAACCACAGATCCACCAGGCGGCCACCGGCCTTCTCGACGAGGGCTCCGATCGCCATTCGCCGGTCCTCAGGGTTCTGGACCAGTCGACGCCACGCGTCGGGGTTGTACGTGGCCTGGACCATGAAATGCGCCATCAGCTTCCCTTCAATCGACCACGGCAGCACGCCCGCCGGGAAGAGAACAGTATTGATCGCCGGCGCGACCCGTCCCGTCACTGCACGACCGGAATTCCGCCACGGGCGGGTCGGTCAACCTGTTTCGGCTGAGCCGGTTCGACCCGGCGCGAACGTGGGGGAGGGCGACCCCGACAGCCCGCCTACCACGACTCGTTGAGGTCGAAGTAGCTAGGTTCAGCGTACGTGGCGGACGTCGGAGCGGACTGGACGAGGGGACCAGCCGGGCACCCGCGGAGGTCGGCCGCTGCGTGCTTGCGCCGCGCCCTCGACCGGGGCGGCTGCGAGGTCCCTGCCTCGAACCTCGATGGGCCGGCCGGCTGAAGATGGTGAGGTCGTCGGGCAACTCGAGGACGTTCGCCGCGCTCAAGTTCCGCAACTACCGGCTGTTCGCCGGTGGGTCGTTGCTGTCCAACATCGGCACGTGGCTGCAGCGCGTCGCCCAGGACTGGCTGGTGCTCACCCTGACCGGCAGCGCCGGCGCGCTCGGCATCACGACCGGCCTGCAGTTCCTGCCGACGCTGCTGTTCTCGCCGTTCGCCGGCGTGCTCGCCGATCGCTACGCGAAGCGGACCGTGCTCAACTGGACCCAGTCGTTGATGGGCGTCACGGCGCTCGTGATGGGCGTGATGGCCGTTACCCGCACGATCAACGTGTGGGACATCTACGTCCTGACGTTCCTGTTCGGTATGGCCAGCGCCCTCGACGTCCCGGCGCGGCAGGCGTTCGTCAACGAGATGGTCGACGATGCGTACCTGTCCAACGCGGTCGCCTTGAACTCGGCCTCGTTCAACCTGGCGCGGATGATCGGCCCAGCGCTCGCCGGCGCGCTGATCGCCCTGATGGGCTCCGGTGTGACGGCGACCGGCTGGGTGATCATCCTCAACGGGATCAGCTACGGCGCCGTGATCATCTCGCTGATGATGATGCGTCACGCCGAGATGCGCCCGACGAAGCCGATCGGCAGGGCGAAGGGCCAGCTGCGCGACGGGGTCCGCTATGTGCGTTCGCGCCCCGACATCATGCTGATCATGGCGATCGTCTTCTGCGCGGGGACGTTCGGGTTCAACTTCCAGATGACGACTGCGCTGATGGCGACGAAGGTGTTCCACAAGGGAGCGGGCGAGTACGGGCTGCTCGGGTCGATCCTGGCCATCGGCTCGCTCGGCGGCTCGTTGATCGCTGCCCGCCGGGCGCGGCCGCGCCAGACGATCATCATCGGTTGCGCGCTGGCCTTCGGGGTCGTCGAGATCGTGTCAGGGCTCGCGCCGACGTACCTGACGTTCGCGATCAGCCTGCCCCTGTGCGGCGTGACCTCGCTGCTGATGATCGCCACGGCCAACGCCTTCGTTCAGATGAGCGTCTCGGCCGAGATGCGCGGTCGCGTGATGGCCTTGTACATGTGCATCTTCATGGGTGGTACGCCGATCGGGGCGCCGGTGCTCGGTTTGGTCGCCGA